>JANPHP010000375.1:0-7285 GCA_031424495.1 Bacteroidota bacterium | reverse complement strand
CTTGGCAAGACCAGCCTTGACGACATTGGCCACAGAACCACGCTGCTTGTCGCAAGCTTGGATTGCACCGTCGATATCGCCGTCACGCAGAGCCAAACGCACACGTTGTACAAAGACATCCACCGAGGAGGTGCCTTTTGCCATGAAGAAAATGGAGATGACGCGCTCAAAGAAGAACACCCATACCATCAGGAAGAGGGCCATACCAATCGGAATCACCGCGCCACCTTTGTAGATGGTACCAAACATATTCAACGGGTGACCCTTTTCAGGATCTCCGCCATCGAAGTTGTCGGGTGAGGAAAACACCGTGTAGAAGACCACGAATGCCACTACGAAGGACAAAAGAATGACCAACGCTGGGAACCAAGCCTTCAACGGGTTGCTTTTTTGAATTGTGCGGCCGCTATCAGCTGCACCAGTACCTACAGTTTTCATATCACGCTTTTACTAATTCAAATATTTTGAATGAATCCAGTAATTCTTCGCCAGGAAAGAAACTTGACCAAAATCACAGCCTCAAAAATGAACGCTCAATTTAGCTTGATCTTTCTTATTCACAAAGATTTTCAAAAAAAATGACGTCGCATACCTTTCCAATGCAAAGCTGATGCAATGAAACACCAACTTTGATTCACACACATTCCCAATTAAAAGCCTCGATTACACGGTTGCAGCACCCTTCCAGCAAGACGATTGCCCTTACAGCAGTCCTGCCTTGCGGAATTTCCAGTTTTGCATTACCCTGAAGGTGCAATTCCATTTGCCCTTTTTTCAAAGCATTTTCAAAAAACCCACCTCTTTTTCTGAAAGTAACCGGCAAGTGCCTCTGCGCAGACCCTGCTTGCCGAGCGGGCCCAGCTTCACACGGTCGAGCGTCACGACCTCATATCCAAGGTGGGCGAGCATGCGCTTCACGATGTGGTTGGCGCCGCTATGGATTTCCAGGCCTATTTCATTGCCGAGCTCCACGCTTGTGCGGTGCACTTTGTCGGCTTTGATGAAGCCGTCCTCCAGGTCAAAGCCCTTGCGCAGGCTTTGCAAGTCGGCGTCGCTGATGTCTTTGTCCAGGCGCGCATTGTACACCTTGGGAAACTTGCTGCTTGGGTGCGTGAGCTTCATCGTGAGGTCACCGTCGTTTGTGAGCAGCAACAGACCGGTCGTGTTGCGGTCGAGGCGCCCCACGGGATAGACCCTCGCCTTGGTGTAACGCTCGGCGATCTCGATGACCGTGTCGCGCCCGCGCTCGTCGTCGGTGGTCGAAATGTGGTTTTTGGGCTTGTTCATGAGCAGGTATACAAAGACCTTGATGCGCAGCTCGTGGTCTTTGTACACGACCTTGTCGGTGCCGGGCATGACCTTGTGGCCCATTTCCTTGACGACTTTGCCATTCACCTTGACCTTGCCCTCTTTGATGAGCGCGTCGGCATCGCGGCGCGAGCACACACCCGAGAGTGCGACAAAGCGGTTCAGGCGAATCGCTTCCTCAAATAGGCCTTGCGACTGATCCACTTGGCGGGCTTGACGCTCCACCTTCTCTTGCCGGCGATCTTGCTTGCGCTCAGCTTTTTCGCTGGGGCGCTTCACAAACTCGTTGAATT
Organism: Bacteroidota bacterium; assembly: GCA_031424495.1. Lineage (GTDB taxonomy): Bacteria > Bacteroidota > Bacteroidia > J057 > JADKCL01 > JADKCL01. The sequence goes on along the minus strand of JANPHP010000375.1, from coordinate 5,684 downwards.
CCGTGGGGACAGCTTTTGGCTTTTTGGAATCTGAAGACTTGACATGGCGCTCGGGCGCCTTGGACTCCTTGTCCCATTTTTCCTTGTGGTCGACTTTTTTGCCTGTGGATTTTGTTTCCATCGGCGCAGGGCTGCTCTTGGCAGTGCGCGTTTCGTCCTTTTTGTCGGGTTGAGGGACGGGCTTGCCCTTGACGGGCGTGGTTTGGTCTTTGTCAGCCTGCGCAGCGGCCAGCATTTTGCCATACTTGCCGCGTTGCTCCTTGGGCACCCAGAGGCCCTGACGCTTCAATTCGCGGCGGCGGGGCTTGGTGCGAACTTTCTTTTCGCCCTCGACGCTTGCTGCACCATCGGTCGCTGCAACGCTTTTTTCGGGGGATTTGGGTTCAGCGGCAGGCTTGTTGGCATCTGCTGCTGATGCGGGGGCCTTTTTGGCCTTGGCGGCTGGTTTTTCGGCGGCGGTCTCCGCTGGTGCAGCTTTCTTGGTGGTCGCCTTTTTGGCGCCCGGCGAGGCAGAGGCTGCAACGGTCGTCGCGGCCTTGGCAGCTGGTTTTTTCGCACTTGCCTTCTTTTCGGTCGGGGCGGCTGCGGCGCTGATGGGTGCTGCTTTGACGGCCTTCACCTTGGCTGCGGGTTTCTCCGCAGCAAGCACGTCAGCGGCAGGTTTCTTTGCACTCGCCTTTTTGGCGGGCGGAGTAGCTGCGGCGACCGGGGCCGCTTTCACGGTTTTGGACTTCGAAGCTGGCTTTTCAGCAGCACTTGCGGCTGCCACCACTTTTTTCGGGGAAGTTTTGGGCTTCTCTGATGATGCCACTTCGGCTTTGGGTGCAGCAGGCTTTGCAGCTTTCGTGGCCGCAGTTGTACTAGCCGCCTTGGCGGTCGTCTTGGTTGCCGCAACCGACTTGGCCGCTGGCTTGGCCTTGGCCTTTTTTTCTTTATCTTCCACTTATTCTTCCTCCGAAGTTTTAAAACCAAAATCATTCTCCCAGACCTGACCATCGGTTTCTTCCGAATCCGTCAGCCTGAGTTCGTCATCGTGCGGCAGGTCACCCACGTTTTCGTCCTCGTCATCCTCCCCCGAAATCACAACCTTGAATTGGGCCTGAAAATCAGCCTCATCTGAATGCACCTCGTCGAGCTTGGGCAGGTCTTTCAAGTCATTGAGACTGAAGTACTCCATAAAAAAGGCGGTCGTGCCATAAAGCAAGGGCCTGCCGGCCACGTCTGAACGCCCTCTGATCTCGATGAGGTTGCGGTCGAGCAACTTGCGTACCGCGTAGTCACAATTTACGCCCCTAATAAACTCGATCTCCGTCTTGGTGATCGGCTGCTTGTAGGCGATAATGGAGAGCGTCTCCAGGCTCGCCCTTGACATGCGGCGGTTGCTTTTGGCGAGGGCGGCGTGTTTTACAAAAGGGTAATAGTCCTTTTTGGTGTAAAACTGGTAGCCACCATCGATCAGCCGCAACTCAAATACAAAGGACTCGTCCTGGTATTTCAGCTCCAAGGCGGCAAGCGCATCCTCCAGGATCATGTCGTCGAACTTGATCCCAAAAAACTCTTCATTTTGAAAAATCTCATTGATCTGCGCCGGCTTCATGGGAGCGTCGGCCGCAAAAATGAGCGCCTCGATGATCTGTGACACTTGCATTGCACTGCAAAAGTACGCAGGGATCAGGAATTTACCTTGCGGATGAATTGGAAGAAGTCGCGGAGCGTGGGGAGGTGGTCGGTTTCTTGCGTGCGGAGGATGAGTTGGTCGAGGTAGTCGGGGTCTGTGACGGCTCGGGGGTGCTCTTTGGTGTACTTCACATTTCTTTCAGCCAACATCAACCTGAGGTAATCGAAGTGGAATTGGGAGAGGTTGCCATCGTCCGCAATCAAAGGCATACGCTCGGGATCGAATTCAGCGACATTGTAATGAAGCAGAAAGTCCCGAAACTCTGCATTTTTGGGATTTCGCTGCAACATTTTTCGATTTCCCAGCAACCAGGTTTCGATCGAGATGTTTTGAACCACAATCTTGAGCTGATAGCCTTGGATTCTGATCTTGTTGTCTTCCATGAATTCTTGAATTTCCAGAGACACATCCGATATCGGGCGGCCATCAGAATCCACGCAAAGGATCAAAAAATCGAATTTCCCATGATGGTTCAATTCCAAGATCGTTTCCCCTAAGTATTCTGTGAGAATTGAGGGATATCCCCGCCCCGATTTCAGGCAATAGCAATCATGATCCACTTCGTGGGCGGCTTCCTTTCGCGTCAGGTTTGGACATAAGCGCTCTATCCACTTGGGGTAGATTCTGTGCTCAGTGCGTTTCCCTTCGACCAAGAAATAAAGGTTCATCCAGCCTCCTCCAATACGCCTGTTTGGAATGCCTCAAGATTGATGAGTTGGAAAAAATTTTGGTGACGGGATCGACCTAGCCCAAATTCCAACGCTGGTTTGGCGACTACCTTTCCAGCATTGCGGGTGACAATCTTCCAATGCTTGAAATCAACATTGTTGATAATATAAGGGTGATGGCTCGTGATGATGAATTGAAGTCCCCTCTTTGCATACTGAATCGCATCCGTTACAGAGGAGATGCAATTCGCTCCCAGGCTGTTTTCAAACTCATCAATCAGGATCAGAGAGTTGTCGGCGCTAAGTTCAATTTGCGCCAAAAACTCCAGTGTTTTCTTCATTCCTGAAGAGAAAAATTCAAGCGAGATCCTTTGTCGTGCGTCTTGCCAATTTTCTCCTAGAAAAATGTCTGCATAAGGCTTCCCGTCACGAACGACCATTTCTGGACTCAAGAACTTCACAAATGGGAAAATGTCTTTGAAGGCATCTTCAATTTTTTCAAATAGGGGCTTCCCTACATCTGAATGAAACAGCCAATACAATTTGAGGCATACGGGTGCCGAGGAATTTCGAAATCCTTCAAGATCGACATTCATGCCATCAAATGCCATTTCAAACGTGTCGCCGAGTGGCACTGGGGCAAGCGAGGATTCATTTGCATTGACAACTTTCCTCAGTGCTTGAAAACCCTCGGACAGTTTTTCGTCCTCACCAAAAATTGCAATTAGACTTTGTTGGTTGTGGACCTTTGGCATTTTGTTCCCTGCAAAGAAAACTTCGCCACCTTCACGTTGAGCAATTGCTTCATCATCCTTCCAAATCGATTCGGAGAGGAAATAGGAATCCTCACCACCTTCGGCAGCCCCTCTTTGTTTCGTATTCCCTGAGCCGATCTCCCCTGCCCACAAAAATTTCCCTCCATTTTTTGCATTGAACCTGATCTCCCACGTCATGCTTGCATGGGGAAACCGAGTTAAGCTGTTGAGTTCCGTAGCAAAATGACAAAGGCTATCGATCGCTGCTAGAATCTTGGTCTTCCCAACCCCAGATGCACCCACCAACAAATTGAAACGATCAAATTTCGTCTCTTCCAATGACCAACCCTCAGACGGGTACGATACCTTCAACGACTCTATAAACATTGTCTTGCCTTTGAAACTGACTCCAATTTAGTGAAAATATGCGTTGGGGGGAATGCTAGACGGGCCAATGCTCCACAATTTTCGCAAGCCAAAAGCCCACAACCCTACTTCTCCCGCGACACCGTATAGTCCACCAAGTCGCGCATGCTGGTCTTGCTGGGCGAATCGGGGAAGCTGTCCAAGATCTCCATCGCCTCTTTCAGGAAGTTGTTCATCACCTGCTCGCTGTAGCTGATGCCGCCTTGGTCCTTGACATACTGGATGAGCCAATCGACCTGGGGCTTGTCGGTGTTGTGGCGCTTCACGATGTTGATGATCTTGCGGCGCTGCGCCCAGCTCGCCTTGTTCAAGACGTGGATCAGCGGCAGCGTCATCTTTTTTTCCTTGATGTCGATGCCCAGCGGTTTGCCGACATCCTCGGTGCCGTAGTCAAAAAGGTCGTCGCGGATCTGGAATGCCATCCCGATCTTTTCGCCCATCGAACGCATTTTCTCAATCTGCTCGGCATCGCCCGGGCGTGCACTTGCCGCGCCCACTTCACAACAGCTCGCGATCAGCGAGGCCGTCTTTTGCCGGATGATCTCAAAATAAACTGCCTCATCGACATTGAGCTTGCGGGCCTTCTCGATTTGGAGCAATTCGCCCTCGGCCATGAGCTTGACGGCGTTGCTGGTGATTTTGAGGAGCTGGAAGTCGTCGTGCTCCAAGGACATCAAGAGGCCCTTGCTCAGCAAAAAGTCGCCGATGAGCACCGAGATCTTGTTTTTCCAGAGCGCATTGATCGAGAAAAAGCCGCGTCGCTCGTCGCTGTCGTCCACGACGTCGTCGTGTACCAGCGTGGCCGTGTGCAGCAGCTCGATCAGGGCCGCACCGCGAAATGTACTGGGGGTGATGCCGCCAGCAAGATTGGCGCTCAGCAATACGAACATGGGCCGCATTTGCTTCCCCTTGCGCTTGACGAGGTACTGCATGATCTTATCGAGCAGCATCACGCGGCTCTTCATCGCCCCACGGAAATACTTCTCAAACTGCACCAACTCCTCAGCGATGGGCGCCTGTATCGTCTCCAATGCTCGCTTCTTGGACATCTCGCCGAAATTAGGGTTTATTTTGCGTTCTACCATTGAAGGAGGCAAATTTTTGGTCTGCAATTCACGCAGCTGCCACTGTACAACGATAACTGCGCGACAAGATTTTGGTTGGAGGGAATTTGAGGGGGGCGAATGCGCTTCGGACTTGAATAAGCCATTGGCCAGCCGAGCGGCAGGATTTAGCAATAATTTTATTGCTGAATCTTTTGACAATAAAAAAATTGTCAAAATTCGCGGCAGCGAAACCTTGGAACTCCCCTTCACACCCCCCAAATAGCCCAACTCGCATCCGCCTGCCGCATGAGCATGTCCAACCCATTCCTGGTCTGGCAGCCGCGTGCGCGGGCTGCCGACAGCAGCCTTGTCTCTTCAGGATTGTAGATCAAGTCGAAGACAAAGCACCCCGGATCCAAGCGCTCAAAATCGATTTCCGGGCAGCCTTCGAGATGCGGATGCATGCCCAGGGGGGTCGTGTTCACGACCAGGCGGTAGCTGCCGATGGCGAGGGTGTCGTAGCCGACTTCGCTATCGCCTTGCGGCTCCCGGGAGGCCAATTCGATGGCATCGAATTCAAAATAGTGCTGCAAGGCAAACTCCACGGCCTTAGCCGCTCCGCCTGTGCCCAAAATCAGGGCCTTGCCGCCCGGCGCGGCTTCATAGACCTCGGCCAGCGATTCCCTAAAACCGATCACGTCGGTGTTGTGCCCGATCGTGAGCCCGTCCCGAAAGGCGATGCAATTCACCGCGCCAATCGCTTGTGCGTTCGGACTCAACACATCGAGAAAGGGCACGATGGCCTCTTTGTAAGGAATCGTCACACTCAAGCCGCGCAATTGCGGGTGAGACGCACGGAGGGACTCGAACCCTTTAACGTCTTCCAATTCAAAGTTTTCAAAGATCGCATCGATGTGCTCACTGTGAAATTTCTCTGTGAAATAGCCCTTGGAGAAGCTGTGGCCTAGTTTTTTTCCGATCAATCCGTAGATGGCGGTCATTTTCTGGATGCTGATGTTGGTGATGTTGCGATGTGGAAGGCGCGAGGACTCATGCCTGTGCTTGGAGTTCGCCGATGGCCTTGCCGATGGCGGCGGCGATGCCCGATGCG
>JANPHP010000374.1:0-15816 GCA_031424495.1 Bacteroidota bacterium | reverse complement strand
GGAAATAGGCTACGCTTATTGGGTAACGATTTTGCGGGTAAATGACCTGCCATTTTGCACAATGCGCATGACATAGATGCCTTTGGCCTCCTCGCTGATGTCAAAATCCTTGACATAGTGCCCTTGAAAGTCACGCAGTTGCTCGGTGTAGACAACGGTGCCGTTCATGTCCATGACCTCGATCGTGCTCGTGCCCTTGGCGGGCAGGTCAAATGCCATTTGAAACTTGCCAGTGCTAGGATTTGGCGACAAGGCGAGACCGCGCAAATCCAAATCACTGCTGGATTTGATGGCGTGGCCTGTTTTGGCGCTGAGTGCTTGTGCCTCTGCGGGGCTCAGCTCATCCATTTTGATGACCATGCGAAATTCTCGCACGACTACATCGCTGCCATTTGCGCGGGCGCGGGCCTCATCCATCATGCGGTGCACCCGGTCAAAGACGCCGGGCTCTTCTTCCTCATTGCCGATGCCGTAGATTTCGGAATTCTTACGCAATTGCTCATCGGTGGGCAGCACAAAACCTTTGCGGCTTTTGAGCAAGCCGGTACTTGCGTGGCGCTGACCATCGCGCAGGTATTCGACATCGACCTTGTCGCCGACTTTCATCGTTGCGACCAATGCAGTGACCTCGGCGGCGGCTTTGATATGGCGGCCGTTGATGACCAAGATCTTGTCGCCCTTGCGCAGGCCCATGGCTTGCGCGGCCGAGTTGCCGATCACTTCATCCACTATGGCACCATCAGATTTCGTCACCGTTTCAGTGCCATTGATGAGTGTCCTATTTTCCATTTGCAGCATGATCACGCCGAGCAAGGGACCGCTAGCATCTGGATCGGAGACGCTTGACCTGTCATTGATCCAAATCCTGCTCCCGGGATCCAAATCGTATTCCTGTTCCATTTGATAATGGCCTTGTGGAGCGTTGTTTTTGAAGAATTCTTCGTCGCGCTCGGCGAGCGTGATCATCGTGACACTGGGTTTTCCATCACGCACATAGGAGATTCTCACCTTTTCGCCGGCTTTTTTCTTGCTGATGATCCTGCTGAGGTCGTCAAGTTCATAGAGTTGGATGCCGTCTGCTTGCGTGATCACGTCGCCCTCTTTGAGACCTGCTTTGTAGGCTGGGGTACCTGGCTCGACTTTGGTGATGTGGCTGCCAACCGTCGAACCAAAGTTCATCTCATAATGCACGCCAAGAAATGCAGGTTTGGGTTCCACGCGCAACGGTGGTGTTGCAACTGTCACCGGCGTCGTGGGCTTGCGATCCATTTCAATGGTGACGTCGTTTGATTCTTCGCCACCTTGCTTGCGCCGAATGACGATCTCCACCTCTTCGCCCGGTTTCAGCTCCTTGAGTTCATCAGACATGCCATATTTGTTCATCAATTGCTCGAGATTCTGCGCATCGCCGACCGGCACATCGTCCTCGATTTGAAGGGTATGGCCTTCTTGGGTTTTTTGGACCTTTACCCGCACGCTCTCATCGGATCGCTGTGCCTGTGCAAGCGATGGAAAAATACCTAGCAAAAGACAAAGCGAAAACAATTTCATGCAGTCAAAATTTGATCTCATTTTCTCTCCAACGTTGAAATCCTAAAAGGTTGCACTGGTGAATCAAGCATTTTCATGACTAATTTACGCCCAATTCCAGAAAAAGAACAGCCTTCATGATAAGTGGCTGGCGTCAATCCCACCACTTATCCACACAAATATGCGCGAATAACGGTATTATTACGGAGTTTTCCACATTTTGTTACAGTCTATTAAAATTTCTTAAAGAAAATAAATGTTGATCAGGGGTGGCATTTTGCGAAAGACAATCATGCTGGGGCTATTGGCCGCTCTTGGAAACCTGTGTTTTTGTGGAGCAGCCCAAGCGCAATCCACAGTCACGAGACCCTATACATGTGGTTTTGTGCTGGAAAGCAAGGCAGCCATCGGCGAAGTCTATGGACCGGAGTTGGCAGTGCTGGATTTGCATGCGGGGGATGTGATTGCCGATATCGGGGGTAGCAATGGCTACCGAATGGGGATGTTTGCGGCCCTGCACGACAGTTTGCGCATCTACGTGCAAGACATCGATAGCTTGTGTCTCAATACCCAAGAGCTGGATGCGGTGCGGGCCTATTATGCCGAGGTGAAGGGCGGGCCACTGCAATCTACATTTGAAATGGTGATCGGCGACACGACTGCGACGCATTTGCCTGCTGCGACCTTTGACAAGGTGCTGGTGACGGTGGCCTTTCATCATTTTGCGCAGCCTGCGGCAATGATGCATGACATCGCCTCCAAGCTCAAGCCGGGTGGCCGCATCTATTTGATCGAAAACGTCGTGCGCCGCACGGGGCAGCGGCGGCGCCGCTTGTGCGATGACCCGCTCATGACGGCCACCGACCTCGTAGCGACCTTTGTGGCGCTCGGTTTTGAGGTGGAGGCCGTGCAGGACCTCGGGCGATGGTGGACAAAAATGTTTGTCCTACACCCCAAACTCCAACAGCCCTAGCGCCCAAAGCCGATCATTTTGCGAGGTTCCTGCGGCTGATCGGTGAGCTTTGCGAGGCAATCAAAGACATGCTCCAAGCTCTCGCCATGCTGCTGCAACTGTTCGTGCATGTACTCGACCCTGAGCAGCAATTCGGCATTGGAGAGGATCATTTCCTTCATCTTGGTGAAGATGCGCATGATGCGAATGTTCACGGCGATGGCGCGTGGGCTGTTGAGCACGCTGGAGAGCATGAGCACCCCGTGTTCTGAAAAGGCGAAGGGCGCATGGCGAAGCCCCATGTTTTCAGAATTGGAGGTCGCATTTTGCGACCTCCAATTTTCAAGCTCTTCCTTGGAGAGTTCAAACATAAAATCTGGCGGAAAACGATCGATGTTGCGGCGCACCTGCTCCTTCAGACGTTTGGTGTCCACGCCATACATTTCCGCTAAGTCACGGTCAAGCATGACTTTCATGCCGCGGATGAAAAAGATTTTTTGGAGTACGACCTCCTCGGGTAGCTGGCTCTCAGGGAGCGATTGTTGCTGTTCCATTTGATAATCGGTGAATGTGTAAATTGAATTCAAAGCACAAACCTTGCCTTCATAAACATGATTTTCAATGGCTTAACTATTTTTTGTTTCCAAAAGAAGGCCGCACAATCAGGCGCATGGCGGATGCATGCGGGCCAGTGCTAGCGCGTGCGGCGCACACATACATAAGAGGGTATGTCCGCAAGTGCGTGCCGCAGCCACGCTCGGGCCGGTGTCACCTGGCTTTGAAAAATTGCGCTGCTGCGATGGCTGTGCGCCAGAATTCGGCATATTTGTTGCTAATTCGGACTCACGAGGATAAATTGGTCTTATGAATTGGAAGTCTTTTACTGGTCTCTTGCTGTTGGTGGCACTGCACGTGGGCGCGATCGCCCAGCCCAAAGTGGCGTTGGATTTTGATGTAAAGGGCATGCCCGATGGTTTTTGCCGCATCATCGGTATGCTGGGCGGGCAAAACTACCTGGTAGATACCCTCCCCTGCAAAGCTGGGAAACTGCATTTTGAAAAGGCTGATCTGCTCCCCGGTGGACTCTATTACATGGTATTCCCCGACCAGAAAAGCTACGTGCAATTTTTGCTGGACCAAGATCAGGTCTTTGCCATGCGCACCGACGCACAGGACGTGACCAAATTCATGAAGACCGAGGGGACCCTGGACAATGAGCTTTTTTACCAGAACCTCCAATTTGAAAATGCCTTCAAACTGCGGCTAGACTCCATCGATGCAGAAATTGGCAAGGCGCAAAACAGTCCCAACCTCGCCTTTTTGCAGCAGCGCCGCAGCCAAATCGTCGATGAGCGCAAAGCGCATGTGGCAGCATTTCAAAGAAATTATCCGAAGTCATTTTTCACGGTGTTTAAAAGCTCCGGCCAAAATCCCGAATTGCAGCAGCCCAAGAAGCCGAATGGCAGCTTGGACACGCTCAGGCAACTCCAAATCTACCGCGAGGCCTATTTTGACAACACGGCCCTCAACGATGAGCGCCTTGTGCGCACGCCTGTCGTCCCCAACAAGCTCAAAACCTATATGACGCAGCTCTCGCCGCAGAGCCCAGACTCGGTGATCAAGTATGGAGACATCGTGATCGCCAAGACCAAAGGCTGCCCAGAGTGCTTCAAATTTGTCGTGAATTGGATCGCCATCCAGTATGAAAAGCCAACCATCATGGGCGGCGAGGCCATTTTGGTGCATCTGGTGGACAAATATTTCACCGACGACATCTCCGCCACATGGTTTCCCGGCAAACCCGAAGAATTGGCCAAGATTCGTAAAAAGGTCAATGAAATGCGCCCAAGTTTGCTCGGCAAAGTGGGCCAAGACCTGCGCGCCAAGGATTTGAAAGGTGAATATCAAAGCCTCTATGATCTGAAAACGCCCATCAAGGTCGTTTTCATGTACTCCTACTCTTGTAGCCACTGCCAAGAGCGCGCCCCCGTTTTGCGTCAAGTCTATGACAAATGGAAAGACAAAATCGATGTCTACGCACTCTGCCTAGATCCAGAGGATGCAAAATGGAGGGAATTTGTAACCAAATACCATATCGAGCCCTTTCACAATGTGATCGACCCCAATATGGAAAGTCGCTACTACTACAAGTACCATGTGGATATCACACCTGAGTGCTACGTGCTCGATCAAAACAACAAGATTGTCGCCAAAGACCTGCATCCCGATCAGTTGGAGTCGGTGTTTGAGGAGATCTTGAAGAAAATGAAGTGATTGGTGATTGCTGGGGAATGCAGGAATTTCTGCGTGCTACGGGCAAAGGAGGAGGTTTTGCGCCTACAATTTCCCCCGTTCCCTGAGTGCATCCAGCCCTAAAAAGGCCAAGGCTAGTGAGCCTGTTACAGCCAATTCGCCGTTGATGCACTTCTGCCGCAGGCGACGCAGCGGCACCAAGACCACCTCGATGTCTTCATGCGTGTCGAGCTGCTGCGCTTGCACGCGCAGCGCATGCACGCCCAAGTACATGTGAATGCGGTTGTCTTGGCGCGTGGGGTCATCCCAAGCGACGCCTAGCAAATCCAATTGCCCGGCGACATAACCGGTCTCCTCTACGAGTTCACGGGCAGCTGCCCGCTCTCCTGACTCATTCGCTTGCAAAAATGTGCCGCCCGGAAACTCTAGCAGTATGCGCCCAGCGCCATGTTTGTACTGCCGCACCATCACGACCTCGTCTTCGGGCGTGAACGCGAAGATCAGCGCCACTTCAGGCCGAAGACTCACGTAGTAGTCGTCGACTTGCCGGCCGTCGGGCAGCATGGCCCAGTCACGGCGCAGCCGATACCAAGGCTCATCAAATACGATCGCTGACCGAATGAGCCGCCAAGGCTTGATGCTGCTCATTTGTTGGCTTGCCAAAACTTGTTGAAGTAGCAAATGAGGTCGATTTCCTCCATCGCTTTTTTCTTTTTGCCATCGGCAAGGACGTAGACATAGTCTTTGGCCTTGTCGCTGTAATAAGTGCCTTCTTGCAATATCGGGGTGCCGCCCACCGTGCTGTAGCGGTGGTCGAGCATCAATTGCCCTGTCGCATACCACTCCTTTACGCTACCTTGAACGGCGCCTTTTTGATAATGATAGGCATATTGCTGCTTGCCATCGGCGAACCAACCCATTTGGTAACCATCACGCTTGCCATCCTCAGCAAATCGGTCGATGCGCAAGGTATCGCCATTTTCCATGAAGGTGATTTTTTCCAGAATGGCCATTTTGCCGTAGTCGGGTGACGGAGCCACGTCCTCCACAAACCGCCCATCCTTATAGGTCTCCTGAGGGCCAGCACTACAAGCCTCACGGCCCAGGTAGAGCACCGTCGTAATTTCCTGCGGGTTGCCATTTGGAAAAAAGACGAATTGCTGTTGATCACGCTCGCTACCCTTGGCGATCATGCGGCCTGAGTCGTCCCAAGTGGTGACATTGGTTGCAAATGGGCGGCCCTTGCCTCCCGCGCACGCATAATCCCAATCTTCCTCTTTCATTTTGTTTCCAGAGGCATACCAAAACTTCCATTTGCCCTTCTTGTGTCCGCTCGCATCCAACGTGCCTTCACTTTCTTTTGTGCCAGAGGGATGGTAGGAAAAGACCTTCCAAGTCTCGCGGCCTGAGCCTGAGGGGTTCCAAAACTCCTCGGAAACGATCTTGCCGTTTTCATCCCAGCGCTCAAAAAGGCCCACTTGTTTGCCGCCCTTGTATTCGCCAGCCATCATTTTCTTGCCGTTGGGGTGCCAAAACTCCCATTTGCCTTCTTTGGAGTCAAATCCTCCCTTGCCTTTGCCCATCGACTTGCCACCCAGGTAGAATACCTCGGTCTCAGGCTCGGCCTCACCTTTGGTCAAGGCCTCAATCGCGCCTGTTTCGTAGTACCAAACCTCTTTTTGCAAGACCTTCGCAATGAACACATTCAGCGAATCACCTTGCGCCTTATAGTCATAGACTTTGACATGCTTGGGTTGCGATGCCGTCCAGCTTTGCAAGACTTCTTCAAAAACGCCCTGCTTCCATTTCTCCTCATTGAGCTTGCCTGCAGCCGTCCATACGCGTTGCAAACCCTCAGGCTTGCCAGCCACAAAATTCAAATTGTAAACATTTTGCCCTTCCTTGGTCCACTGACGTTGCATGCCATGGAGGATGCCGCCGCTGTAGTTGTGGTCTGATTTCAGGGAATCGACACTCTTTTTGAACCAAAATTCGATTTGGCGACCATCCATTCGACCACCGGCATAGTTCAACTCTTGCTTGGGCTTGCCGTCTGAAAAGTAATACCATTGTTTCCCGCTGAGTTGCCCAGCCTCATAGTTGAGCTCAGAGATTTTGGTGCCATCAAAATCCTTCCATTCGGTTGCCGTGCCGTGCAATTTGCCGCTGACATAGTTTTTTTCGGAAAGCTTTTTGCCGTCGACCGACAATCGTTCCTGCTTGAATAGATTTTCTGGGTTGGCTTCACCTTTGTAATAGTAGATCAACTCGGGCTTGCCATTGCCGTGTTTGGAGGCCACCACTTTGTTGATGGTCTGCGCCCAAATTGCAGCGCAAGGAAAGAAGACCAACAGGGCCAATAGGTAAATGCGATTTTTCATGAAACTCACTCAGATCAAACCAAGTGCCAAAGGTACAAAATATCAGTGAGCTTGCGGCAAATCGAATCGGCAGGGGGACCAATATTGCCAATATCACCCCGTTCTTTTGGCGGTCGCGTGCATTCTTTGTATCATGGCATGGGTTCTGGAATTGCCGGCCCAAGGTAAAGTTTTACGGTTACACAAAATGTTTGCAGCATCCACATACATCGAGCGTCGCAAGTCCCTTTGCGCAGCATTGCCCGGCGGGCAAGTGCTCCTGCTCGGCAATCAAGATCTCGGCATGAACTATGCCGGTAATACCTACCATTTCAGGCAAGACAGTACATTTTTGTACTACATCGGCATCGACCGCGCTGGTTTGGCGGCCCTGATCGACGTGTCCACTGGTGAGACGACCGTGTTTGGGGATGAGCTCGACATGGACGACATCGTCTGGACAGGAGCCCTGCCCACCATTGCGGAGACAGCAGCGCAGCATGGCATCACGCTCACGAAGTCCAGCCAGGCCTTGGGCTCGTCGCTCAGCAAAAATGTCCTTTTCCTGCCCCCCTACCGGCAGCACAACCTCATCAAAATCAGCGAATTGATGGATATTTCTGTGCAAGCAGTGAAGTCAATGGCCTCACTGGAGCTGGTGAAAGCCATCATTGCGCAGCGTAGCATCAAAACCGCAGCGGAAATCCTGGAAATCGAAGCAGCGGTGCGCATCACCAATGACCTGCATGTCGCTGCCATGCTCGCGGCCCGGCCTGGCATCCGCGAGGCCGACGTACATGCAGCCTTGCAGGCAATCATCGCCCGCCACGACACTGCCGCTTCCTTCCCGGCAATCATCAGCACCGATGGGCAGATTCTGCACAACCACGCCCATCACAACGTGCTGGAAAGTGGCCGTTTGCTATTGGTCGATTTTGGTGCAGAGGCACCGCATAGCCACTATGCCGGCGATATGACCCGCACCTTTCCGGTGGATGCTCGTTTCACTGAGCGCCAAAAAGGTGTGTACCAAGCAGTGCTCGATGGCCAAATGGCGGCCATCGATATGCTCAAACCCGGCGTCGCCTACCGCGATGCGCACCTGCGCGCAGCACGCGTGATCGCTGAAGGCCTCAAGGCCATGGGCCTCATGAAGGGCGACCTCGACGCCGCAGTCGCGGCGGGCGCACATGCCCTCTTTTACCCACATGGCCTCGGCCACATGATGGGCCTCGACGTACACGACATGGAGGACCTCGGCGAAAATCTCGTGGGGTATGGCGATGGTTTTGAACGCAGTACACAGTTTGGCCTCGCATTTCTGCGTCTCGCCCGCACCCTGCAACCCGGATTTGTGCTCACGGTCGAGCCTGGCGTGTATTTCATTCCCCAACTCATCGATCAGTGGCGCGCCGAGGGTTTGCACCGCGACTATATCGTCTACGATGAGGTCGAGAAGTTCAAAGATTTTGGCGGCATTCGCATCGAGGATGACTACATGATTACCGCTGACGGTGCAAGGCTTTTGGGCGGACATGTACCGAAGACCATCGAGGATGTAGAATCGCTGAGGGCTAGTGCATTAGAATGATGTGAAAATGAAAAAAATCTACTGGACCGCACTTTGTAGCTTGCTTGTCTTTTTGCCCTACCTGGCTCATTGCCAATACATTCCGAGCGGATCATCTCAGTATTCGTTTCAGAACTACGGGCAAGCCATCAACAGTGAATGTCCTTACATCATGTTGGGCTCCTACCGCGTGCTGCCCCCCTTCATCCAGCATGCCACCAATATGGTTTTGGATCAGCAGGGCGACCTCGTTTGGTATGGTCAGGAACCCTTTTGGGCGCTCGATTTCAAGGTGCATGCGAATGGGAAAATGGCCTACAACGACAACATTCGATGGCATGTGCTCGACAGCAATTTTGCTGAAGTGGACACCGTGCAATGTATCGGCTATCACAATGATCCCCACGATATGATCATGACCGCAGATGGCCACTACTTTTTGATCTGCATCGAGGATACCGTGGTGGATTTGAGCACCTTGCTCACCGTGACCTCCAATCCAGGGGCGCTGAGCGCCACGATGCAGTGCGTGGTGATTCAGGAATTGGACGGGGGCAAAAATGTCGTGCGGGAATGGCATGGCAAGGATCATTATGTTGCCGCCAATACCGATTCAGTCTACTATGAGAATCCATCGGTCTTGCAACTGAACCACACAAATTCATTGGAATGGAATGGCAGCAAAATGCTCGTTTCGCACCGCGCCCTCAATGAGATCTGCCTGATCGACTGGGCGACCGGCGCGATCGAGTGGCACCTCGGCGGCAAGCTCAATCAATTTGATTTGCAGGGCAATGCACCCACGATCGGTCAGCACGATGCGCGCTTCCTGCCCAACGGTCGCATTTCGACCTTTGACAATGGCAACCGGCAGCGCCCTGCACGCAGCATTGTGTGGGCGCTCGACACCGTGGCCATGACGGCCTCCATCGAATGGAGCTACGCCAATCCACTCTTAATGAGCGATGCAATGGGGAGTTTTCGCAAGCTGCCCGATGGCAGTGCGCTCACGGGTTTTGGACGGCCATTTCCAACGACAGAGCCGGTCGTCACATATTTGGCCGCCGACAGCTCCACGATTTTCGACATTCGTTTTACCGACAGTAGCTCTACCTACCGCGTGCAATGCACCGATTTCCCCTTCGGATTGCATCGTCCCAAGCTCAATTGTCAACAATCCACTGGGCAGGTCGTGCTGGGCGTGGATGGCATCCATGCACAATATGAATGGACGACGGGCGAAAACTCGGCCACCATCGTCGTGGCCGACACGGGTTGGTACCAAGTGTTTGTGCCACGTGGTGTCGGCATGATGAGTACGCCGCGCGTGCATATCACCGATTTGGGCAATGCCTGTCTTACGGTCCCTGTGGATCCTGAGCGGGAATCGCCTCGCATGCCGAAGCTGATTGGCGTTTTTGACTTGTTGGGACGCCCTGCGGGCAGCAAGGCCTCGGAAATGATCTATTTGGAGCGCTACAGCGATGGATCTAGCCGCAAGGTGGTGCGATTTGAGTAGGCAATGTGCGGTGATGGATCACAAAAAATGCGAGCCCTGAGGTTCGCATTTTTTTATGGGTCAAGAGCCTATTGCAGCCCTCATCATTCGAAATTTCATCAACCGAAAATCAGCCGCCGATCATCACAGTCGGGCAACCGACGACGATTACGCCGCCGTGGGCCGTGCTGTCGCCGAGCCTTGCGGCTGGCTTGCCACCGATCATCACTGTGCCTGAACCTTTGGCAATGGTGTCGGGCGGACCGACGCAGACGCACATGTCACCGATCACGGCGGCAGGCATTTTGCCGATCAAGACCGTGGGAACTCCGGGACCGGAAATCGGTCCACCTACGTGCGGCACAGGCCCAGGATTCATCATGGGGCAGGTGTGCATATCTCCGATTCTTGCTGAAGGTGGCATAGCTTAGACAAATTAGAATTACTGAGGGTGAAAATAGGCAGTGTTATTGGGAAAAGCAAGGCATGTGCAAAAATTCCCCTTCCCGATCAGCCATGTCTCGCCATCCCCAAGGCCAATACATACAAACTGTTTGGCGGCACTGGTTGGGCAAAAATCGTCTTGATGCAGGCCTCCAGGGTCGATCCTGTTGTGATCACATCATCCACCAAGATCAAATTTCCTCCCAATGGCTGCTTCATCCCAAAGACCGACTCCACATTTTCCCAACGCTCGGTTTGTGATTTTTTGGTTTGGGTCTCGGTCTTGGCAACTCTTTGCAACGCATTCACATTCACAGGAATGTCGAGTGCCTTACCCAATCCCTGGGCGATCATTTCACTCTGGTTGTAGCCACGCTCTGCAAATCTGCTGCGGTGCAAAGGCACTGGCACGATCGCATCAGCTTTGGAAATGATGGGATGTGTTTTGAGTGATTCGGCATAATGCGCACCTAAAAAACGGCCGACTTGGGGCCGATTGCCATATTTGAGCGCCTGCATCATCTTTTTGAACCGCCCACGCTTGTCGAAATAATACAGCGCCGATGCACCCGCCAACGGCACGCGCCCTGCAAGCCGGAAGTAGAGCTCATTGTCGGTGGGATTTTCATGGAAACGGGTTTCCTCCAATTCGAGCAGACAGTGCAGACAGACCGCTCCTTCCCCCTTTCCCAAGGCATTTTCGCAGCCCGGGCAATACCTGGGAAAAATCAATTGCAGGAGGTCTTGAAACATGGTTGAGCGACAATAGGTTGGCAAATTAGAGAACATCCATTCCCCCACAACCTGATATCCAAAAATTCAAAAAAGCCTCCGTTAGCGAGACCAATTTGTGGCTAAGGCAGCCCATTGGGCAGCATCGCAGGGCGTCTTGAGGCAATTAGAATAGGCTGAGATGTTGGATTCGGAAGAATGCGGCATCCAACTTTTTGCTACTTTTGCCCCAAATTGAGAAAACATGGTCGCTACAACATCACAAGATATGCTCATCCAACTCAAAGCTTTTGAGGAAAAACAACCCGAAATCGTTTTTGAATGGAAGGATCCCGAGACCGAGGCTGTGGGCTGGGTGGTGATCAATTCCTTGCGTGGCGGCTCAGCTGGCGGTGGCACACGCATGCGCTTGGGCCTCAACAAACATGAGGTGCTTTCGCTTGCCAAGACCATGGAAGTGAAATTTTCTGTCTGTGGCCCACATATTGGTGGCGCCAAGTCGGGTATCAATTTTGATCCTGCCGACCCACGCAAAGAAGGCGTGCTCAAGCGCTGGTACGCAGCTGTTTTGCCGCTGCTCAAGAGCTATTATGGTACGGGAGGCGACCTCAACGTCGACGAAATCAAGGAAGTATTGCCGATCACCCAAGCCATGGGCCTGCTCCACTGCCAAGAGGGTACTGTAGTCGGCCACTTCAAGCCCGATGAGGCGGGCAAGCGCCGCATGATCGGCAGGTTGCAACAAGGCGTGAGCAAGGTAATCGATACGGCTTATTATACACCGGGCGGCCACCCTTGGGTCGTCGCCGACATGATCACCGGCTGGGGCGTCGTCGAGGCTGCGCGCCACTACTACGACCTCTGGCAAAATGGCTGGGCGGGCAAACGTGTGATCGTGCAAGGCTTTGGCAATGTCGGTGCCGCTGCGGCCTACTATGCCGCCCAATATGGCATGCCCGTCGTGGGCATCATCGACCGCAACGGCGGCCTGCTGAAGCCCGAGGGCTTCACGCTGGATGAAATCCGCGCGCTCTTCCTGGGCCGCGATGGCAATTGCCTTGACGCGCCCGACATGATCCCCTACGATCAGCTCATGGAGCAGATCTGGTCTGTCGAAGCAGAAATATTCCTGCCCTGCGCCCGCTCACGCGTGCTCACCCGCGCCCAAGTTGATGCCATGAAATCCGCAGGCATGGAAGTGATCTCCTGCGGTGCCAACGTGCCTTTTGACGACGAGGAAATCTTCCTCGGCCCCACTGCGATCCATGCCGATCATGAACTCGCCGTAATCCCCGACTTCATCGCCAATTGCGGCATGGCACGCGCATTTGCCTACTTCATGGGCAGCGACGGCCCGCTGGAGGATGAGGCGATTTTCCAAGATGTGAGCACATGCATCCACCAAGCCTTGGTCGATCTCAAGGCTCAAAATGCAGCTGGAACTGCACTTTGGCAGACGGGATTGCAGATCGCGCTGGGTAAGTTGGGGCATGGGTGATTGATTATTCGATTCCCATTTGTGCTTGAAGCTTGTGCATTGCACAACCCTGAAAAAACCCCTGAGAATGCCGAGAACGCAAGGAAAAATGCGCTCTTGGCGTGAATTGACTACACTTCAGGTGAGCGCATCCAACCGAATGCAACTTGATCCAACCTGCATTCTCCCCCTAAATGCTTAAATTTGCAGCATGGAAGTTTTGATTTTGGTGATTTTTGTCGCTGGCTACATCGCCATCGCCTTTGAGCATTCGCTCATGGTGAGCAAGGCAGCGACAGCACTCATCACCGGTGTCGGCACGTGGGCCGTTTTTGGCTTGACGCAAGGCAACCCTGAAATTGCCATCCACGCACTTGAACCGCAGGTTGCCGAGATCGCGCAGATTCTCTTTTTCCTTATCGGCGCGATGACCATCGTCGAGCTCATCGATGTCCACGGCGGATTCGACTTGCTCACCAAAGCCATCCGCACGACGCACAAAGTAAAATTGCTCTGGGTCATCGGGCTCATTACATTTTTTCTCAGCGCCGCGCTCGACAATCTCACCACAGCCATCGTCATGGTTTCGCTGCTCGGCAAGCTCATCGACGACCGCAAGGACCGTTTGCTTTTTGCCGGTCTTGTCATCATCGCCGCGAATGCAGGCGGTGCGTGGTCGCCCATTGGCGACGTGACGACCACCATGCTGTGGATCAAGGAGAAATTCACCCCCATGGTGATCATCCGCAACCTATTCATTCCCAGCCTCGTCTCGCTCGTTGTGCCCATGCTCGTGCTTAGCTTTTGGCTCAAAGGACGCATCACTACACCCCTATCGGCCCTGCAACGCGCCCAATTAAGCCAAGATCCCGATGCCAATTTGGAGGATGACGAGGACGAATTGAACATTCCCACCGCGCAAAAGTTGCTCGTTCTGATCCTCGGGCTAACGAGTCTGATCTTCGTGCCCGTGTTCAAGCTACTCACCCACCTGCCGCCCTTCATGGGCATGATGCTGAGCCTGGGCGTGCTCTGGATCGTCACCGAACTCCTCCACAAAAAGAAGCGGGACAAATTCAAGGAAAAATTCAGTCCCTCGCATGCCTTGGAGCGCATCGACATTCCGAGCATGCTGTTCTTTTTGGGCATCCTGCTGGCAGTGGGGGCCTTGCAAGTATCCGGCATCCTCGGCGACTTGGCTGCGTGGCTCGACGCCACCCTCCCCAACCGCAACGCCGTCGTCGTCATGATCGGCCTGCTCTCCGCCATCGTCGACAACGTGCCGCTCGTCTCGGGCGCGATCCAAATGTACAATCCCGCCGACTACCCGGAGCTAGGCCTCAACCATCCCTTCTGGCAATTCCTCGCCTACTGCGCCGGCACGGGAGGATCCATCCTCATCATCGGTTCCGCAGCCGGCGTCGCAGTCATGGGCATCGAGCGCGTGGAGTTTTTCTGGTATGTGAAGCGCATCAGCTGGTTGGCGCTGCTGGGGTATCTGGCTGGGGCGGGGGTGTTTTTGGCGATGCAGGAATTTGGGGGGTTGGTGGGGTAGGAAATTGGAGGTGTGTTGATTGAGGATTGAGCCTTTGTGATCGCGGTGGGCAATTGCGCTTTTTGGGGGGCTGGAAGCTGGGAAATATTATGCTTGCTTATTCGGGAATTTGTTTCAATCCAATTTTTGGATTTTGTGCTAGCAAATCGTGCAAGGCACTGCAGCCAAATATTGCTAGAAGTCGATTTCTTTTGGAAAATGAATTTCCCATACCTTCAATCAATAAATCAATTTGCCAGTGACCGATGTGCAGGTTGCCCCCCCCCACACAAAAAACCGCCCCCAGAAAGCTCCGGGGGCGGCACGAAAACATCTATCGAAACTCAATTGGAAACTATGCTTTCCCTCAAGGTCTTGTTGTGTTGATTTTGTCTTTGATGATGCGCAACGCGAGCATGAGACATATTGCTCCACCTGCGAAACACAATGAAATGACGATGAACTTTTCCATGATGCATTCCCTCCGATTATCTGGTGTTGGCTTTGGGGAGGGCGGCGCGGTCGCTTTGACGGGCAAAGAGCAATCCACCGACGAGAATCATGCCGATAGCGGCAATACCAAGCGCAAGTTCGATCAATTTTGCATTTTCCATGGCTCAGATTATTTAGAGCGTGAATTAGAAACTTTATTAGCCCGGAGGGCCACTACAATGCCGCCAATCATGATGATGGCTGCGAAGGCGAATCCGCCGAGAGCTTGAATCATTGATGCCTTTTCCATATTCGATTCCAAAATTTGTATTTTCCATGATCTTAATTGAGTAGGGCTTGCGATTAGCGGGCTGCCCTTTTTGCCCTGATGAGACCGATGGCAAATACTGTCAGCATTAGCCCAAATCCCACCGCTGCCTGCATCCATGTTGTTGTTTCCATACTGACCTCCATTTTAAATGTTGAAACCGTGTACAATGACCTGTACGCAACGACCGTGCAGACGGCCGAGAAAAAAGTGTCGCCCACACGTCAAAATCGGCCCAATTCTTACAGGGAGGCCATTTTACATAGACTTGAACGATTTAGGCGACGGCAAAATATTTCAAAAAATGGAACATTTTTTTGTCTGTAGACGAAACTCGACAAGGTGAGCCGGCATTTGGCGTCTGTGTTGTCCCTTCTTGACGACGGGCTTTGGCCAGGATTGCTGTCAGGAATGGTCGTTGATGATTAAACGCAAAGATCACGGTGATCGCAAAGAACAACATTCTCTCTGCGCCCTTTGCGATCTACTACATAACTAAATCCATAGCTAACGAAAATGAACACCTTAGAAGTAGCACTTTTTCGCCCCAGAGGGGCCGACTTTTGGTAGCCGGATGCGGCAGCGCAATGTCATCAAGTTAAGATGATCCATGAGAAGCAAATAAAGTTTTCCTCCTTTCTTAAATCGGTACGTCGTCTTTTTTTCTTGAGGAGAACTTATGGTGAATGTTTGGCAAAAACAGGGG
>JANPHP010000373.1:0-36932 GCA_031424495.1 Bacteroidota bacterium | reverse complement strand
AATGAACCGCGACCTGAACGCGCGCGCATTCACCATCGGCAACGACATCTACTTCAACCAAGGGCAATACCAACCCGCAGCAGAGAGCGGCCGGCGCCTGCTCGCGCATGAGCTCACGCATGTGGTGCAGCAGGGGGATGGGATCAGCAAAAAGGCCAATACCATCCAAAGAGACGCGCTAGATGACAGGGCGGCACGAGAGGCTGCTGCGGGTCAACCCGCCTTGCAAAATGCCTTGGGAGCCGCGATGAGCAACTACCTTCCTTTCAGCTTCACCACCAATCTGGAAGGAACTACTAGGATCACGGTGCGGCAAGGCGGCGGTCTTCGTTTGGTGGTAAATTCCAATTTTGTGGATCCTGCTGTAGTAGCAACGCCCACCAACAATCAGTTTACGATCACGCTCATGGAGGATGTTACGGGGTTTGACACCTCGCACGGAGCGGCAAGCTATACAGTAGGAACCGCTGGAAGGAATACATGGAGCAGTCTACCGGCAGGTAATTATTATATTGTATTTGCAAAAACAAGTTCAGAAGCAGTAAGCGGCAATGTTTGGGTGGATACCTTGTCAGGCGCGGGCGAGGTGGCGTCAGCGACATCCACGGCCGATCAATTTGAAGTAAGCACAGGTATCAATCCAAGCTTGCACCCTGTCTCCGCAGTGGCTTATGGGCAGTATGCGCTGCGTAGCGAGCCTACGAGCAACTCCTTCATATACGGTACTTTACCAGGAGTGCCCACCAATATTACGGTGATCGACAAGCGTTCATTTAGCCGCACTGATCCCACTGGAAATGCATCCTATTACAAAATACAATTCTCCACACAAGCTGCATACCGAGCCAATGCCATCAGAGTTCCAGCAGAAGTCAACAGCGATGCGATGGCATTGTATAACCTCAATCAGGCATGGGTGACAGAGGGAGCTTTGAAAATCTACGTCCCCTACAATTTGCTCCTGCAACAAATCAGAAACTTTGAAGCCCAAGCGAGTGTTAGCAGCATGACGGTGGCGCAACGTGTGACCCATCTGCGACAACTCCACCAAGACCCTGTGTTACCTTATGACCAGATCATTGGCACCCCAGCGGGAACAAGGAGTGTAGCAGATCGGCCAGAACTGAGCAACCTGGTCCAGATGCTGAAGGGCCCTGTGACAGGCGTGATAGGACCTGATGGCAGAATGATTGATTTTGCGCACTTTTTGATTACCATGGATGCTTACCAACATCCTGACACGGCAGCAACCTTTTCTCCAAATTTTCTCGTTCCATCCACGCCCATCGGGAGCAGCAGGGCGGTGATGAGCTGGAGCGGCGATGTAGGTGGGGCAGTTGGCAATTACACGGTCGCGCACGAAGACAGAGGCCTTGCAGCGCTCAATACTGCATTGCTGGATGAACATTTTGAACGCAGCGCTCCCGATGCAGACTTGTTGGGCAATCTGGACGGCGTGCAAGCTTCGGCCTTACTCAGTACAGGCACGATTACTTCGCTTGAAGGCTTGGTGAGATTATATTATGAAGGAATTGCAACAGGCCCCACCTCTTCCAATCCAAATGCCGTAAATACGCAACGGGCTGCAGCACTCACAACATTTCTCGGATCTTATGGATTTGGCTCTGCCACGGGACTCACAAACCCGTCGGCAGCGAGAAACTGTATCCTGGTCGATGCTGGTCTTTTTGGCCTGATTTGGTATCGCAATGTACGTGGTTGGTCTACTAGCCAAATTGCTCCACCAATCACCGCTTTGGTCGGGGCAAGGGATGCAATGAGTGATCGCTTTTTGAGAAGGCTAGAATATTTTGCAACGCTCTATGGCGTAACCACTATACCACCTACCTCAGTAAGGGCCGCCAACTGCACGGCACCTCCTGTTACCGTTCCAGCGACGACAACACCTGCTGTTACTCCCACGCCTACACCCATAATTCGGCGCAAGGTTGAAGGCAGTGGACAGGTAGCGCCTGCAAAAAATACGCATTCCCTCCAACGGATGCCGCAATTGACGGCTGCGCCATTGCAAATCCAAAAGCAGGAAGGTGGTGGCACGCCGCCGACACCGCCCACCTTGAGATCAGTCATTTTCAGAAACAGCCCAACCTTGGTGGCTGCCTACAACCGTGGCACTGTGCATCTCAGCCGCACCAGCGGCGGTGCGGACTCCATTACATTGCTTCAGCAGGCGTTTCTATTCCTCGATCCGCATGGGGTCGTGCGCGCCACTACAGGCAGTTATGGCCCACAAACAGAAAGTGCAGTAAGCGACTTTCAGACAAGGGTGATGCATCTCCCGACCCCGACTGGCGAGGTGGATCCTGCGACGCTGTTGGCGATCGACAACGCAGTAGCGACCATGCAATCGGTCGGCCCAGACGCGCCTACATCAGCCAGTGGCACATTGCCCAGGCGGTTTACAGATTATCCGCGCACCTACATCAGTCAAATCGATGTGGACCTTACTTCACAAACTATATTGCTCACTTGGGCAGGCCCCACTGCGGCTTCAAGGCCGCGAGGAAGTTTTGAATGCTCTACAGGAGGTGGCGTTTCCCCTGCGGGAAATTGCTTTGACTGTGACGACCTTACGGTAAGCACCACTCCAAGTACCTACTGCACCCCAAAAGGCACTTTTCAGATCCAAAGTTTTGCTAGTTCACTTCCTTCGTTCCCAGAGGCACTATTCGTCTCCTATTTCGAAGTTTCTCGCGGCGTCGCATTCCACTACTACCCCAATGTTCCACGCTCTCCGGCTTCTCACGGTTGTGTGCGCCTACATCTTTATCCCGCCATTTTGATTCAAGACAACGTGATCGCGGGCACGACCAATGTGAATGTAACCGGCACATGGTCACAATCTTGGTCAGCCTGGGCACAATGTGAGGCCAGCAATGCAAGCCGACGGTTACGGCAACTCGGCCGCAGTGCCTACGACTCCTTGCCCGATTGGCCATTTTAGCCCCAAAACGCTCAGCCACCGATTAGATTGCAGCTCCGAAAAACCATTGCCAATTCCACCGGAATGGAGCTGAATGAACAAGAATGAATAATACCCCCACGCTGGCACACTCAGAACTCTAAACTCTGAACTCCCGCAATTGCCTACGGCGATCCCGATCCGGGATTAGCTGCGCTGAACCCGATGCGGGTTTCTCAATTGTCAATTATCAATTGTCAATTGTCAATTCCCAAAAACCGTTCCTTCCCAAATACGACCGTTGCTCCGATGCCATTTGGAGATGCTGATCGGATGCATGAAAATTGGAAGATAAAGGTCATGTATGCTTCCAACAGCGCTGGCCCAGAGAATACAATTATTCACCTAAAACTTCTAAAGGAATGGCGGTAACACCCACTTATCCTGGTGTGTATGTGCAAGAGGTCTCCAGCGGTGTCAGAACCATCGTCGGCGTGAGCACATCAGTCACAGCCTTTGTAGGCGTGGCCAAGCGTGGCCCGATCAACAAGGCCATCACCATCTACAACTATGCCGAATACGAGACCCGGTTTGGCGGATTGTATGCTGACTCAGAAATGAGCTACGCCGTGCGATCATTCTTCCTCAACGGCGGCAGCCAAGCAGTCATCGTGCGCCTCGCCCGCAATGCGGTTGCTGCGACGAGAACGCTATCCAACATCTCTGTCGGTGTGCTGACGGTCACTGCTGTCGATTCTGGAGAAGGCGGAAATGACATATCGGTAGATGTGGACTGGGATACCGCAACGCCAGACAGCACCTTTAACCTCACTGTCAATTATACCTCAGAAGACTCCCCTGCCGACAATCGCACAGAGGTTTTCACGAACCTCTCCATGAACAGCCATAGTTCGCGCTATGCCCTCAACATGATCAACGACATCTCCACCTTGGTGACCGTCGCAAATCTCGGCGTCGCAGTGGCAGGTAGTGGTACCGCAACAAGTGCTTTTATCGCTGGTGCAGGCCAAGCCGCTTATGTGGCCTCGGTGGACTCCACCCACAATAGCTTCCAAGTATCCGTCAACGGCGGCGACCCCGTCACGGTAAGCATACCCGTTGTCGCCTATGCAGACATGACAGCTTTGGCAGCAGCAATCAATGTGATTGGCCTCCTCAACGGCTTCACCTGCGTGGTAAACCCGGTCTTGCTTGGTGCCTCCAACCGATTGCTGATTACGTCTTCTACCGCAGGTGAAAACTCGCGCATTGAAATCCTGCCGGGCCTCACGAACGATGCTTCTGTCCGTCTGCAATTGGGGCCTGCAAATGGTGGTACCCAAGTCGATGCCGCAGCAACGATCAGGCCTGTCGTGACACCACTTGCCTCGGTGCTTACTGGAGCTGCAGCTACGGTGACCTCCCCAGTGACAGGGACGATCACGATATCGCTCGATGGCAATATTGCGCAATCGATCAATTATACTGCGCTGGTTGTGGCGGGTGGCACCAACCCTATCCGTGCCACCAATATGGCCGCACGCATCCAAACCGATGTGCGGGCTTTGCGCACGGGACTGACTGCTTACGACGATTTCACCTGCACGTTTAACGGAGCCGGATTTGTTATGACTTCAGGCAGTCGCGGCGAAGGCTCTGCGGTCACCATTACTTCGACGGCATTGGCGACCACGTTTGGCCTCACTACGCTCTGTTCATCACCCACCGACACCTACCTCACCGGCGGATCAGAATCCACATTCACCGACCCGCAAGCTTACAGCGTGTACATCGGAAGCCGCGCGAACCGCGAGGGCCTATACGCACTCGAGGCCGTCGACATCTTCAACATCCTCTGCCTGCCCGGCATTCCCAACTCGGCTACTGAGCGATCGGGCATCTTGGCGGATGCAGACGCGTATTGCAAAGAGCGCCGCGCATTCATGATTGTCGATGCATCCCGCACCGACAATACCCCTGCACTCATGTCGCAGGCGATCATCGGCACGAGCCTGCCCAAAAGCAACTCGGCAGCGGTCTATTTCCCTTGGGTCAAGATCCCCGATCCGCTCAACGGCAGCCAATTGCGCACCTCTGCCCCCTGCGGCATCATGGCCGGACTCTATGCCCGCACCGACAGCAGCCGAGGCGTTTGGAAGGCTCCCGCAGGCACCGAAGCCACCCTCACAGGTGTCTCCAAGCTGGACTACACCCTCACCGACCCTGAAAACGGTTCCCTCAATCCATTGGGTGCCAATTGCCTGCGCACATTCCCTGTGTACGGCAATATCTCTTGGGGTGCCCGCACGCTGCGCGGCAATGACCAAATGGCCGATGAGTACAAGTATGTGCCCGTGCGTCGCCTCGCCTACTTCATCGAGGAGAGCCTCTACCGCGGACTCAAGTGGGCCGTCTTTGAGCCCAATGATGAGCCGCTCTGGGCACAGATTCGCCTCAATGCAGGTGCTTTCATGAACAACCTCTTCCGTCAAGGTGCCTTCCAAGGCCAAAAGAAAGACGATGCCTACTTCGTGAAATGCGACCGCGAGACGACCACGCAAAACGATATCAACCTCGGTATCGTCAACGTGTGGATCGGCTTCGCGCCCCTGAAACCCGCTGAGTTTATCATCCTCTACATTCAGCAAATCGCAGGCGCAGTACAGGTTTAATTGACAATGGACAATTGACAATGGACAATGCCCAGCAGGATCCATCGTCATTTGTCCATGCCCAATTGGCAATACCGATCTGAAAATCGCCAATTGTCAATTTTCAATTGTCCATTATCCATTATCAATTATCAATTAGTTTATGGCTAATACAAGATTCGTGGTCAATTCCTACCGGTTTGACCCATACAAAAACTTCAAATTCCGCATCGTGTGGGATGGCAAGGTTGTCGCTGGGGTGAGCAAGATCAGCGCACTCAAGCATACGGTCGAGCCTGTAGACCACCGCGAAGGCGGGGATCCCAATGTGATCCGCAAGTCGCCTGCCAAGGTGACCTTTGAAAACATCACCCTGGAGCGTGGCCTCACCCACGACCTGGAGTTTGAAAACTGGGCAAAAATGGTCTGGAACATCGACGGCGACGCCTCGATGGCGCTCAAGGACTTCCGCAAGGACTTGCGCATCGAGCTGCTCAACGAGCAAGGCTCGGTCGCCAAGGCCTACAAAGTCTACCGCGCCTGGGTCACACAATATACCGCCCTGCCCGAGCTCGACGCCAAAGGCAATGCCATCTGCATCGAATCCATGGTGCTGGTACACGAGGGTTGGGAACGTGACACCGAAGTGACGGAACCCACAGAAAACTGATCGCCTTCGCTTAGCCTCACACGATGCCCAATTACCCTCAATCGCTGCTTTTTACGGCTGGCTGGCCACAGGCTTGGCTCAAAGAGATCACCGGTCTCGAGGAGCAAGCCGTGGCAGGTACCCGCGTGACCGATGCCATTGCGCTCATCGATCACTTGCTTGTGCCAGGGCCTGGCCCGTCGGTGTCTGCCCGGCAGATTACCTCCGCAGATCGCGATCGGTTGCTGGCATCGATCTATCAGCACACCTATGACGACCGCATCAAGGGCACTTTGGAATGCAATGCATGCGCAGCGCCCTTTGACATGGACTTCTCCCTGAGCGAATTTGTAGGCCATACCTATACCGCTGAGGGTGATGCCGTCGCCGCGCCCCTACCCGACGGGAGCTATGCACTTGCAGATGGTCTGCAGATGCGGCTCCCGACGGGTGAGGATGAGTTGGCGGTGTTGGGGATGGATGCGGATAGGGCAACGCAAACATTGGTGCAGCGCTGCCTCGTCGCGGGCGATCTCGCAGTAGCCGAGGGATTGGCAGAGGACGCATTCGCTGAGATTGCGCCCATGTTGCAGACCGAGATGGAGGCACAATGCAGCGAATGCGGGCATGCCATGACGGTTTTGTTTGATGTGCAGACCTATTTGCTGCAAGCGCTCTTGCAAGACCAAGAGCGGCTGTCTTATGAGGTCCATCGCCTCGCGACCGCTTACGGATGGAGCCTCAAGTCCATTCTAAAATTGCCGCGCAGCACCCGCCGCCACTATGCCCGCTTGATCGAGGCCGAGCTCGGCTCGGCACTTTAACACGCTTTGTCTACGATTGCATGAAAGGATATTTCTCCCAAATCGCCCGCAGATCCACAGGAATGCAACCCAAGGGTGCCCTCAAGCCCCCGACGGCAGGCCTATGGTCAGGCAGGATGGATGCATCTGAACAAGCTTTTGGAGAAGGTGCACCATCCCCAGCTGCGCAATGGCCTGATCATTTTGACGGCAATCCTGTCGCCCAGCAACCGATTGCCAAACCGATTGTACCGGAGTCCCGCACCGTGATCACACCTGTGACCACCGAGCGGCACAGCTTCACGCCAACAGAAAACCCTGCTGCGCCGAGCACGATCAGCACGCCCGGGAGCAAACATGCACCCGAGTCGCCCGTCACCCTGCAACCGCCCCGCGAGGCGGTTTTGCCAGTGAGCTTGGAATCAACTTCGGTACCGACGGTTTTGCCTCCTGTTGGAGAGCAATTGCCACCCGCAGCCCTGCTGCGGCCCGACATGCCTGAATCCAAATCTCCTGCGACCATGCAGCCACAGCTGCATCCCACCCCGCCGCAGTCTCCTCCGAGGCTGCCTTTTCAGCGCTTGTTGCGCGAGGTCGGCATGAGCGAGGGCCTGATCGAATCGGTCTTGCCTGCGGCGCAGACTCCGCAAAAGCCCCTCACTCCTATCGTGCCAGCGCCGCCCACAGTGCACACGCCCACTGCCGAAAACCTGATTGTGCCGTCGACACCGGTCCTCGCTGCACTGCAAGAAGTGCTGAGTCCTGCAGCTCCTAAAAAGGTGCTGCAACCTACGCCGCCGCCGACATTGCAAAGCGCAAAGTCGGTGCCCCAGCTCTTGCCCAATTTGCCTGCACAACCCTCCCCCGCCCTCAAGGCGCCCATGCCCAAAACCGAATTGGTAATCGGCAAGATCACGGTCGAGGTCGTCGACGCAGCCAAACCCAGCATCGTGGTGCAGGCACCAACCGCACCCCGAGCACAGTCATCCAGCCTGCGCAAGCCGCATGCACGTCCAGAAAGCACCCTCAAATTTGGCCTCGGCCAGCTCTGAACATGGCACTGAGAGACATATCCAACGTGACGACTGCCTTGATGAACCTCATCGAGCGCTCATTCAGAGTTCCTGAAAATTGGGTGGCGATGATGGGGATTCCCCGCGTGCTGCCAGAGGCCCCCGTGCGCACCCGCACCAACGGTGTCGGCATGTTTTTGTACCACATCACCGAGCATCCGCATTACAAAAACCTGCCTGCTCCCGGTTACGAGACCCCTCCCGTGCGCTATACGAGCATGGGACTCACGCTGTATTATCAGCTGAGCACATTCCAAAACAGTTCGGCCTACGAGGGTGAACAAGACGGGCTCATGGAGCAGCAAATGCTTGCCGTGGCCATGAAGGCCCTTCATGACTACCCTGAACTCACCGACGATACCATCGTGATCGGTGCGGTGGATGCATTCAACGTGCCCATTACCTCACCAGTCTTCCCGATGGACATCATCGGGCGAAGCAACCGCTTCAAAATCGTGTACCAGCCGATACAGCCAGCTGAATCGATCAGTTTTTGGTCGACAGGCGACAGCAGGCTCACTTTGAGCGCCTATTATGAGGTCAATGTCGTGTTGTTGGAGCCTGAGACGACCCGCACGCGCAGCGGCAGGGTCTTGGATTTTAATGTCTTCAGCTTTGTGAGTGGGAATCCCAAGATCCTCAGCAGCTCCAACGAGGCTACATTTATCTCCCCTGTGGACGGTCGCTCGCGGCAACTGATTATGCAACCTGCCCAAGTGCCCCCTGCGGATTCGCCACCACCGCTCGATCTCGTTCCCTATACACTTACGCTCAAGGGATTGGATTTCACGTCCGACATTTTCCTGCGCCTCACCAATCGCTTGTGGGATGGGCCTGCCATCCTCACTGCGGCTTGGGATGTGACGAGCTCTGCCACCGAATTCAACGCAGTCGTGCAGGAAACCGCCATCGTTGAAAGCACAGGCCTGCCTGTGGCCATCTTGCCCGGCATCTATGGAGCTCAACTTGTGGCGCAATCCATCAAAAATAAGAGCGACGGCACGCAGTGGCCCATCGAGCTCACCTCCAATGTGAGTCCATTTGCCATCGTACCCCGCATCGACACGCTCACAACGCCGGCAACGTTGATCGCATCCGCGACCCTCATGGGCTATGTTTTTACGGCTTTGGATGGCTTGGGGAATGAGTTGATCGAGGTGGATGTATTTGTCGGTCGGTCACGCTTGGAGCAGGTCAGTGCAGCACCCGTTCAAGGAGAATTTCGCATCGTGTCAGCTTCACAGATCGACTACTGTTTCCCGGTCGATACCGTTTCAGGAGACGTCTTGCCCATCAGGGTATTTGCCAACGGCGTCGAGTCATCACCCTTATGGATCACAGCCCCATGAGCATGCCTGAAAATAACGCATTCGTAGGCACAGCGACGCTCCAACAGCCGATGCCCGGCCTCGGCGCGCTCGACCTTGTGCTGCAACGCGTGAAACTCAGGGCACAGCGCAGGCGGCTATGGCTCAAAGAAATTTTGCGCCAAGAAAACCCCGATGGCAATGCCGATGCGAATTACCACAACCTGATTGAAAACATCCTGATCGGCAGGGACCATATGGCCGAGGAGCAAATCTGGCAAGATCAAGCCCCAGAAGTTGCGGGGCTCAATGTCGAATTGGCTTGGATCGAGGATCGGTTGCAAGAGGATCGCAACTCACGCCTGTCGGCGCTCATCCACAATTTTGGGCTGAGTTATGAGGAGACCGCCGTCTTGCATACCTGCCTGGCACTCGCGCTCGAGCCAGCGCTGGAGCGGGTGTGCAGCTACCTGCAAGACCACAATGGGCGCGGCTATGTCACGATGGCATTGGTCACCAAGCTCTTTGGATTCCCCTACCAACTCAACAGCAATGCATTGAACGCCCTCACCACTTGGCGGTTTGTGGCTGAGCAAGCGGGTGGCAAGGGCGAGCCCAGCTTCTTCGTAGTCGATCCGTGGATCAACAATTGGCTGCGGGGGCAGGATGTATTGGACCCTGTATTGGTGGGCCGTGCCAAATTTCCAATGCTGCATGCACCATTGGAAAACTGGCCGCTGCAAGAAGCGAGGCAAAATATCGAACGGCTGCTGGCCTACCATCCGCTTCAAAAGCTGCGCCTCTCTGTGATGGGCATCGATGGCAGTGGTCGGCAGACCTTTGCCGCCCATATCGCTGAGCAGTTTGGATTGCCATTGATGGCGATCGATGTGGATCGCTTGGCACCTGAAGATTGGAGCAATTTGCACCTCCATGCACAGCGTCAGGCCTACCTCACAGGTCTCGCCATCGCTTGGCGCGGCGATGAGCTCCCCGATAAGATCTGGCCCACAGCGGTCATTCCCGTGCAATTGCAGTTTGCCATCCTCGGCAAGGAGCAAGTTTTGCAACCCCAAACCAATGTGGTTGATTTTAAGGTCGAGCTCAAACCCTTGTCGATTGCGATTCGCCGTCAGCTATGGGAAACATTGGTGCCGATGAGCAGCGACTGGGATGCCGACGTGCTGGAGCAGCTTGTCGTGCGCTACCAGACGAGCGTAGGGCAAATCGCCATGATCGGCCAAAGGGCGACGGCGACTCCTGCAGAAGCGATCGAAGTATTGCGCGACCACAGCCGCCACCGCCTCGGCAAATTGGCCACGATGATTCCTGCTTCATTTACCTGGGATGACCTCTCCTTGCATCCGCTGTTGCTGGAGAGTCTGCAAGACTTTGTGTTTGAGGCCCAAGAGCGTGAGCAATGGTGGGAAAATGCCTCAGCGAGCCGCCTGTTCCCGCAAGGCAAGGGCTTGATGGCACTCTTTGCCGGTCCCAGCGGCACAGGTAAGACAATGACAGCCCAAGTGATTGCGGCCACTTTGAAACTGGATCTGTTCCGCATAGACTTGTCGAATGTGATCAGCAAGTACATCGGCGAGACCTCCAAGCACATCGACCGCATCTTGAGTCAGGCGCAAAGCATGCACGCCGTCTTGCTCTTTGACGAGGCCGACACGCTCTTTGGCAAGCGCACCGACATCAAGGATGCCCACGACCGCTTCGCCAACTCAGACACCAACTATTTGCTGCAAGCGATCGAAAACTATGCCGGTGTGGCCATCCTCGCCACCAACCGCAAGGCGAACATCGATCCGGCTTTTGTGCGGCGCTTGCGCTTCTCTTTTGAGTTCCAAAAGCCCGACGCCTCGCAACGCCTCTTGTTGTGGGAGCGCCTCATCGGCGAATTGGCGGGCAAACAGGCGGTGCGCGAGATGGCCGAGCCCCTGCGCCAAATCGCCAATATGGTGGACATCACGGGTGCCCAGATCAAATATGCGGTCTTGTCGGCGGTCTTTGTGGCGCGTCGGGAAGGCAAGCCGCTGGGCATTTCGCAAGTGCTCAAAGGCATCGAGCGCGAACTGGCCAAGGAAGGCAAAGGGCTGAGCCCGGAGACGGGAAAACGATTGGAATATTTCAAACGCTAGACGAGATGGAGATCAAGGAAATGGTGATGCGCATACCGGGAATCGGAAAGCAAGAAGCGGGGCAAATCGCTCAGGAAGTGAGCCGCGCCCTTGCCCAACAGGCTTGGCGTTGGCCGCAGGGCGGCTCCATCGGTGAGCTGCAGTTGCGCATCGACGGCTCCACAGAGCGCTCGCGCGATGCCTTGGTCGCCAGTATCGTGAACGCGATGGTGCAGGCCATCGATGCAAAAACCGCAAGATGATGGATCAAAGGATGGAAATGAAACACGCACAACTATGAGTACCGCCAACCCACTGAGTCCGAGATTGCTGAAAGGTGCCTTGGTAAAGCTGGATACCTTTCTCGTGGTGCCCGTGCCGCAGGTGATTGTGTTTCAATACAATCCGACGACGGTCACCCGCACGGTGACGCCCGCAGCGGCGGCAGGTGCGGCGGGCGCTGCAGGTGCAGAGGCAGGTGGGCGCGCAACGCCCGCGCCGGCAACGGCGCAGCCGCAGCCGCCCACGGAGACGATCAGCCTCGCACTAGAGCTCGATGCGACCGATCATTTGGAAACGCCTGAAGCCTATCCCGTGGCCATGCTCACGGGCGTCGCCGACCGCATCGCCGCACTGGAAATGCTCATGTACCCCAATACCTCGGGCCAAGGCTTGCTCGGTGACCTGGTCAGTTCGCTGGGTGGCGGCGGTCTGTTGCCCACGCCTCCAGAACGCCTCACCGTGCCGCTCACCTTTTTTGTTTGGGGCCCAGGCCGCATCCTGCCTGTGCGCCTCACATCATTCTCGGTCGAGGAACAGGAATTCATGACCACACTCTATCCCTTGCGTGCCAAGGTGACCCTGGGCATGACGATTTTGCGAGAAGGTGATTACCCCGCAGATACCACCAACCAACTGTCGGCCGACATGGCCAACATGGCTTGGAAATTCTACCGCACCCAACAGCAGGTATTGGCCTTGGCCAATGCCGCAAATTCCGTCGAATCCATCCTTGCTATGCTTCCGATATGATCACCGCTTACCCGATGCACTATGTTTAGCGACAACAGCAGGTACAAGTCCACCGAGACCTATACGGTGACCGACAGCCGGGGCAGATCGGTCACGGTCGTGGGTGTGCCCACGGCACCAACCGCCGCATTCCTCGGTTACCATCGCTTGCTGCAAGGCCAGCGACTCGACCACCTCGCCTACAAATACCTCGGCGATGGCACGGCCTATTGGAAAATCGCCGAACTCAACGGTGTCATGCTCCCAGAGGCACTCTCGGAGCAATCTGAAATCTCCATCCCCGCCAAAAGATAATCCACGACCATGGGACTTGGAGCCATCATCGCTGTCAATAACCTGCCCGTCTCGGACTTTATGGTCTCGGGACTGGTAGAGTCGATCGACATCTATGAGCGTCTGGGCGATACGACTTATTACACCATCCAATTCAAGATCGATATCAGTGATGGCGACATCAGCCTCTTATCTGATTCGCGCATAGGGCCCGGTGCAATATTGTCCATCCTCGTACCCAATGGCACCGAGGTGGATTGCCTGGTCAAGGGACCGATATTTTCCCAAGAAATCATGTTGCGGAATGGTGGCGACGGTTCATCTGTCATGGTCAAGGGCGCAGATACTTCCCTCACAATGGACCGGGAATTCAAATCGGCGGCTTTTGAAGGGACAGACAGCACAAGCGTGATGACTGTATTATCGAGCTACACCATGATCCCCGATGTGGGCAGCACATCGGCCTCACACACGCAGGTGAAGCACAACCTAATCCAGCGCAGCACTGACTTGCAGTTTGTGCGCAAACTTGCCCGCCGAAATGGCTTCAAGTTTTGGGTCACTTGCGATGCGCTTGGCATCGAGACCGCACACTTTCAGCGGGTAAATCTCGACGGTACGGAGGCTGCTGAGCTCATCATCAACCGCCAAGATTTTAATGTGAATGAGCTGCAAATCTCTTGGGATGTGCATCGCCCTAGTAATTCTCAGGGCTTGCAACTCGACCTCGCCAACAAAAGCAATATCCAGGGCACTGTAGCCACCACGCCAGAGACCTTGCTGGGCAGCACGCCGCAGCAAGCATTTGCGACCGATCAAGTGACGATCGACATTTCGGCCCCAGTGGACGACTCGGGCGACCTCACGGCAAGGCTGGAAGCGGCCATGATCGATGCCAGCTTTTTTGTGCAGGCCTCTTGCCAGACGAGCTTGCAGCAGCTCAACAAGATCTTGCGGGCGCATACCGTCGTGAAAGTGACGGGCGCAGGCACACAGCACAGCGGCAAATACCTCGTCTCAGCGGTGCATCACCACATCGACGAGCTCGCCCACACAATGAAAGTAGAACTCATGCGCAATGCCGTCGGGGAGAGCGCTTAAGTGATATCAATATGAATGACAATACCCTAGAACAATTGGTCGAGCTGGTGCGCACAAGGCACTACGGCAAGTACCGTGGGAAGGTCACCGACACGGCAGACCCCTTGAAAAAGGGCCGTGTCAAGGTCACCGTGCCCGCCGTGCTGGGCGACTTGGAGTCCTGGGCGATGCCTTGCGTGCCCTATACAGGCACCAATGCAGGGCACTATTTCATTCCGGAGACAGATGCGGGGGTTTGGGTGGAATTTGAAGGTGGCGACGTATCCTACCCCATTTGGACTGGCGGATTTTGGGGTGACAGCGATACCCCACAGAATGAAAAATCTGCCCCTGCCGATCCTGCGGTCAAAGTCTTGCGCAGCAAAGAGGGCCTCATCGTGAGCATGGACGACACTGGCAAGGTGATCTCCATCAGCGACAACTCCGCCAGCAACATCATCACGATCGAGGTGAATGCAGGACAGATCAAAATCAAAGGCGCTACAAAATGCGTGGTCGAGGCCCCGCAAATCGAGCTGGTCGAGGGTGCCTCGCATCCCCTCGTCTTTGGCGACGACCTGCTCACCTACTTGAATCAACTGTGTACGATCTACCAATCGCACACCCACCCCGGCGAATTGGCAGCAGGCGTATTGCCGGTGACACCTGCCCCACCCGTGCCGCCATTTCCCACGCCTTCGCCCTCATTGCTCTCACTCAAAGTAAAAACAGGTTAAGCTATGGCACTGAAATCTGGAAGTATCAACCTCGCCAATGACCCCACAAGGGCCTCGGAATGGGCTGCCTCCATGGCCAAAGCCATAGAGGACGCATTCATCAGCGAATGGCCCATCGCCATGGACGGCGCCGACGCACCTGAAATGAACGATCAGGCGCGCCTGCTCTTTGTCGCAATCGCCAAGGGTGTGGTGAAGCACCTCACCCAAAACGGCTCCGCCTTCGTCGTGGACTTACCTTCCGTTGCCAACCACAGCCATTCGGTCAACTCCGGAACCACCTCCTCGGCAGGTGGCCACAACCACGCGCCACAGCCCGCCACCATCACCGGTACCATTGACGCCTGACCCAGCAAAGACATGGAAACCAAAATCAAAAGCTTCAAATACCCCCTCGCGGTCGATACCGGGCTCAAGACCTGGGCCGAGGAGAACGAGTACCGCCTGCATGTGATTCAGCTCATCAAGCAGGTGTTGCTCACGAGTCCGGGGGAGCGCATCAACCGGCCAGACTTTGGCTGCGAGATCAGGCGCATGCTCTTTGCGCCCAACAGCGAGGTCGCAGCGAGCCTTGCACAGGTTTCCATCTACCAGGCATTGGAAAAATGGCTGGGCACCCTCATTAGCGTGGACAATGTGAAGGTGCAAGCGATCGATGAACGCTTGGAAATCAGGGTGGTCTTTGTGATCAAGGCCCTGCAAGAAAGAAGGTATCTCAACATTGAAGTCAGCATGTAATGGCAGCTCCAGACCGCAAAATCGCATTGCTTGCACAAAGCGCCGTCACGGGGATCGACTTTGTGTATGTCGACAGCACCCAGACGGTGCTAGACGTCTATTTCCTCAGCGATCCATTGGCCCTGGACACCCCGCTCAGCAACCTCACACTGGACCAAATCCTGATCTACGGTGCGACGCAAAATGTGCCTGCACAGGATCTGGTAGTGACCGCCATCAGCTGGCAGCCCATCGGCGCAGACAATGTGCTGCGTGTGCAGACAGCCGAGCCTGGAGACTTCCAGCTCTACAAGTTCGGGATCGACGATGCGCGCGTCGATCGCTACTACAACAACCTGCTGCTCAATTTCAAGGCCAATTGCCCGAGCGACCTCGATTGCAAGGAGCCCGACCATGAATGCGCACCCGAAGATTGGGTCGATTTCAACATCGACTACCAAGCCCGCGACTTTGACAGTTTCAGGGTTGCCTTGATGGACTTTGCCTCGCTGCGCTACCCCAGCTGGACCGACAGATTGGAGGCCGATGCGGGCATCATGCTCATGGAGGTGATGAGTGCCTTGGGGGATGAAATGGCTTATTACCAAGACCGTATCGCTCGCGAGGCGCACTTGGAGACAGCCACGCAGCGCAGGTCGGTGCGCCGCCATGCCCGCCTGCTCGACTACCAAGTCCACGATGGACTCGGTGCGAGCACGTGGATCGACATCACGGTCGACACCAATTTCGGCTCGGGCACCATCCTCGCAGGCACCAATGTATGGGCGCTGAGCGACACCCAAGAAACGATCATGTTTGAGATCGGCAACGGGCTGCAAGACATTCTCGACGGCACGACGTTTGACGTGCTGAGCGACCACAATGAATTTACACCCCACAGTTGGGACGAAGACGATGTATGCTTGGCGGCAGGATCAGTGGAATTGTACATTTCTGGCCATCACCAGACGACGCTGCAACCCATCGGCAGCCCTGACGTGGAATGGCTCGTCCTGAAAACAACAGCGAGCCCGGGTGTGCCCAGCAAAACGCATCTCATCCACCTAGAAACGGTCACCGACGACACCGACCCCGTTTTTGGCTTGCCGATCACCCGCCTTGCGTGGAGCGAGGACTATGCGACACCCTTTGAGATGGACAAGGAGGTCTTGGTTGTGCGTGGCAATATCTTGCCAGCGGTTGCTGGAGAGCACTTTACAGAGCGCTTCATCGTCGGCGAGGATCCCGACGCCGATGCCATGAGCGACCCTGACTATGGCACGGTGACCCGTGCAGTCGAGCGCAGCGGACCAGGCGATGTGCCGATCTACTTGTACAGCCTTGCGGGATCAGACGAGGACTTGCTCGTCTGGGAAGGCGATCATGCGCTATCGGCAACACCTGCCCTGGCGATCAGCAGTGTGGAATTTACGAGTCCCAACTGGAATCCTGTCGGTGATGCTGATTGGGAATGGGAACGCTCTTTGTTGGGCAGCCCATCCGCCTTGCCGCAAGACAGCAAATACACCCTGGACGATGGGCTCTGGCAGCGCGTCGTCGGTTACCAACGGCCGCAGGGCATGGTCATCCATCAGGACTATGCCACGGGCGAAGGCAAGACCATACGTTTTGGCGATGGCGAATTTGGCCTGATTCCCGCCGAGGGCACGATTTTCCAAGTCGATTACCGCTTGGGAAATGGCACGGTCGGCAAT
The DNA here is from genome assembly GCA_031424495.1 of Bacteroidota bacterium. Lineage (GTDB taxonomy): Bacteria > Bacteroidota > Bacteroidia > J057 > JADKCL01 > JADKCL01. The sequence continues at coordinate 19,849 of JANPHP010000373.1, read as the reverse complement.
GTCGAGGCCGATGCGATCAGCCAATTCTCTACGACCGACCTGCCCTTTGTCACCAGCCTCACCAATCCATTTGCGGTAACCAACGGTGAGGACGAGGAAAGCATTGCTGATGTGAAGACGAATGCGCCGCAAGCATTCAGGGAAGTGACTTACCGCGCGGTGCGTCCAGAGGACTATACCGAAGCGGCCGAGCGACTCGACTGGGTGCAAAAGGCTGGCACCGCCTTCAGATGGACAGGCAGCTGGCTCACCGGATTTGTGACGCCCGATCCGCTGGGCACGGTCACCGTGACCGACACGCAGCGACTCGAGCTCTCCGAACAGATGGAACGCTTCAGGCAAGCTGGCCGCGAGATCTACACCGCCGAGCCCATCTACGCCAATATGGACCTGGAAATCGAAATCTGTCTCGAACCCCATGCCGTGCCTGGCGAGGTCAAGGTCAGGATCATGCAAGCCCTTTTTGGCAAGAAAGGTCCACGCCCAGTCGAGGGCTTTTTCTCTCCCGACCGCTTCACATTTGGCACACCCCTGCGGCGCAGCGCCTTGGAAGCCAGCATACAAATGGTACCCGGCGTCAAGGCGATTGAAGAAATCCGCATGCGCAGGCGCGGCTGGTTTGACTGGATGGTCTTCAGCGATTACGCTTACGATCCCGGTCAAGGCGTGATCATACGCATCATGAACGACCTGCGCTATCCAGAGCAGGGCACTTTGAAAATCTATACCCACGGAGGCGCATGAGCACTTGCACAACATCCACCTCGGCGACCAATTGCCCCTGTGACGACTTCGTTCATCCAGCTCCGTTGGTGATCGATGCCGGGCAGGCCGTGCTGGCACGCCAGATTGCAGCCTTTCCAGAGTTCAGGCGGGCCATGCTGCTGGCCATCTCAGAATATGGTCCGCTCTCAGGCTGGGCTGCCCGCAAAGACGAGGACCTCGGCGTGATGCTCATCGAGATGTGGGCCTACCTCTGCGATGTGCTCACATTCTATGACCAAGTGATCGCCCAGGAGAGCTACCTGCGCACCGCCAATCGGCGGCCATCGGTGCGCAAGCTCGTGGACATGCTCGGCTACCTACCGCGCCCAGCCACAGCTGCTACCGCCAAAATTGCTGCATTCGCCAGTGGTCGGCAGCCCATCACCCTGCCCAAAGGAACGGTCTTCAGGTCCAAGGCATTTGATGCCGAGCCGCCACAAGTCTTTGAATTGGATGCTGAGACATTGATCCATCCCTTTGCAAACCAATGGACGTTGAAGCGGGCCGCTTACGACACTGTCGGCAGCACCAATCCGAGTTCGCTGACGGTAATTCCGAGCGCTGATCTCCCCGCAGAGACCTTGGTTTTGGTTGCGAATGCCGATGATTCCACGCAAAATACTGCTACCAAGGTCAGCGCGCAGACGCGCATCGTCGGCGACGATGGGATAGTCTATACTCAATTGACGCTGCTGGACGCGACCTATTTGGAGGCGGATGCGTTGCTGGCAAAAGTTGGGGTGTACAAGCCTGCCTTTAATGCGAAGCTGTATGCACGCGAAGACATTGACGATTCAGTGATCTTTGAACCCTATACTTTCCAAGTCGACCTGCAGCTCGACCGCGTGTATGATCAATGGACCGTGGGCGACAACTTCATCTTGCAAATCGGTTCTTTGTTATTTGCAGCACAGGCAGATGCTGTGATGCAGGCCGAAGTGACGGCATCGACAGGATCGAGCATCAGCATCAACGGCAGCACATTCTCCATGCCCGGCCTCACTGCACCCGTCACCGCCATCCGAATCGTGAATGAGGACATTTACAATACCCTCAACACGACCATGGACAAGTCACTCGTGCGTGTCCACTTTGGCTTGCGCCTTGCCGCAAGTGTTGTGCGTGAGCCTGCAAAGACCCTCGTGGCAGGCGACGAATTGGATTTCACGGCGGCAGTCGAGGAACCCATCGGCACATTTAGTCCCAATGCATTCCTGCTAGAGGACAAAAACACCATCGGTCTGGCCTTGGAGGGCGGATGGAATGCCAATTTGAATGGACTCGATGTACCCGATGTAAGCGACTGGACCGACACCCTGTATGCCCCCGTGAAGGCTTATGGGAATGTGGTAAATGCCAGTCGCGGCGAATCGGTCACTGGCGAAAAGCTCGGTAGTGGCAATGGTTCCTCCACCAATCAGCAATTCAAACTCAAAAAGGCCCCCCTCACCTATTTCAGTTCGCCGACGCTCGACAATGACCAGGGTGTAGCGAGCACGCTCGTACTGTATGTCGACAATATCATGTGGACAGAAGTTTCGAGTTTTTATTTGATGGGGCCTGATGATGAGGTGTATACCGTGCGGCAGGATGACAATGGCGATTCTTGGGTCACCTTTGGTGATGGCATCAAAGGCAGGCGGCTGCCGAGCGGCACCGACAATGTGATCGCCAATTACCGCTACGGCGCAGGCGCAGCGACCCCGCCTGCAGGCGGCATCAATCAGATCGGCAAGCCCGTTGCGGGCTTGCAATCCATCGCCAATCCCGTTGCAGCCGTGCCCGGCTCTGATGCCGAGGCGCAAGAAGACATCCGCAGCAATGCTCCGCAATCCATTTTGATTTTGGGGCGTGCAGTCTCCATGAAAGACATGGAGGCGGTCGCTTTATCGGTCCCCGGCGTGCGCCTGGCACAAGCCGAATGGCGCTGGTCGGCTACTGCGCAGCAGCCCACCGCTCACATCTGGTATGTCGGCGATGCTGCCTTGAAAAGCACCATCGAGCTGCGCCTGCGCAGTGTCACCGACCCCAATACGCCCTTCACGATCGAGGTCGCCACGGCACGCAGCATCCTGCTCACGGTCGACATTGCACACGACCCGAGCTATGAGGCAACGGCACTGGCCACAGCGCTCAGCGATGCCCTCAATACCGAGGAAACCGGCTTTCTCATGCCAGAGAACCTCGGCATTGGGCAACATTTTTTCCGCAGCCAACTTTTTGCGGCCCTGCTTTCCGTGCCTGGCACCACCAATGTGCAAGCCGTCTACTGGTCTGAGGGCGGTGCCGCATCAACGACTTTTGACAGCTATGGCAAACGTCAAGATGCCGGCTCCTACTGGGATTTTGAGACTTACCCGCCTGTGATCACCCTGAACGAAGATACCCTATGAGCACGACGACAAGTACGACCTATGCCGTTGAGGACGGCTTTGAGACCTACTATGCCGAGAAGCTGTGGGAGATGATTCCGCCGATTTATCGGGTTGAGGACGGGTCTGCCATCAAGCCCGATGTCTTGCGCTCCTTGGTTTTGATTCTTGCCAAACAAGCCGCCATCGTGCGGCGCAGCCAAGATCATCTCTGGGACGACTCCTTCATTGAGCTCTGCAACGAGTGGGCAGTGCCCTATATCGGGGAATTGCTCGGAACGCGGCTCGTGTCGGCGAGCAATGCGCGTGGTCGGCGTATCGACGTTGCCAAAACGATCTATTACCGCCGCCGCAAGGGCACTTTGCGCGTCTTGGAGGAGCTCATCAGCGATATCGCGGCTTGGGATGGCAAGGTGGTGGAGCAATTCAAGCGCCTCGGCCGCGCCCGGCATGGTCTGGATCCGCATCCGACAGCGCTGGCTGGGCGCAGCACCGGTAGCCTGCCGGGAGGCTGGGCCGACTTGCGGCAAACACAAGGCAGCGAATTGGCCGACGGGCCATTTGATGAGTATCACCATACCCCCGATTTCAGGCAGCAAGTCGGGCTCTCGGGGAGGTACAATTTGCCCAAGCTGGCATTTTACCTCTATCGGCTGGTGGCCTACAAGGTGGTCGATGTGACGCCATTTCCACTCACTGGCGGATTGGGCTACAGTTTTGATCCATCCGGCCGCGACATCCCCCTCTTTAGCCACCGCAACATTGCCGATGGCGAAGACCGTAATTGGGAAGATTGGCGCTCGGCGATGGAGTGGGAATTGCAGAAGCCCATCCGCTGCCGATTGCTGAATGAGAGCAGATTCCTCTTCACCGAAGCGAATATCGATGCCCTATCTGCGAGTCCTGGATTGAGCCTATCGCAGATCGCTGACCTCACCACACTCATCGGCTGGCCGATCATTGGTGAGCCACGTCTTCGCGAGACCTTATCCGTCTTACCGAATGCCGCCTCGTTTTACCTCGCGCCCGACTATATTTTGTACAAAGCCATTCTGGAGGCAACCCTCATCACCGAATGTGGCAAACAAGCACTGCTCCCCAGCTCCATCACTGTGCAGGTCGATGGCACCGACGTGCCCAAACCTGAGACGACATCTGGCGCGCTCAGTAGCTGGGATACCAGCAACGTCCCGCTTGAAAAAAGTCTGGTCATCGATCCTGAAAATGGCAGATTTGCCTTTACCGGTGCACTTGCAGATCCTGAAAGCATCGTCACGGCAGAATACCACTATGGATTTTCTGGAGAAATCGGGGCGGGCACCTATGACCGTCGGGCTGTCGAGGATGTGACACCGACCGTCACGGTAAGCAATGGCGACACCATCACGGCAGCCTTGCTCATGGACAATGGCGTAACGCAAATCGACGACAACCGCACATATACGACGCTGCCAGACTCGGTCAATGTGGAAAACATGACCTTGCAAGCAGCGAATCAAAAGCGCCCCTACATTCGCCTAGAACAAGACTGGACCCTCGACACTGGAGCCAACCAGAATGCATTTTTGGTTTTGGATGGCTTGTGGATCGGGGCGAATGCGGATGCAGCAATCGTGCTCGTAGGTGACTATGAGTGCGTGACGATCCGCAATTGCACGCTCGATCCTGGAGCCGGCACCGACATCAATGGCGACCCCATCGCGGCGATCACCTTGCGAATCGAGGGCCATGTGGAGCAATTGGTGATTGAAGACAGCATCTGCGGACGTATCGAGGCAGCAGCGGGGAGTGAACTCGAAGCGATCACAATTACCGACAGCATTTTGCAGTCGACGACCGCCAATCCCGTCCTGGATATCGAAGAGACTTCGGCCTGCATGGAACGCGTCACCGTGATCGGCAGCAGCGTGCTGCACACGATCCAAGCCACTGAAGTGCTCATGGTCGGCGTGTATACCGTCACCGACACGCAAAAGGGCTGCTTCAGGTACAGCGCAGCGCCGCTTGGCAGCAGGGTGCCAAGGGCTTATCCACATTCGCTGATCAGCTTTGCACAGGCTAGTCAGTGGTTTACCAGCCTACAATTCGGGCATCCCGGCTATTGCCAATTGAGTGCAGTCGCGCCCTTGGAGATCGCCCGTGGAGCTGAAAACGGCTCGGAAATCGGGGCCTTTGCGTCCTTGCTCAATCCGATAAAACTCGATAGCCTCCAGATCAAGGTGGCTGAATACATGCCCTTTGGGCTCATACCGATGTTCATTTTTGAAACTTAATCCCCCTCGACACCATGGGTGCATTTGATATTTCACGGAACGCGTACAACCCTGCCAAGCACTATTCCAGCGTGCGCATGCAGCAGGGCAGGGTCATGACCGACGACGATTGGAACGAAAACGAGCGCATCGAAAACGAGGAACGCAGGCGGCTACTCACGGATATTGTGGGTCCCTTTGGCAGTCCCAACGATGGCTTCAAAATCACCAATCTGCAATGGAACACGGGCTTTGTCAATTTCAACATCGAGCCCGGCACACTTTATCTCGGTGGTCTGCGCCTGGAAATGGACTTGGTGCCGACTGGTGGTCCGCACCGAGAGACCTTTCGTGTGCAGCGCGATTGGCTCCAATTTGCGCAGGGAGAACTGCCGACGCCGACTTATGGCGCGCTGACCGCCCCCCGCTATGATTTGGTTTACCTTGAGGCTTGGCAACAGGGACTCAGCGCCATCGAGGACAATGAGCTTTTTGAAGCTGCCCTTGCGGGCCCCGACACGGGCACCCGCATGCGTTACATGCGCCGCGTGCATGTAGCACCTAATATCGGCCAGGAAGAGTGCTGGCAAGCCGCAATGGCGCTGGGCATGCAATGGGAGACCGCCCATCTGGGCCGTATGAACGACGAAATGGAGCGCCGCGTGGACACCACGCTCCAAGTCGGTTTTACGGAGGAAGGAACAGGCGACGATCTCTGTACACCAGCAGTCGCAGGCAGCTATCTTGGCGCTGAAAACCAAGCCATCAGGGTCCAGATTGTGGATGCAACCCATTTCACCTGGGGATATGACAATGCATCGCCCTACTACCGCGTGCAGATGATCGATCCGACGACGGTCCAGCTGCAAGACCTGCCCAAAGACCAATACCACTGGCCACTGTCGGGCACCAATGTGGAGCTACTCGCTTGGTCGGCGCTGCTTCCAAATGGCGAGAAAGTCGCGAGCCGCACAGGATTCCTGACCAAACTCTCTGGATCTTACGATCCCAACACCCATCGTGTCACGCTCAGCACACCGCTTCCCGGTGGCTTCAATTCCAATTGGAGTGGGCGACCAGATGCTGCCGAGATCAGCAACAATGGCGCCGATACGCACCTGTACATGCGGGTTTGGCACAGGGGAACCGATGTCGTCTCGACGGCAAGTTTGCTCATCCAGCCCGGACCCAATGTGCTTGGAAATACTGGTCTCACGGTAACATTTGGGGGAATGGATCGCGTAGCAGGTGATTTCTGGATCATCGCTGCGAGGCCAGAAACACCCGAAGAAATCATGCCATGGCGCTTGCAACATGGCGGGATGGGCCCTCACGGATTCAGGCGCTTTTTCGCGCCGTTGGCTGTGATCAGGTGGCGTCGCGAGGGCACTACCAGCGTGCGTGGTGACATCATCCACGACTGTCGCAAGACATTCAGACCACTTACCGACATTGAAAGTTGCTGTACCTACCATGTCGGGGATGGCAGGACCAGCTTTGGGGACTTTAACTCCATTGGCGAGGCCATCAACAGCTTGCCGCATACTGGTGGCCACATTTGTGTGTTGCCGGGGCGTCACAATTGCAATATTGCGCTGGTAGGCCGACAGAATATCACCATCTCTGGCTGCGGCGACCAAAGCTTGATCTTGCCGCACGACAACCAAGTAAATTTGCCCATTTTTTTCATCGCCAATTGCCAAAATATTACGATTGAGGGCTTGGCATTTGCTGCGCGTCTGAACCGTGCCATTTGCCTGATCGATGCGCAAATGATTACTGGACAAGTGGTATCGCCGTCCAATACGATCATCATCCAGCGCAACTTTTTCACTGCGCTGCTGAATGCCATCTATATCCACACCGTGGATACGCTTGCTGGCGACAACAATATCTACATTGGATACAACGAAATTGCGATCCCCAACCTGGCGACGGCAGGCGTAGGCATTTTTTGTCTAGCCGACGGCGTGGTGATTGAGCGCAACAAGGTGGTGGTGGTTCCTGCTCCGCAGGAGACCCCTCCTCAAGAAAATCCGGGAGACAACGGGCAATCAGGCGGGATTTTTGATCCTTGCGATCAGCCCGACAACCTCAACAACGACCCGCTCGTGCTTTACGTGTTTTTGATGTGGGGTTATCTGCACAATATGGGTGGCTGGCCAAGACCAGCCACCTACCTCGCACTCGGGGGCATCCAAATCGGAAGTTCATCTGAACGGGTGTGCTTGTTGGAGAATAAGATTGTTGGTGGCGGCAGCAATGGCATCACGCTGGGCCACTTGCCGAGCATCATCGATACTGGACAACAAGATACTCAGTTGGCAGGCATTTTGGATCAGATCCACCGCAATGCGATGGTGAGCGGCGACCTCAACCCCCAATCGATCAACCCGCTCGGACTTGCAGTGCTGATGCAACATTTCAAGTCGACCTTGTATGAGATACAGATCGAGCGCAACTACATCAGCGACATGGGGCTGGCGGGCGTCGGCACGCTCTGCTTTTTTGTGGCGCCGCAAAACCAAGATGGCTTGGTTTACATCGTCAATGACCTGTTGCTCAACGAGAATCAAATCGTAAAATGCGCGCAGCAGATCCCTAGCGAGACGCGCAATGCCTTGCGCGTGGGTTATGGTGGTGTCGTCATGGCCGAGCTCAATGAGGCCGTGATCGTCGACAATCTCGTGCGGGATTGTGGCAAGAGCAGCATCGAGCCTGTCTGCGGCATCTATATCATGACCGGCGAGAAATTTTCAATTTCTCGCAACCGCATACTCAAGAATGGTCCAGAACTCGATATGGGCGAACTGGGCATCAATCTGAATAGTCAGACGCGCCTGGGCAGCCGTGGAGGCATCTTTATTGCCTTTGCGATCAAGACCGATTTCATCGATATCATTGCGAGCGAAGTAATATCCGACGGATTGCCGGCAGCGCAAATCCACGACAATATTGTGGTTCAACCGCTCGGGCAAGCGCTTTTCATGATCGCCATGGGACCTGTTTCAGTCGTAGGCAATACCTTGACATCGCAGGATCTGGACTTCAGGAATGTGCTCACGCTCATCGCTGGGACGGTATTCATACTCAATCTCGGCGTATCTCAAGACATGCTACGCCGTCTTGTGGAACCATCGCTTTCCAGTCTGCCAGGCAATACAGGAATCACCAATCAGATTCCAGGCACGACGAATGCTGGTTTGAATGAAGCCAATCTCCTCCTTTTGGGACTGCAGTACCTGCCGGGTGGAAATGTGATGTTCAATGACAACCAAGTGCTGCTGGATCAGCGCAATTTGGAGATCGACCTTACGCTTTCGTCCTGCTTGATTGCAACGCTCGACGACCTATCATTTGTCTCCAATCAATTGGAATGCAAAGGCTTGGCCCTCATTGGCAATTTGCAGGAACCTCAATTGATTTCGGTGGATTATGCCATTTGCAATGCCTTGCTGGCAGGGATCACGGTGCGCACAGCTGACAACCGCTTCCAAGAAGGCTGGACCGGAACCTTCCTTTCCTTGATTTCATTGGCAATGATCAATAGTACGACTGGAAATCAGAGTAGTCATTGTTTGTTTGCATTCGGGTTGCGGCGCGCATTTGCAAATAATATTGAAAACATCCTGAGCAATGGCGATTGTCCGGGGTACCTCAGCAATTACGAATTCAGCACGGGCAATCGCAAGGGGTGATTTTGAGCCGCGATGGAATCCAAAAGTTTAGGAACAATTCATTTCAATTTCGCATCAGATGGAAAATCAAAATATAACAGTTCAAGACCGCTCTGAAGAGCTTTTGGACGGGCTGGCCAAGGTCGAGGATTTGCGTGTCGAGGGCTATGAGGCTGCGCTCGAACGCAATGCGACACGCGATGCTGCCAATCGCCGCGAGCAGACACGGCTTGCTCAAAAATATCCCAAGGATCATCCAAGTAGGCAGGCGCTGAACCAACGCATCGCGCAGGCTCCCGCGGAGGCCAAAGCGATCCGCGCGCAGCATACCCGAGCCAGCAATTCTGTACCATCGGCCAAGCCCGACGAAATGGTGCTGCGCGGCACTGTGGTTGATACACTTGGGGAACCTCAAGAGGGGCTCACAATTTCGCTTTTCAATGTTGAGCAGAAATGGGAGCGCCCCCTAGGTTATACTTGTACCGACCCGAATGGGCAGTTTGCGCTCACGATCAACGATGCCAGCAAGCTTGCTGAGCATTACAAAGGCAAACCATTGGTTCTCACAGTCTCCAATGCCCAGCAAGTGGTCTTGCTACAAGACAGCAAAGGCGTGACCATCGCACCCGCGCAGACCTTGACGCGCCTACTCGTGCTCAAGGACGCGAACTGTCCGCCACCCGAGGTACAGGAGCCCACGCTCGAAGGTCCGCCGCCCAGCGAGGACCAACCGCAAGACAAAGGCTATTTGGTCTGGGGATTTGTGAAGAATACCCGTGGCGTCGCGATGGCTGGCATCAGCGTAAAGGCCGTCGCCAACACACCAGATGGTGATTGCGACCTCGGCAAGCCCGCCAAAACCGATGGCAAGGGCAGGTACAAAATACCCTATTCGGCAGCTGATTTTGGAGCCGATCCTGATTCCAGGCCCGACATCGTGCTCACGCTCGATGACGCAAATGGCACTCAGATTTTCCAAACGAAAGGCAATCTCAATTCCCCACGCATCGCACGCATCGATGTATGCGTGCGCAAGAAGTGGTTTTGTTTTTGATCGTTTCAGCTGAAAATGGAGCCTTCAATATGGGCCTAATGCATGAAAAAGCTGTCTACGGGCAGCTTTTTCATTGATCGGCGCGTTCAGGCGCCCAGCATAACTACTGCGACATCGTCCTTGAGCACGCCTGCGTGCGCGAGTGTTGTCAGGTAGCGCGGGAGGGCTACTGGGTTGTGTACATTGTCGGGATCATCAAAAAGTTCGGAGATCGGCGTCGGCAGATCGCGCAATCCATCCGTGCCGATCAGCAGCCGATCCAAGGATGACGTGGCGAGCTTGTCAGTGAGCAAGGTCGCCTTTTTCCCGAGCAGATGTTGGCCAATGTAGGGAGGTCGATTGCCATGGTCGAGTTTCGTGAGCTTATCATTCACCTGCATATAGCCGTCGCCAGCGTAAAAGATATCCGTTTGTTGTGGGCGCACGATGAATCCCAGAAGCGTAAAAAGCAAGTGCTCCTCGATGAATGCATTGCGGTCGCGCGGCTGCTGAATGTCGCAGAGTTGATGCAGGTACTCGATCAGCGCTTGTAGCAATAGCGCCGCATCAAACGGTCCTTGCTTGCAATTGCGGATGCAAAAATCGAGTACAAAACGAGCGCCAAGTTGGGCGCCAACTTCACTGTGCATTCCCGCTCCGCATCCATCTGCGACCACTCCTACGATCAATTCGGGCGATACAAATGAGGCCAAAGCATCTTGATTGTTGATGTCCAATCCGCGATGACTCGCACCAGTGATCCACGCGCTGCCTAGTTTTAAGCGTTTCATAGCATCGGAAATTGACTGCAATTTGGAAGACTTTCAGTGCCATCGCAAAACCAATTTGCTGGGCAGCGGCAATCTGCGCCTTGACCGCGAAGGAAACTATGACCTTTGTCATTTCGGATAGCCGTTGCGAATGAAGGCTGAAACGGCCTTGCTGCTATTCGGAAAATGAAAGTGGGACCCGCTGGACCATTTGATAGTTGAAATGGTCTATCCGTCCTGCCCAAGGGACCAAATGATAACTAGCACTGATTTTGTTTGGATTTCCATCTTAAATTTGAGAAACGCGTGATCGTGTCCGCACCCTGCAATACATTTGATTGATCGATAACGTCTAAAATGAAAAAAATCTACTCCACCATCACCTTGCTCCTATCCCTCATTGCCTGCGTTTCTGGCCAAAATCTATTTGTTTCCGATTTTTCTTGGACTCCTCCAAGCTCCGTATTTTTGAGCAATAGCAGCTTTACCCTCTGCGAGGGCGCTCCCAATGATGTGAGCCTCACGTCGACACTCAGCCACCACCTCAACGACAATGGGTTCGGAGGTCCACTTTCCAACGGCCATCCAATGGGGTCGGTCTTGATCCCCTACCCTACTCTCGATACCTCGCTTATGCTGTCGGTCACGTTGAGCTTCACGTCTCCCGTTGCCGACCTGCAATTGCTCATCAGGGACTTGGACGATGACGTACCCTCGCCCGGACCCGAAGAAACATTTTCAAATTTCCGTATCAATGGTGTGCCGACCATGCCCAATAGCATCACCCCGACGCAAGGCAGCTATGCGACCGTCGGAAACGTCGTGAATCCACTGGCTGCCAATTGCAATGGATGGTTTCGCTGGGCTATTCCCAATATCACCACGCTTTCATTTGACTACTGGCGCAAGACCAAGTACTATGCTTTTTTGCTGGATTCCTTGATGATCAATTGCAACGGGACGTTTGTGGGTGTCGAATTAGCAGCCCAGACCCCCGCATTTAGCATTGCTCCCAATCCTGCACACGCTCATTTGGACATCTCGTTTGAGCATGTCGCAAAGGCTGAATATTCAGTTCAATTGTATGATGTTGCCGGGCGTCAGTTGGTCTCAACGACTGTTGCTGAACCTGTTCATCGGTTGCCAACCGATCAATTGCAGAATGGCGTCTATATCCTAAAAATTCAAAAAGAAAACCAGCAAGTCACTCAGAAATTCGTCGTCCAGCATTGATAGAAACCTGTTTATGAACCCCTTAGCGTAAAAAGGCTAGGCACATCTTTGCAATAAGCGCCCACAGTCATATCAATTGCAAAGCAGAAGGCTGCAAAAATTCCTGTAACCTCGGCACCGTTTTTGTAGTTTAAAGGTCTAAAGCGGTGAATCATGGAAAAGTCTGCTCTATCCAAAATCTTGCGTGGCTTGTTACTCTTGGCTTTGGCGTTGCCCATTTTTGCTACGCGTGCATTGCCTGTCGCCTACAAGCCGACGGGCAATGAAGACCTCATCGGTGATGAAATCAGATGGAAGCCTGATTTCAGGCTGCAATGGGCCAATTTTCAAGCGAGACCTGACCGCTCCAGCAATATGGACGCGCTCACCGAGTCAGGAATCACCTTCAGTTGGAATTGCGACTGGCGCGGTTTTCAGCTCACCGCCTACGCGATTTTCGTTCCCACGGGCTCTTGGGTCAAGGAGCCGACCAACAATTTGCTTGCCCATGAGCAGGCTCATTTTGACATCACCGAGATCCATGCGCGTCTGCTCCGCAAATTTTTTGCAGAGCATCCTGATCCTTGCCGACTGGGAAGAAGCGGCATCGACCAAGCAGCCAACAAGATCATCCAAGCGAGCTATGCCGTTCAAAATGAATACGATGCAGCGACCAATCATGGAGAAAACTTTCGTGTGCAACGGGAATGGATCGCCAAGATTGCAGCGCAGTTGGACGCATTGGCCGCCTATGCGGAGTAGGGTCTAGCGATCGATCCTGAGAGCGAGGCAGCGTGCGAAGCGTACGAAGCCTACGAGGCGTTTGCAACTGTAGGATACCATCTATACTTCTTCAAAATCTCGTTCAGGCATCCAACAAACGGAAAGCCGCCCCGGAAGGAAGCGGCTTTGCATATCTTGCACTTCGATCAAGCTAGGACCTAGAAGGCCACGCAGCGTTGAACGATCAATGTCAGAATCAGAATGGGAGATCGTCAGAAGATTCGCTGGCGATGTCGGCCATGTTGTAAACCGGTGCGCCAGTGTTGGAGGCTGGGTTTGCAGCTGCAGACTCCACTTTTTGGATGCGCCAAGCTTCCAACGTGTTGAAGTATTTTTTCTCGCCTTGGGGGCTGATCCACTCGCGGCCACGGAGATTGAAGGTCACTTCGATCTTGTCGCCAGGTACAAAATTGTCCATCAACGAGCAACGATCTTGGTTCACTTGAAACGACACGTACTGCGGATAGAGTGGATTGTCCACATATTCCACCACAAAATCACGCTTCTTAAACTTTTCCGAAACATCTACCGTGTCGGACTTGGAATGCAATTTTCCTTCAATAACCATGGGTCACAATAAATTAGGTAGTAGTATATAATTCTTCAAAGCACAAAGTTAAGCAGTCCCCATCTGCCGTCAAGGGAAAAAAATCCCCAAAAGTAACTTTGGGTGGGGAAAAACTCATTCGAAATCTTTGGTTTCAGGCCCATCGGGACCATTAATGAGCTGTTTCACGGAAACTTCGGCTGTGTCTAAGTATTTGCGGCAAGTAGCGATCAGGGCTGTGCCTTGACTGAAGAGCTTGATGTTCTCGTCAAAATCATTGGCGCCGACCTGCATTTTTTGCAAAATCTCCCTGATCTCCTTCAATTTCTCCTCTAACGAGAAGGTTTCCTCCTCAGCGGGCTTCTTCTTCATGGTTTTCTATACGTGAAATGGATTTTCCTTTTTCATAATGCGTCGTGATGCGGTCGCCGACTTGCAAATCTGCAGCGTCAGTGACAAGCTTGCCTCCTTTGGTCGTGAGGCTAAAGCCCCGACTGAGCACGCTCCTGAAATCAAAGCTTTGCAATTGCAATTCCATCTTATCCAGCGTGTTGCGATGACCGTCGATCATGGACAAGGTGGTCTGCCCTAGTTGCAGGGCATGATTGTCGATGCTCTGCCGTTTCAAAGCAATGGCGCTTTGCACGCGGCTGATCGCCTGCCCCTCCAGGTGGTCGACCTGCTGCCGCATGCGCTCCAATTGATGCAAGAGGCTGCTTTCCAGCTGCCGCTGACAATCGTCGAGCATCTGCTGCCGCACCTCGATGAAGTGCCGCAGGTTGCGCGAAAGCTGCAACTCGGCTTGCACGAGTCCAGCCCGCAGTTCAGTGGCCACCGGCACTGCCAGCTCCGCGGCAGCCGTGGGTGTCGCCGCCCGCACATCGGCGACGAAGTCGGCGATTGTGGTGTCGGTTTCGTGCCCCACACCTGAAATGATAGGCACTTCGGATGCAAAAATCGCCCGCGCGACCCGCTCCTCATTGAAACACCACAGGTCTTCCAAAGAGCCTCCTCCCCTTGCGAGGATGATCACATCGAGCTGCGGCAATTGATTCAACATGGCCAGGCTGCGCACGATCGCGTCTGCGCCTGCATCGCCCTGCACCGTCGTAGGTGCGAGCAGTACCTGCACATGCGGGAACCTGCGCTTGAGCGTGTCGATGATGTCGCGGATCACAGCGCCTGTGGGCGATGTGACGACGCCGATCACGCGTGGATAGCGCGGCAGGGGCTTTTTGTAGGCCTGCTCGAAGAGGCCCTCGGCGAGTAGCTTGTCACGCAGCGCCAGAAATCGCTGATGCAGGTCGCCCTCGCCAGCCAATTGCAGCTCGCGCACGATCAGTTGGTAGCTGCCTCGCGGTGGATAAATGCTCAATTCGCCGCGCACCATCACTTTGGAGCCGTGCTTGGGCATGCGCCGCAGGTACTGCATCGCGACGGGCTTGAACATCGCGCAGCTGATCTGCGCCTCATCGTCTTTGAGGCTGAAATAGACATGCCCTGAACCGTGCTGCGTGAGGTTGGAAACCTCGCCCGTGACCCAGACATCCTGCAAAATAGGATCGCTCTCAAGCCGATGCTTGATGTAGCGCGTGAGGGTACCGACGGAATAGGACTGCTGCGTAGCCATGCTGCAAAGATAATCAGCATTTCGGCTATTTGCATACACAAGATTCCCACAAATAATAGCATGCCTCCTACCCGCATTGGCTACCTGCCAAAATGCCCGCTTCAACGACGGCCGTTGAGCGACCAATCCTAGTCGAGATAATCCAGGCGCGCCTTGGCTGAAATCGGTTGCGGGCTGTAAGGGTGGATGAAGGCGACGACCATCGGTGAAATCACCTTTGTACCAGGAAAAAATTTTGGAACGGCGTGGGTGATGCAGCTCGATCTGATTGCGTATTTCATTCGCCAAAATTCACATGCAGCTTGATCCAATTGTCCAAAAACGCATAGAAGCATCAGCAAGCCGCATTGCATGGTCAATGATCCAATAGAATGCGCATTGCCCAGAATTTTCATGTTGTGAAAGATGCGCATTTCAACCTCACGTCGCCAACGAATTCCTGTTGGAAAAATCTTACGTTTAAAAACGGAACCATATTTTGCGTCCCCAAAAGTGCATCCACAAAGAAAGATTGCTGCACGACAACAGCGCAAAATTTCCTTGACATTCACCAAAAAATCAGAGTCTTTTGTCGAATGCGAAATGCTTGGGCATATACGATGGTGATGCTCTACCTCTTGGTAGTGCTGCGTCCTGCCATGCCCTCGCTCATCTTTTACGCCAATCAAAACTACTATGCCAGCGAAGTTTGCCGATTCAAGGATCAGCCAAAGAATTGCTGCAAGGGTAGCTGCCAACTCGGCCGGATGGCGCGGGAGTCCAATCCCAGCGACCCAGCCAACCCCATTGCAAGGGTGATGACTGAGGAATTGCTTGTCGTTTTATTGCACGAGATCAACGAGACGCAACGCATTGCCCAACTAGCATTGAAATACCCGCCAGCTGAAGATTCCCCGCTCAGCCCTGGAAATGAGCGCGATATCTGGCATCCACCAACAGCTTAAAGTTGCTTTTCACCTGTTGTTTTTGTCATTTATCATTTCACATTTTTAATTCGATTGAATATGAAATTCCAACATATTGTGCTGGCTGTATTTGCATTTTCTGTCATGACTTTTTTTGCGGCCTGCAAAAAAGAGGACAAAACCCCTCCTACTGTGACCGTAGCCGGGCCGCTCGATGGCGCTGCATTCAATGTCGGTGACACCATCAATATCAGCGGCACCGTCGGCGACGACGAGGCCCTGTCGGAGGCGGTCATCGAGGTTACGCTGGTCTCTGACAATTCTGAATTGTACACAAAAACCATTGCAGTCTCCGGCACAAGTGCCACTGTGACAGGTAGCTACGTCGTGGCAACTGCTGCTGGCGTCAATATCGAGGTGCATATCGAAGCCACCGACGTGGCAGGCAATACCTATGATGAGCACGCCCATTTGCATGTGAATTGAGTGCGCAACCTATCGTCTCTTGTAGGACCAGATGGTCAATGAGCGGCGCAATCCAATGAAAAAGATCCTAATATGGGCAGCCTTTGCTATCGCAACGGCTGCCCCAGGTTGGGCCTGTGACCTCTGCGGCTACAGCGTCGGTCTTAATCCCACCTACAACCAAAACCAGATCGGTTTGCGGTTCAGATACCGAGACTTTGTCGGCCATCATACGCACAGGGATGGGCAGGTAAAAGGTGCCGACCGAGAGACCTATATCACGACGGAATTGTGGGCGCGGTGGTGCCCCAATCCCAAGTGGCGCATTCAAATGCTGCTACCTATTGCGCAAAATACGGCCTACAACGACGGCAAAATCGATCAGCGCATTCGTGGGATGGGTGATGCATCGGTGTTGGCGTATTATCAGGTGCTGCAACACGTGGATTCCAGCGCCACGGGCTGGAAACAGCGGCTGTTTGCGGGCCTGGGAATGGGCGCGCCGACGGGCAAGTGGAAACCCGCCATCGTGAGCGAATATGAGCCGCTGATCATGCCCGGCACGGGCGCGTGGTCGGGAATGGCCGCCCTCAGTTACCTCCTGCGCAAAGGCCGCTTGGGATGCGGATTGGACTACAATTACCGGAAATCCACGACCAATGGCCTCGATTACCATTTTGCCGATCGCCACAATCTTTCGGGCAATGTCTATTGGCAATGGACAAGGGGAAGCTTTGCTTTGCTGCCCTTTGTAGGTGGTTATGCTGAGTATGCGCGACCCGATCAATATCAAGCAGTTCGCGAACGCAATACCGGTGGCATCGCAGCCTTTGCTTCGGGGGGCGTCGAGGTCTACCTCAACCGCTTCTCCTTGAACATCACGGGCCAACTGCCGGTCGTACAAAACCTGAATGGTCAGCAAGGGCAAAACAAGCCCCGCATGAATTGCGGGCTATTCTATAGTTTTTAGAATTGTTGGGCGAATGCTAGACGCATCTGTCTATCAGGAACCTGCCCTTTGATTCTTGGCTTTCGGAATCGCGAGCGCGAATCAAAAAAAAACGTCGCCGAATTAGGAAACTGGGCTAGCCCTGTTTCCATATTCGGCGACGGTTTTATGATTGCAGACTGGATTTACATCGCCGTCGGCACTTCCTTGCATTTCTCCAAGGCGACTTTCATGCGGGCGATGCCACGCGCAATATCGGCCATGTCGGTGCAGGAAAATGAAAGGCGCAAGCTTCCGCCAAAATGTCGGCCAAATGCCAAGCCAAAGACGGTGGCGACGCCCTCGTCCATCATTTTTTGGAAGACATATTGCGTGCGGGTCGTGGCCGGGATATGGGCGGGCACAAAATCTGAGAAGTCAGGGAAGAAATAGAATGCGCCTTGCGGGCGATTCACTTTCAGGCCTTCGATTTTGCACAATTCTTCATACAGATAATCGCGGCGTTTTTCATATTCGACCAAGATCGGCGTGAGGAAAGCTTCCTCAGCCGCCGTGTTGTCGAGGGCCTCAGCGCCTGCATATTGCAGGAAGGTGACGACACCCGCCGTTTGACTGTAATCGCCCAGGCGCAACATCTTTGCAATCTTGGGTTCGCGGCACACAATATAGCCAAGGCGCCATCCGGTCATGGCGTAGGTCTTGCTCAGGGTGTAGCAACCGATGATAAAATCCTTGTTGAGGGCCATCGGGCTGAAGTAGTCGATGCCATCAAACACGATGCGCTCATAGGCTTCATCGCTGATCATGTACACGCCATGCTTTTCGCAGAGGTCGGCGATGGCGGTGATTTCGGCTTTGGTGAATACCTTGCCGGTGGGGTTTTGCGGGGTGTTGAGGTAAAAGAATGCGACTGTCGCGAGGACTGCATCGAGCGCCTCATAATTCACCGAGAAGTCAGCATTGAGGGGGACTTCTTCAAAATCGATTTGGCAATAGGGAACGAAGTTCTCGATGACGCAGCTCCAGCAAGGGGCGAAGCCTGCACCACGCTGACCTTCAAACAATTTGAAGGTGAGTTCGAGGGCTTCCTGTCCGCCGTAAGTGACGATGACATCGTCTGCCTTGAGGTTTTGGGCGCCATTGACGCGGGCCATCTTGCGCACGATGGCTTCCTTGAAGACGGTCTCGCCGCCTGATTTTGGATATTTGGTGAGGCCAGCGGCGAGTGCCTTGCCGCAAGCGGCGGTGATGTAGTCAGGCGTGGGGAAATTAATCTCGCCGCGCTGGAAATAGATGAAGTCCTCGCCTGTGCGGGCAATGAACTCGGGTGCCAACGAACGGGCGCGCTCAGAAATGGAAACAATAGGCGACAGTTGCAGCGTCGCGAGACTCTTGCTGAATTGGGGTGTAGATGCCATTGATATTTTAGGGGTGCCGGGGATTTGGCGGCAGACGGTCGCAAAGGTAATGCATCGCAGGCGGGTTACAATGTGAAGTTATGCACGGCTTGGGGTTGAGAACGTTTGGGGGAAGATAAGAAATTAGAAATTAGGAATTAGAAATTGGGGGATACTGGATTGCCGTCAGCAGTTGCGAACTAACAGTTGCGGGGGGATTTGCAATCCTGGATCAGGATCGTCCTCGGCAATTTGGAATTCGTTTGGTGGGGGAGTGCGGGATGCAGCGCTTTGGTCAATGTCCTATTGGGGTGGGGCTCGGAACAATCCAGCTACTGAGCAGCTCATTTACAAGGCCCATATTTGATCGTTGGCCACCGATGTTAGCCGAACAATTTGGCTATGGTTTTCATGGGAAGAAACATTTTCCCGCTGTCTGGAAGCATAATAAATCCGAATTTTTGATAGAATGCAATGGCCTCTTCATCGATCGGATCCACGACAACGGCCATTGAGCCGATGCTTGATGTCGAGACAATATAAGCTCTTTTCAAGGCATCGATCAGCAGTTGGCCACCCATGCCTTTTCCGAACTTTGATTTGTCCACGGCCAGCCGCCCCATCAATGTAACAGGCAAGTCAGTGTATGAACTCGGTAGCTTTTTGATGATTTCATCCGGCAACAGATCCCTTCTGATAGCAGCGTTCGACAAGGTATAATACCCAGTGACGACCTGGTCTGCTCCTGCCGTCACAAAACACACGGCTAGCCGCCTATCGACATCCTGTCGTGCCTGCTGATGCAGATAACGATTGAGCAACTCTTTTCCGCAATCAAAATCAGCCTTGCTGTGGGTACCGCTAAGCGGAACTGTGATGAAATTCATTTGTCGTCGACAGCCTTTTTGTATTGTGCTGCAGCAGCTTTGAGCGCTTCATTTGGTTCCTCATCGCGCAGCAAAGCCTCAAAGAAAATTTGCTGGTCACGACGCGTGACCAAAATCGCATTGTGCTCGGCGATGATCGCCTTAGATTTTTCAAGCAATGCATGGCGACGGTCGAAGAGATTCCCGGCCAGACCGAGGTGCGGCG
>JANPHP010000372.1:0-5052 GCA_031424495.1 Bacteroidota bacterium | reverse complement strand
CTCATTTCTAATTCCTAATTGAGCCCCGTCCTTTGCGCCGATCAAAGTATGCATTATGGAACGTTCATTGTTGGCGAAATACAACGTGCAAGGGCCTCGCTACACGAGTTATCCGACGGTGCCCTATTGGGACGGCACTCCACCGACTGAGGCGCAATGGTTGGCGCTCGTGCGGGACTCTTTTCAGGCTTCAAACGCCTCTGACGGCATCAGCCTCTACATCCATCTCCCCTATTGCGAGAGCTTGTGTACCTATTGCGGATGCAATACGCGCATCACCGTGAACCACGCGGTCGAGTCGGTCTATATCGATGCGCTGCTGAAGGAATGGGCCATTTACCGCAATACATTCGCGCAAAGGCCCCGCATCACGGAGATGCACCTCGGCGGCGGCACGCCCACCTTTTTCAGTCCCACCAATTTGCAGCGGCTGATCCAAGGCATCTTGACTGATTGTGAGCCTGTCGATCATCCCGAATATTCGCTGGAAGGGCATCCCAACAATACAACAGCGGCGCATTTGCAGGTATTGTATGACTTGGGATTCAGGCGCGTGAGTTTTGGGATACAGGATTTTGACCCGCGGGTGCAGGAGGTTGTGAACCGCATCCAAACCTTTGAGACGGTGGAGAAAATCACCACCGAGGCCCGCAATATCGGCTATACATCCATCAATTATGATCTGATTTATGGGCTGCCGCTGCAAAAGCTGGAAAGCATCCGTGACACCATCCAAAAGGTGGCCTTGCTGCGTCCAGACCGCATCGCGCTCTACAGTTATGCCCACGTACCCTGGATCAAGCCCAGCCAACGCAAATTCACCGAACTCGACCTGCCCACGGGTGAGGAGAAGCGCGCCTTGTATGAACTCGGCCGCACAATGTTGGAGGCTGAGGGCTACCTTGAAATCGGCATGGACCACTTTTCATTGCCCAGCGAGGCGCTGTGGCAAAGCTATACCGAAGGGACGATGCACCGCAACTTCATGGGCTACACGCCCATGCACACCCGCCTGAGCGTAGGCTTGGGCGTGAGCGCCATCGGCGATGCGTGGACTGGATTTTTGCAAAACCTGAAAAAAGTCGAGGACTACTTGGCCACCGTGCAAAGCGGGCATTTGCCCATCTTCAAAGGCCACGTCCACACCGCCGAGGACCTCATTTACCGACAACACATCCTGAACCTGATGTGTCGCCACGCCACACGCTGGTGCACGACCGCTGCCCATGTACATGGCATGAGTGACGTACGCGTGCGCCTGCAGCCCATGCTCGACCATGGCCTTATTGCGATCAACGATTGCAGCCTTCAGATTACGGAAAAGGGGAAACCGTTTGTGCGCAATGTCTGTATGGCTTTTGATGCGCGATTGGCGCGAAAAGTGCCGGATGGCGTCCTTTTCAGTGCGACGGTTTAAGTCTCGCTCGCAGGCAAGCGCCCGAAATCGCTGTTAAATAAATTAAAGTAAATAATTGGAAATCAGCCACCAAACAACTGCTGCGGCTGCCACGACGGGTGCCCACTTTTTGATGATGTGGGTATAATCGACTTGCTTGCGCTCGATGCGGCTTGTGATACTAAATCGTTCGCGATCGGTCAAGGGACGGTTGTTTTCTTCCTCGTAATCGCCCTCACGCTTGGCTTTGGTGCTGCGCTTGCTGCCGAGTCTCGACCGATAATTTCTTTCGCGAAGTTCCATAAAATTGAATTTTGAAGCTTTGAGCTCGTCCTAAACCACTGTCATCATCAGACAAATACGATAAGACCATCATGCCCAATGCAGTAGCATTCCGTTACAACGATGGCGTCGGCTTATTTGTTGTCTCCTCCCAATGAAAATCTCGTTCGCCTGCCTCAATGGCCACGGGCAAACGGTTTTCCTCGGGTGGCACGGGGCATGCATAGTCGTAATTGTAGATGCAATAAGGATTGTAGGCCCGGTTAAAATCAAGCGGTACGCGGGTTTCAGCGCGGCGGGTATCGATGTAACGCCCGCCTCCATAGGTGCTTTCACCTGAAGTGAGGTCACGAAAGGGAATGAAAAGCGTTTTGCTGTCTTTGGGATTGGCTTGGTAGCAGGTGAGCTTGCAGGCTTGGCCCGCAATCGTGAAATGCGCCCAGCCTGCGATGATATAACTCTCTGGGCCAGCCTTGCTGCGTGGCATGTCTATCCTTTGAAATTGAGGATTGTCTTCAAAACGTGCGGTGATGCGAAACTCACGCTTGACTGGAAACCAATCCAAGCTGTCAAAAGCCGCCTTGAGGCTGTCAGGAATCGGCGAATCGCCCCCCGTCTTGAAATTTTCATTGCGCAGTTTACGCCATTGCAATTCGTCGGCCACATAGCTGTCGTCGGTAAGCACCCACTGAAAAAGCAATATCACCAGCATGATCAGTGCCGCACCGATCACGATAAACAGGCTGTTGCGTCGGGAGTTGAACCCACCTGGGGTCGCAGTTTCCTCCAATGTTTCTGTACTGCTCATTTCGAAAACAACAATTTGAAGTAAAAAAATGGATTCTTGAGCCGCTCACGCAAATCAAGATCGTCAAACATGCAGGAAATCGTCTCGCGTAAAGTCCTGTTTTTCTGGGCTTTGTTCACGACGAGGTTGAACAGCCAAGGATAATTGACCAGGCGCTGCATGCGGTGGCCAAGTTTGAGCTCCTCCCAAAGGCGGCCATAGGCGGCGACATCATAAGCCTGCATCGTTGCGGCCGAAAAATCGTCGGCTGCCAAGCATTTTGCAGCTTGCAAAGCAGCAAACATGCCCGAATACAAAGCATTGCCGATCCCCTCACCCGTGAAAGGATCAATCAAGGAGGCTGCATCCCCCACCAGCATATAACCCTCACCCGAGATCGGCCGCTTTTTGGAGCCGAGCGGCAGCCCAAATCCCTTTACGCCACCGACCAATTCTGCATCCGCAAAACGCTCCTTCATCACCGGATCGTTGGCGATGAGGTTCAGCATCTGCTGCTTGAGATTGACCTTTTTGGCGCTCACCTTGTCGCTGCGCATGCCCACGCCTACATTCGCCTGCCCATTGGGGAGGGGAAATATCCAGAAATAACCGGGCAGGAAGTCTTTGATGAAGTGTAGCTCGATGAAATTGTCTTGGTCGAGTCCCTTCACGCCTTTGTAATAGGCACGCAGCCCAGCGCAATAGTGCTCGGGCTCGACCGACATGCCGCCGATTTGCTTCGCAAACCGCGAATGGGCACCGTCGGCGCAAATCACAAGATCAGCGACCACTGTGCGCCCGTCGTCGGTGGTGCAGATCCACTTGCCGTCTTTTCTGCTGAATTCCTGCAAGCCCATGCCCTCGATGAGCTGAATCCTTTGATGACGACGGCACTCCTCGACGAGAAAATTGTCGAAGTCGATGCGCTTGGCGATGAAACCCGGGCTTTGCTGCCGGGCCTTGTCAAATTCTTTCTTGAAAGGCACCCGCAGCCCCTTGCGGTTGGGCGCGACAAAGGTCACGCCCCAAGAGCCCAGAGCTGTCGGATCGCCCGCAATCCGATCCACGATGGCTGGATCAAGCTTTTTGAAAACCTCGACGACCTTGCCGCTGAGCGCATCCCCACAAATCTTGTCGCGCGGAAAACTCGCCTTGTCGACCAGCAAGCAATCGATGCCTTGCTTCGCCAAAAACAAGGCCGCAGCAGCCCCACCCGGCCCCGCGCCGATGATGCAAATACGTGTATGAAGGGTCTCAGCCATCTGTGCCGCGAAGTTAGGTCGCTTAGGCGGATTGCAATAGTGTTTTGGTAAGTATTTTGAGGTAACGAACCCGTCCCGCACAATCCGTGCGGGATAGGGTTATCGATGTGCCGCCGGCGCATGTCCCGCTTAAGGAGCGGGGGCGGCGGATGTCTAAAAGGCTGTGCGACCAGGCTACCACATATTAAAGTATCTGGGATTATGGGCCACGGGCTCCCCCATCCCCCAAAAAGCGGCCGCCCATCTTTCCGATTTTTCTCTAATTTTGCGCCATTGACCCTTGCCCCAAAATGCCTCACGAGAAATCCCTGAATCTATTGCGACTTTTTTTTGGGGGAATGTTCATCCTGATCTTGGCCCATTTCTCCGTTCATGCGCAGCGCGGCGTCGAATTTCAAGATGCCATTTTGCGACGCATCAATTTTGTGCGCGACAGCATGCATTTGGCGCCGGTCGCCAATTCTAAGGCGCTCATGGGCGCTGCGCAGATGCAAGCCGAATGGAGCAGTCGTCACGATTCGCTCATGCACGATCAGCCCCACCATCCGCAGAAAACAGCGCTTTACAACCGCGTATTGCTCAAAGGGGGCAACCACAACGGCCTTTCTGAAAACGTGATGTTCTTGATCCCGCCGCCCGGCAGACCCATGGCCGAGTGGGCCGTGCGCGTCGTGGACCACAGCATGTCAAGCCCCACCTACGCCCGCAACATCATTGCTCCAGATCAGCGCTTTTGCGGCATCGGCATTTTCTTTGAAAAAAAGACCAATCGATTGTGCGTCTGCCAAGTCTTCGCCGAGGCCAATTGGCAGCCGCCTGCAAAGGTCCACATCAATAAACATGTATTCGGCACCCGCCCCAACCGCGACAAGGCTTGCAAAAAACTGGACAAACATCCTGGCCTAGCGGTCGATTATTGCAAGCGGTGGGATTATTATGTCCCGGAGGAAGAGGATCCCAAGCGGGCCAAGATTACATTTTTTCACAACGACTACGATCAACCCAAGTCGATTTTGCGCAAACCCAGAGGCAAGGTCGCGCCTGACATCATCTTTAGGGATCAGTTCCCTTGCTGCGCCCCCAATGTACTGCATGGCTCGCCCTACCACGATGGTTACCTCAAGCGCCCGCGCGGATGGGGATTCATGGCTTTTTGGCACAATTGGCAACTCAAAAAGAGCGAATACCAACTGGGGGTACGCACGCATGGTGCACCGATCTTGCCCAAAGACAGCATGCAAATCAATACGCTGATCACGAAAAAGCATGGTTTCTGCCGCTATGGCATCCTAATGAGCATCATGCGGGATCACCTCGGTCCATTC
>JANPHP010000371.1:0-13760 GCA_031424495.1 Bacteroidota bacterium | reverse complement strand
AACTCTCCGGCCAACGTTGGACCTTCGCTGGCTGGCAGGCGGTCGCAAACCTCAGGGCGCTAGAAAAAGGAAGCCAATGGCACAGGATGATCGCTTTTACACAAGATGAAATGGCCGCCTGACGAATTTGTCGTACACCCTTTGATTGCCGATTTCCTCAACAATCCAGAAACAGAGGAAATCTGGTTTACTGCAACCGAAAACGACAAACCCATCGCTATCGGGTTTTGTGCACCTGAAAAGCTCACCGATGGAACCTACAATCTGTATGCGATTGGGGTCAGGAGTGATATCCAAGGGAAAGGCATCGGCGGTAAAATGATGGCCTATATTGAAGATCAACTCAGCGCGAAAGGCGCAAGGATCTTGATCGTAGACACCTCTGGAACCAATGAATTCAAAATGACGAGAAGGTTCTATGAAAAATTGGGCTACCATCAGGAAGCTGTAATTCGTGACTTTTGGAAAGAAGGGGACGACAAAGTAGTATTTTGGAAAAAACTAAATTGATTGCGGGTATTTGATGCTGAAAAAGATAGGAACCCATTCCAATCAAGAACATTGAAATGAAGCCAAGAATAGAAAACTTAATCTCAAAAAAGTTGGTCGGCATCCAACCCACGATGAGTTTGGCCAATAACAGGACTAGTGAGCTTTGGAAAACTTTCATGCCTAAACGCAGAGAAATCGCCAATCTGAACAATGATCTGATTAGGTTCCTATTGACAACGCTGGCGATAACGGTGTTAGTCGGATGCCACAAGCCCACCAAGCTACCCCCTATCGAAGAGCACTTCAACAATCAACTGCGCAAAGAAAATTCGCCCGCAAACTTTGAGGAAAACACTGAATTCGGATTTATCAAGGTTGGAAACTTTCTCAACGCAGACATCCAAAATGCCATTGTCATTCGCTTTGACTCGACGACGACTTTCAGTGTTTACGAATTGAAAAATGATCAATGGGAGCCTATTTACGAGCAAAAGGACTCAACGCTATCGAAGGCGCATAGCATGGAAGCTTATATCGAAGACTATAATTTCGATGGCATCAAAGATATTGGGATACGCAATGAAATTTCAAACGGTGCGGCGATCATGTCGTTTCACCTTTGGCTTGCAGAGGGGAAAACGTACCGATATGTCCCAGAATTTGAAGTGATAGGAAACCCAATTATCGTAAAACACAGACAGAAGATTCAAGGTTTCCGTGCTTGTTGCGTTTTTAGCGAATTGACGCTTGCAGATTATCAATGGGACCATAACAAACTGATCAATACCAGCGTACTGGAAATCAGCAACTACCCAAGTGGGATTGGGATCGAGGCAAACTTGAAAAATTTGCAAACTCAAACCGAATCCAAAATCGATATTTCGGAAAATGAGATTGCTGAAATCATCGACATGTACAGCACGCATTGGCAATTGGTTGATACCACCAACGAAGGCATGAGCAAGTAGTTGCGAACCATTCGCTCAGATGCATCTAAAACAATCAAAAAAAATGGTATCATTACAAGATTGTTTCGTCTGGTTCACTGAAAAAAACGCTTTATGGGTTACTCTGCACATAGAATCCTGCTGATCATGCTTTGCTGCATGCTGAACCTGGCCTATGGCCAAATTCGCATCAATGAAGGTTCCAATAGAAATTATACCAGCATTGCAGATGAAAATGGAGACTATCCAGATTGGGTAGAGCTGTACAACGGAGGTATTGATACCGTAAAGTTGCTGAATTATTCCTTGACCGATGACCCCGGCAACCCTACCAAATGGACTTTCCCCAATATTGAATTGCTTCCTGGCGAGTTCAGAATCGTCTTTTGCAGCGGAAAAGACCGCAAACCCATCACCGGGTTTGTGAATGTACTGAACCAAACGAATTACAACCCTGTGGTGGGATGGAACAATCACAACCTCACAACCGCCTTCTATTGGGATGGCATTTCTTCTTTGCTCTTCAATCTGTGTTCATATAGCTCCGTCGGTTATACGACCAACTCAGTATTCAACCAAACCGTTACACCTTATAATTCAACCGTTTTCAATTTTCAGGATTACAGCTCGGCGATTTGTGATGCACAATTGGGATACAAGGTTGCGGTACGCCCAAATCTGAAACTCAACAACTATGTCATTGGTACGGGTACGGCGCAGAATTCCCCTTATGATTATCCTGCACCCTATGGCAATTGGTATTGGGCTGCCAAAAATCAAATGGTCATTCCCGCCAATGAGCTTGCGGCATCGGGCCTCACGCCAGGGCTCATCACCAGCTTTGCTTTTGATGTCGTGTCTACCGACGTCAACACCGTTTATGATTACATCGATTGCTCCATGAAATTGGTTGCCTACGATGAAGTTACATCCTACATGGAGCCGGTAGATTCTTTCAAACGTCTGCATACGAATTTTAAGATTTCTTCATCTGGTGAAACGGTTTACCTCTACGACTCGACACAAACCCTCCTGAGTTCATTACCGATAAATTGTACACAGCCAGACAACAGCACGGGCCTATTTCCAGATGGTTCTGCGAATGCTGTCCTCTTCTCCACCGGCACACCCGAAGCCACCAATAATAGCTCGCAGCCATTTTCTACCACGCTTGCACCGCCTACGATTTCCATGCCGGCTGGCTTCTACAATGCTCCGATTGCTGTGAGCATCAGCAATCCTAATGGGCTAGGCACTAGCGTGAGATATACATTGAATGGAAACGAGCCCGACAACAATTCAACGCTTTATACCGGAACGCCGATTCCCGTATTCTATTCCAGCGTTTTGAAAGCAAAAGCATTTTCTTCCAGTCAACTGTCGAGCCAATCAGCTGTTGCCACTTACCTCTTTGGCGTGAGCCATGTGACGCCCGTCTTGTCGGTTGTCACCAATAATCAAAACTTATATGGCCCCTCAGGCATTTTTGACAATTGGCAATTTGATTGGGAAAAAGCAGCTTATGTGGAATATTTTGACACCGCACAGCAACTGATTTTCTCGCAGCAAGCTGGCATTCAGGTCGATGGCGGCCTCGGAGGCAGCCGCTCGCATCCACAGCATTCCTTTAGGGTGGAGCTGGATCATTCTGTTTTGGGTGATGGGCCGGTCTATTATCCGATCATTCCCAACCATGCCTCACGCAGCAAATTCAGCAAGCTGTATCTACGCAATGGCAGCAACTATTACCTCACGCTACCTTACAAAGATGCCGCGCATGTGGAAGGAATGGCCGCCGAGACAGACAATTATTATTCGGCATGGCGACCGATATCGGTATACGTCAACGGTGCCTATTTCGGATTGTATGAACTGAGGGAAAAATTTGATACCGAATATTTTGAAGTCGCCGACAATGCCAATCCTGACTCTTTGGACCTCCTCTCCTTGAGTGCTTGGAATGCCTATGTTTTGCGCGCAGTCGAAGGATCCATTGATCCATACTATGCCGACTACAATGCTTTCAATAACCTGAATCCTGCAGACACGAGTTTCTGGAGCGATGCTGACAGGTATTTTGACATGCAGTATTACAACGACTATATCATCGGCGAAACTTGGGCTGGAAATGTAGACTGGCCGCAAAACAATATTAAATTGTATCGCTCCAACACAACTGGTTTTCGCTGGCGTTTCTGCCTGATCGATCTCGAAGGATCCATGAATCCCTTTGGTTTTTCGACCGCTCATGATGACCATATCGCCTACGTGCTCGCCGCCGATCCCAACAACCCTTTTATCAATGTTTTTTTGAAAGGTGTTCAAAACACACGTTTCAAAAGGTATTTCATCAACCGCTATGCAGACCTCATGAACACCTCCTATCAATACACGAGGCTTTCATCGGTTGCAAACGCGATGTTTAACCAAACGGCGATCGAAATGCCCAAAGAGTATGCCCGCTGGGGCGATCCCAACAACATCAACGGTCAGATGACCGATTTTGGCAACAATCATCAGACTTTTTTGTCTGAGCTTGCTGTGAGAACTGGGCAGGTGCGCGATGATATCCAGAGCAATTTTACGCTCAATGGGCAGGTGAATGTAACACTCGATGTATTTCCCCCAGGAGCAGGTCAGATTAAAATAAGCACGATCACACCCGGACCTCTCCCTTGGACAGGCGTCTATTTTGATGGCAATCCCGTGAAAATGACGGCAATTCCCAATCCAGGATACAATTTTGCCTATTGGGATGCCAATGCAGTTTTGAGTGCCATCGATACCAATATTGCCATCGAGCCCAATATCAATGCCTCCACGCTGTTCAGGGCAGTATTTGCCGTCAATCCCACAAGTATCAACACCGCAGTCAACGAAGGCATCTATATTTATCCGAACCCATCGAACGGAGAATTCACCGTCTTGATGCCAACCGACAATGCTGAAATTACAGTATGGAACACGCTGGGTCAGCTGGTATTTCAAACCCAGGCCACGGACAAAACGATGCAATTGCAGGTGAGCGAAAATGGCATTTACATCGTTCGAATTGCGACTGAGCAGGGAACGACTTCACGGAAAGTAATCGTCAACCACTAAGGGCTGCATCGCACAGCGCAAATTGCCGCGATTCCAGCGTCGCAGTTTGGGATTTTCTGAATGTGGAGGCAATGAAAATGCGCCCAAGGGTCTTTGGAATGCTCCAAGATCAGATCGGGACGAAGTACTTTTATCCGCCGAATGCATGATCGAAATTCGATTTTGGGATCTACATGAGCAGCCGAAGTCCAAGAGATCATCGCAAATCAGAAGAGGTGACCCGTTGCTGGATCACCTCTTCTATTTGCGATTAGGGCCTGCGAACAGGCATCAATCAAAACCGATCCAGCTCCATCACCTTGCTCCAAGCAGCACAAACCGTCTCCAGCATCCCTCAAATGAAGAAAATCCCTTATCTTTGCCTCTGAAAACCTCCGCAGCATGAAATTTGTCGATGTCAAGAACGATGTAGCTTTTCACAAGATCTTTGGCAATGCCAACAAGACGGTCACGCTCATTTCTTTTCTCAACGCGGTTTTGTTTACAGATGGATCCAATCACGTGGTGACTGCCACGGTTGAGAACCCTTATCTTTTTCCGCCCGTACCTTCCGGGAAGACAAGCATTCTCGACGTGAAGGCCACAGACCAAGATGGCCGCAAATTCATTGTCGAATTGCAGGTCGCCGACTTGGAAGGCTTCGACAAGCGCGTGCAGTATTATGTGAGCCGCGACTACTCTACCCAAATCAATCGTGGCGACGACTATCCCCTGCTCAGACCCACCTATTTCATCGGGATCTTGGATTTTGATTTCACCCAAAACCCAAACTACTTTTCTACCCATCAGACAATGGACACTGAAACGGGAGAAAACCTCCTGAAAGACGTAAAGTACTTCTTCATTGAGCTGAAAAAGTTTGACAAAAAAGAGGATGAGCTCGTCACAATGGTGGACAAGTGGACCTATTTCATCAAGAATGCCAAGAATTTGGAGGTCATCCCCAGCAATGTAGATGACGAGGGCCTGAAAACAGCCTACCTCGATGCCGATCAACAAACCTGGACGAAGGCAGAACGAGACGCCTATGACGATTTTGGAATTTATTTGACCGATATCAAGCAGCGGGAGCTTTTTTTGTTGAAGCAGGGCATGAAAAGAGGCATAGAGGAGGGCATGAAAGAAGGCATAAAAGAAGGCATAAAAGAAGGAAAGGAAGAAGGCAAGAAAGAAGGCGCTGGCGAAAAAGAAATCGAACTCATCCTTGAAATGGAAAAGGAGGGGTTTTCGATCTCACAGATCGCGAAAGTGACAAAAAAATCAGAAGCAGAAGTCCAAGAGATCATCGCAAATCAGAAGAGGTGATCCGTTGCCGAATCACCTCTTCTATTAACTAATAGGGCCTGAGATCAGGCCATCAAAACCGATCCAGCTCCATCACCTTGCTCCAAGCAGCGACGAAGTCTGCAACGAACCGAGCTTCGGAATCTGCACAGGCATACACCTCTGCAATCGCACGCAACTCTGAATTGGAGCCGAAAATGAGATCAGCACGTGTGCCAGTCCATTTCACTACGCCTGTCTTGCGGTCGCGGCCTTCGAAGGCGTCTTGGGCATCTGATGTCGCACTCCAAGTCGTACCCATGTCGAGCAAATTCACAAAGAAATCATTCGTGAGTGCCTCGGCACGTTGCGTGAAGACGCCATGCTTGGAATCGTCAAAATTGGTGTTGAGCACACGCATGCCACCGACCAATGCCGTCAACTCTGGCGCGGTGAGCGTGAGCAATTGCGCCCTGTCGATGAGCAAATCCTCAGCCGTCGCCTTGTGCTTGGGCTTGAAGTAGTTGCGGAAGCCATCGGCAGCCGGCTCCAGCACTGCGAAAGACTCGACATCCGTCTGCTCTTGCGTAGCGTCGGCTCTACCGGGCGTGAAGGGCACGCTCACGGTGTGACCCGCATTGCGCGCGGCTTGCTCGATGCCTGCGCATCCAGCCAGCACGATCAGGTCAGCGATGGAAACATGCTTTCCGCCGGTATTGAAGCCAGTTTGGATGGCTTCCAACTTGGCCAGCACACCTGCCAATTGCGCAGGATTGTTGACGGTCCAGTCTTTTTGTGGGGCGAGTCGCAGACGGGCGCCATTGGCACCACCGCGCTTGTCGGAGCCACGGAAGGTCGAGGCCGAAGCCCAAGCTGTGGAGACGAGTTGCGAAACGGTGAGTCCTGAAGCCAAGATTTGCGTCTTGAGGGCGGCGATGTCGGCAGCGCCGATCACAGGTTGGGTCACCGCTGGAAGTGGATCTTGCCAGATCAGCGCTTCCTTGGGGACCTCAGGGCCGAGGTAGCGGGCGATCGGGCCCATGTCGCGGTGCGTGAGCTTGAACCAAGCACGCGCAAATGCATCTGCCAATGCGTCGGGGTTTTCATGGAAATGCTTGGAAATCGGTGCGTAGATCGGATCGAAACGCAAAGCCAAGTCAGATGTGAGCATCGTGGGTGCGTGGCGCAACGACGTGTCGTGGGCATCAGGCACTGTTCCTGCTCCGCCGCCGCCCTTCGGCTTCCACTGATGGGCGCCTGCGGGGCTCTTGGTCAATTCCCACTCAAAACCGAAAAGGTTGTTGAAATATTCGTTGCTCCATTGCGTAGGCTTGGAGGTCCAAGCGCCTTCAAGACCGCTGGTAATGGTGCTGACACCATTGCCCGTGCCAAAGGTATTTTTCCAGCCCATGCTCTGCTCTGCGATGGTCGCTGCAGCAGGCTCACGGCCCACATATTTGTCAGGATCGGCAGCGCCGTGCGTCTTGCCAAAGGTGTGACCACCTGCGATGAGGGCGACGGTCTCCTCGTCGTTCATCGCCATGCGCCCAAAAGTCTCGCGAATGTCCTTGGCGGATGCAAGCGGATCAGGATTGCCATTGGGGCCTTGTGGATTCACGTAGATGAGGCCCATTTGCACGGCACCCAACGGATTTTCCAATTCGCGGTCGCCTGTGTAGCGTTTGTCGCCGAGCCATTCGGTCTCAGCGCCCCAGTACACGTCTTCCTCAGGCTCCCAGACGTCGGCGCGGCCACCAGCGAAGCCGAAGGTCTTGAAACCCATGGACTCGAGGGCGACATTCCCGGCGAGGATCATGAGGTCGGCCCAAGAGATTTTCTGCCCATATTTCTGCTTGATGGGCCAGAGGAGCAGGCGAGCCTTGTCGAGGTTGGCATTGTCGGGCCAGCTGTTGAGCGGCGCGAAGCGCTGCTGCCCAGTGCCGCCGCCGCCGCGGCCGTCAGAGATGCGGTAGGTACCGGCGCTGTGCCAGGCCATGCGTATAAAGAAAGGACCGTAGTGGCCATAGTCGGCAGGCCACCAGTCTTGCGACGCTGTCATGAGCGCTACAAGGTCTTGCTTCACAGCAGCCAAGTCGAGCGACTTGAATGCAGCTGCGTAATCAAATGCCTCACCCAGCGGATTGGACAAAGCAGAGTTTTGACGGAGGATGTTCAATTTCAATTGATTGGGCCACCAGTCGCGGTTGCTAGTGCCACCGCCAGCCGTCTGCTTGAGCGGCCCACCATGAAATGGGCACTTGCCTGATGCCTCGGTAGATGTATTATTTTCCATTCTTGATAGATGTTTTGAATTTCAGAAGTCCAAAATTAAGAATTCGCGATTGATTTTCTAGGTCAACTCAGAATGGGCAAGAATGTTGGGGAAAGGTTGGGAAAACTGAGCGGCTGTGGATTCTGGGCAGATCATGCGGACGACATCGGCGACCTGCTCATTTGGGACAATGCCAACCATCAAGCCTGAAAACTGAACCTTCCTCCGATTACGCGTTCACCAAGCATCCGTCTGCATCACGACCGATTTTGAGATTTTGAACAGTTGCCGCGCAGCATTCGCTTTTTTTAGGTATCTTCGAGTTGCTCTACGGGTCAATCGCCATACCAAGACTTCACATTCGGTGGTCTCGGTTGTGTTTGAAGACGACAAATGCTTACAAAAATTGTACACGATAACCTTTATGAAAAAAACTTTCCTTCTCATTCTTGCCTTTTGCTCATTGTTCATGCTCACTCGGGCGCAATCCCTCATGACCGTGCGCGAGATTTACGACTATGGTATTGGTGATGTGTTTCAGCGACAAAACTATTACAGTGGGCTACCACCGACCATCATGACCACCACTATCACCGGCAAGTCTTACAGCGCCATGTTGGACACTTTGTACTATACCTATGATGAAACCGCTTACACACCTCCCGCCTGCCAATCTTGCACTGCGATTTACGATACCACCCAAGGTGGTCAATGGGCTTATACCCACTTGGACGACACCGTGGGTGCGCACTTGGGCGTAAGACCTCACTATTGGTACATAGACTGCATCGACACTGCCGGCTATACGGGTATATGGCTGGATACGCTGTATTTCGATACTACATTTTGCAACAGGCAGATTACCAAGATCAATGAAATGAACAATGGCGGGGTAGTCGATTCTTGCTATTATTACTTTGAGCCCGAATTTGGGGAATACCAATATGGCAATGGCATTGGGCTGAAGCATTACAGGTACAATTCATGCGGCCAAGGTGGGACGCAAGGTTGCCTCCAACAGAATAGCTTGATCTTCTATATCAAGGGCAATGACTCCTGTGGACTGCGCTTTGCCGTGCCGCTGCCCTTGGCGACAGATGAACCTCGGGCCGCCGCTACGTTCAAGATGGTACCCAATCCCGCACATGCTCAATCGCAGCTCATTTTCACCCGACAGCAGCAGCAAACCCACGTCACGGTCACCAATCTCATGGGAACGATCGTCCAGACCATCACATTTTCGGGGAATGAATTGACCTTGGATGTGACAGAATTGGCAGCAGGCACCTATTTTGTGCAAGTCAACGATGGTTTGCAAACCTATTCCACGAAACTCATGATCCAATAAATGAAACAACTACTCCTCGCATTGCTGCTCGTCACCGCCATGGCGGTGGCCATGTCGCCACAAAAGTTGCTGAATCGCCCCATGCCATCGGTGACAGGTGTCACCCTAAAAGGCACCACGATCGATACAGCTTATTTCAAAGGCAAGGTGACCTTGATCAATTTCATGTCGATCGGTTGCCAATACTGCATGGGAGAATTGAAAACGCTAGCGCAACTCCACCAAGGCATGAAAGACCGATCTGATTTTCAAATATTATGCATCGCCCCGCAGACAGCTGCACAGTTGCGGGATTTCAATTCGAGCAACGAGATGGGCTTTTCCAGCATACGTCGCCACTACAAGGTCGACAGCATTCCTTATGAGATCTTGCCCGAATGCGCCCAAGAACGCGGTGTGAGCAAGCCAACCGTCGATGGAGGCTTCATTTTGGGGCCAGAATGCAATACCATTTCCAAACCCTTCAAGGTCGATGGTTATCCTGTCACATTTCTCATCGACAAACACAGGATCGTGCGTGAAGTTTATGTAGGCTACAATCTGGCGGACACAAGCATGGCTACCAAAATGCAGGTGCAGATTGAGCAATTGCTCGCGCAGAATCCCTGATCAGCCTACATCTCATTACGCCCGCTTGGACCGCATTGCCTTCACCTTTGCGATCGCCTCATCCGCCAAAAACTGCTGGTACTCTTGCGAATCTGCGGCATACATGGCGATTTTGCCCTCGGCGTCGTTGTGAACGCCCCAGCCATAACGCTTGGTGAGCGGAGAGGCCCTGAAACAGGCCTGCCCTTTGGAAAAGAACTCTTCTCGCTCCCCGTTTAGCTCCGAATGTGAGACCTGTTTGCGGATGGCATGCACAGCAAACAGCACATCATCTGAGGTATAGCGGTAGGGATGCTCGAGCAGCATGTCAAATTGCAAATTGGCCACCGACTTGTTTTCGCCCTTGAGCGGCGGCACTTCGCCGATCGCTGTCGGGCTGTCATCGGCGATCTCGATGAAGGTATTCGCGTAATTCGTTGTGTGCAATTGGGTATCGGTAATCAATTTCCTGTTCTCTTTCATGCCCCAAAACTACAACGGACTTGTGACAGCCCTATGTCACAGTTTTTCAAAATGTTTTTTGCGTTGGATCTCCACGTATTCTTCCAAGCTGATCTTGTGGGGCACAAATTTTTCCTTCAAGACCTCGAGCCGCGCGATGCGATCGATTCTGAAGTTGCGAAAATCGTTGCGCAGCCTGCACCAAGCGATCACGACCCATTGTTCAGATGTGTTGTGGTAGATGGCAAATGGCTCGATGAGGCGGTCGGCCGGCGTGGTTTCGCCTTCCTTGGTGTAGGCGATACGCACGAGACTGAAACTGGTGAGCGCGGATTGGATGGCTGACAAAAACGAGCTGTTGCGCTCGTAAAACCAATTTTTTCCGATGATGATGCGCTCACTCAGCAGGTCAGACCGCTGCCGCTCAGGATGGCTTAGCACCGATTTGATCTTATCAAGTGCCGAGTTGAAATCGGCGATGAGGGAGTCGTCGAGCGTCTTTTCAATCATTTTCTCTGCCACGACCAGCGCATTGGCCTCGCCCTCGGTAAACATGACCGGTGGGATATTGTAGCCATCAACCAAGGAAAAACCCTTACCGTCCTCAGCGACAATCGGTACGCCCGATGCCTCCAAGGCCAAAATATCGCGGTAAATGGTGCGTTTGCTCACCTGAAAATGCGTCGCAAGCTCCTGCACCGCGACAAAAGGTTTGGATTGCAGCTTCAGCAATATCGCCGTGAGGCGTGACAACCGGGGTATCTTCTCTTCTTCTTGCATCAGGGGCATCGCTCAACCCGCCCAATTTACACAAAAACGCCTCAGGTTGGGCTACTGAGTGGTTTGTTGCGGCTATCCACCCAAAATCCAGCCGCCAAGATCATCAGCAAGGGTTCGCATGGCACCCAAAACCGTGGCTCAGAAAAGAAGAAAAAATGCAATGCGGCGACGCCGATCATCGGAATGAAGAGCAGCAAAGTCTCTCGGTTGCGCATCCGCCATGCGGCTCCCAAGGCCAAGATCAACAGGACAAATCGTAAGCCGATGATGAGGCGGCTGCCTGTGCCACGTGCTGTCGGGCCTACTCCCGCCGAAGGCCAAGGCCCCATGAGCTCCCACAGCGACGAGAAGCGTTGCGTGAGCCAAACAACAGGATGGTCCAAGGCAAATTGGGTGTAGGTAGCAAAAGGTGCTGCGATCGCCTCTGGGGATGCAGGCTTGTCAAATTGGATACCTTCAGTGCTTGTCGCGCTGATCGCGCAGAGCAAGTTTTCACCGAGATTGGCGGCAGGCAAGACTACATTGCATTGTATCAAAATCGCTTGAAACAGCCATATCAAAGCAAAACCGCCTGCAAAATTTGCTGCAGCGCGCCACCGCACCTGTGTGTATGGCACCATCAGCAAAGCGAGGAATAGCAATGCACCGACGGGCATCATCGACGATCGAAAGAGCCATAACAAGCCCATAGAAATTCCGGCAGCCAAGTAGCGCTGCCGCACAAGCCAACACAATGTCGCCAACATCAACGTCACCGACAAGGTCTCTGTGAGTTCATACCGCACATAGTTCAGCGTATGCGGATAAATGGCCATGAGTCCAAAGGCGATCCATGCAGCAGTGATGCCGCGGTAGTGCCGGGCCAAGGAAAAGACCAAGCCACAAGCCAAAGTCGAGGCCAATATATTGACAATCAACAGACCGATCGTGGCACCATCGCCGAGCAGAGCCTGCAGCCCAGCCTCTAGCAGTGGCAGGCCGTTGGGCATGCGGGCGATCGGCTCGCCATCCAAAATGGCCTGTCCCAAGGCATGATAGACATAAGAATCGGTAGAGGCCCATGACGGGGCCAACACAACGGCCACGACCCGCAGCAAAAGTGCAATCGCCAAAGCGAGCCAAAAGATGCGTCGATTCTTCAAATCGTCATTTTGGGAGTTCAAGGCAACTTCAACACCAGGAACCGCTTGTGAATAGACGTTTAGGGTCTCTAAGGGGTTTATCATCTTACAAGCAATGGTTTCCTGAAGTAGGAGATAAAGATGCAATTAAAGAAAGATTTCGAACCCATCAACATCTTCAGCGCAAGCCGCTCCCATTTTTTTGTACTGAACGACAGTGAAGGCATTGCTTATCGACTGCCATCAGATTTTCAGAAGTCAATTTTCTATCTTTACCCGCAATGAAGTATGCAGAAGAATTCACTCGGATTCAGCAGAAGCTGGAATTGCTGCGGCAACTCGACCCCGATTTGCAAGTTTTTGGGGCATCTGGGCACTGGTATGCCTTCAACTACCCCATGGATGAGTCTGAAATAGCTGATTATGAGGAAGATTGCAACATCAAACTCCCGCCCGACTACCGAGCGTTTATCACGACGATAGCCAACGGTGGCGCAGGGCCCTTTTATGGCTTGGAGCAACTCGGTTCCGGATTGCTCATCGACCTCGAATCCCCCGATAAAGGTTACCTCGATGCCAGCATCCCCTTTCCCCACACGACTAATTTCAACCCCAAAGACAGTGTTGATGCACATGGATATGCGCTCACACAAGATGCCATCAATTCTCCGAGTTGGGCCAACGGCTTGGTGCGCCTAGCCAATTTTGGTCTGGGTATCACCGTCAATCTCGTGATCAATGGCCCCGACTACGGCAAGACCTGGGTCGATGAGCACATCAATGGAGCCGGATTCTACCCTGACCACCTCCTCGGAAACGAAGGGCGGCTCAGCTTTTTGGAATGGTATGAGTTGTGGTTGGATCAGTCGCTGACTGAGATGCAAGGGGAAGGCAAAAGCTAATCAATTAATTAATCATGATGAATTTTAAAACGAACTCAGAAACCAAGTTCCTCGGCAAAATCCTGCTGATCTGCGCGATGTTTGCCGGGCTAATTGTGAGTTGTAGCGATCAGCCTACAAAGGAGCAGCCTGCCGCTGCACCTTCATCAGCGGATAACATGCCCGAATATATAGATGAGAGCATTGCAATCGACACGAGTGGTTGGGACACCATCGTTCCTGAAAACTACCTTGACTTCGAGTATTCGCGCGTCATCGCTTTTGCAACTGCGGGCCCCTTTATTATGAATGGTAGTATGCAGGGTATTACACGAAATGGGATGGAACTTTCTGGATTTCAAGATACCATCAGTAGAACCTTGAAGAAGAAACAGATTACATTCTTGAACGATCTCCTGAGTGGTCGGGCCAGAAAACCCTACCGCAGGGGCGAACTAGAGACGGGGGCCGACTGTTTCTATCCCCGTCACA
Organism: Bacteroidota bacterium; assembly: GCA_031424495.1. Lineage (GTDB taxonomy): Bacteria > Bacteroidota > Bacteroidia > J057 > JADKCL01 > JADKCL01. The sequence continues at coordinate 12 of JANPHP010000371.1, read as the reverse complement.
ATATTGCCTTTC
>JANPHP010000370.1:0-5701 GCA_031424495.1 Bacteroidota bacterium | reverse complement strand
CAAAAACAAGAAGTGGTGATGCCGCAGGCGAAAAAACCACATTCAAAAATAAGTCAAGCACACAGTACTTAACTGGCGAATTGGTATTGTAGAACAGGAAGCTCCAAATGTCGGCAGCTTCCTCAATGATCTTGCCAGTTGGCTTGCCTGCGCCATGGCCGGCCATCGTCTCGATGCGAATGAGCACGGGGTTGTCGCCCTTGTGTGCCGCTTGCAGCCTCGCGGTGAATTTGTAACTGTGGGCAGGCACTACGCGGTCGTCGTGGTCGGCAGTCGTGACCAGCGTTGCGGGATAGTTGGTGCCGTCCTTGAGATTGTGCAGCGGCGAGTAGCCAAAGAGGTTGGCGAAGTGCTCCTGCTGATCGCTGCGGCCATATTCGACGGCCCAAGCGTGCCCGATTGTGAATTGGTGATAGCGCAGCATGTCCATGACGCCGACACCGGGGAAGGCCACCTTGAACAGGTCTGGACGTTGGCACATCACTGCGCCCACGAGCAAGCCTCCATTGGAGCGGCCCATGATGCCCAACTTACCTGGGGATGTGTATTTTTCCTTGATCAAATATTCTTCTGCTCCGATGAAGTCATCGAATACGTTTTGCTTCTTGAGCAGCATGCCGTCTTGGTGCCAAGACTCGCCATATTCGCCCCCGCCGCGCAGGTTGGCAACAGCATAGATGCCACCATTCTCCAACAAGACGATATTGCTCGTGCTAAATGCTGGCAAGATGTTGATGTTGAATCCGCCGTAGGCGTAGAGCAAAGTCGGATTGTTGCCGTCCATCTTAAGGCCTTTTTTGTGGACGATGAACATGGGCACTTTGGTGCCGTCTTTGCTGTTGAAAAAGACCTGCTTGGTCTCATAACCCGACGGATCGAAGTCGACTTCAGACTTGCGGAATTCTTCCGATTTATTGGTCTCGCTGTCGTACTTGAAGATGGTGGTCGGGTAGATGAATGAGGTGAAGGTATAAAAAGCTGTCTTGTCGTCCTTCTTGCCATTGATATCAGAGGCCGTGCCGATGCCCGGCAGCGTGACCTCGCCGATCTGCTTGCCGTCCACGCTGTGGATTGTAATCATGCTGCTAGCATCCTTCATGTAGCTCGCAAAGAGCTTGCCGCCGACAAAGGTCACCGAGTTCAATACCTCTGCACGCTCGGGGATGATTTCCTTCCAGTTTTCTTTGGCAGGCGCGCTGCTGTTGATGCTCACGAGGCGCTGACGCGATGCACCCTCGTTGGTCATCACAAGGAGCTCCTCGCCGATGTTGTCGATCACATTGTAGCTGTGATCAAATGTCGTCGTAATGTCGACAAAGTTTGCACCCGGCTTGCTCAGGTCTTTGACTTTGAGCGCATTGTCGTTGGTAGCGCCTTCGCTCAGGAACAGCATCAAAAAGCGCTCGTCTTCACTCGTGCCTGCATACACGCCACGCAATGGGTGGGCTGGATCTTCATAGATCAGTTTGTCAGCACTTTGTTCGGTTCCCATTTTGTGGAAATAGACCTTCTGATTTTCGTTTTCAGAGCTCAATTGTTTGCCAGCCTTGGGCTCGGCGAAACGGCTGTAATAGAAGCCGTCTCCTTGCCATGCAGCGCCTGAGAACTTGATCCATTTCAAGTGATCGGCGACTTTCTCGCCTTTATCGACGTCCATCACATAAAAATCGTTCCAGTCTGAGCCGCCTTCAGAAATGCCATAGACGGCATATTTCCCGTTTTTGGAGACGCTAAATGTCGTGAGGGATGCGGTTCCATCGGTCGAGAACTTATTCGGATCCAAAAAGACACGTGGCTCGCCATCGAGGCCGTCTTGGATGTAGAGCACGGCTTGATTTTGCAAGCCGTCATTTTTATAGTAGAAATAATGGTTTCCTTCGCGGAATGGAGCACCATATTTGGGGTAGTTCCAGACCTTTTCCAGTCTCTCCTTGATTTTGTTGCGAAAGGGCACCTTTTCCAGCCAACCAAAGGTGGCTTTGTTTTCTTCGGCAACCCAAGACTTGACGGCAGCCGAGTCTTCGCCCTCCAACCAACGGTAGGGATCTGCGACCTTGGTACCAAAAAAATCGTCTACGACTTCACCTTTGGCGGTCTGTGGATAGGTCACGGGAATCACGGGCATGGAAACTTGGGTTGTAGTTGTACCAGGATCTGCGGGAGTCGCTGGTTTGCAGGCAGCCAAAAGTAGTGTGGCGGCTAGCGGTAAGAGGAATCTTTTTTTCATGAAACAAGCACTTAGCAGTAATGAAACGAGGCGAAAATTAAGCATTCTCCCAATATTTCAATGCGCGTGCTTGGGGGGAATTATTGCCAATCTGCTGAAACAGAAAATGCTTTCGTCTTCGGAAAGCATTTGCCGACAAGATTGTAACACAGCAGGATCCTTAGCGGACCACAATCGTGAGTGTTCCCGAGCGCTTGATGTCTGCTTTGCGCGGCGACGATGCCGACATCACATAGACATAGACACCCGAGGGTACACGCTTGCCGGCTGAGTCGCCGTTCCAACGAAAGTTGGGGTTGTCGGAGTAAAATACACGGTTGCCCCAGCGATCATAGACCGCGATTTCAAATTTGTACAAGTTCGCTTCGGGAATGTAGAAGATGTCATTAACATCATCGTCATTGGGGGTGAATGCATTGGGAATGAAGACGCCATCGTCTTCCTCGCCTTTGGGGGCGATTCCTGATTCATTCGAGGCGGGCTGCGAATTGAAATTGTTTTGGGCATGCAAGGCGGTACCCAACAACATCAAGAGCAACATGCACGCTAGGGACAAAATCCTATTCATAGATTCAAAACTCCAAATTACCTGTATGCAAGATACGTATTTCGTTTCAATTTTCATGCACAAATATGAAAATTGGGGGCTTCGTTACCCCAACTGCAAATTATCCTGTGTGAGGGGCTGCTATGTGCGCTGAGTGGCACGATCCGCTGGGCGAATGGTTTTTCTTGATGCGACTGCGGATGACAAGAGCGATCGATTGTATTGCATTCATTTCCAGAGGTCAAGGTAGCTGAGGGGCCGCTTTGCCGACATATTCAAATTGTTTGCGCAATTGCATGGGCTCAGGGCGGGCGAGGTCACGGGTTTCGGTGAGCATTCTACCTTGCTCGTCATAAGTCCAGACGATCGTTTCGATGATGCTGCATCTGCCCGATTTTTCGCCTTTTGCATCGCATTGCCCGCCAAATTGAATCTCCTTTGACGGGCGGCCCTGGTCATCGTATTCATATTTGGCCGTGAGTTGCTTGGCAGTGATATAAGCCGAATTGTCTTCCAGGTAGCGGGCGATTTTGCGTCCTTCGCTGGAAAAAACGAAGGTTTCGATCTGTGATGGCTTGCCTTCGGCATCGTTGCGTGTGATTTCTACAAGATTTCCAGATTGATCGTATCGGTACTTCGCGCCTATGATTTCGCGGTCACCGACAGACTCGCGCTCCTCGATGCGCCGCCCATTCGCATCATAGATGATGCTGGTTTTGTGCTGGGTATGGTAGTCGGGCAGATGCATGTCTTGTTCATCGGTGCTGATGAGCTTGTGGTCTTGGTCATATTTCCTGACAACCTTGCCCACCACACGTCCATCTTCCTGCGAATATTCCTCGGTGATCTGCTCAGTATGGTCGGCATTCCACTTGCTCCGAAACTCCTCGCGTTGTGACTTGAGCTTGTAAGTCTGCGTGACCAAGGTGACATAGCCTTGCGCATCATAGTCTGTGCGCACATGGATGCCCGTGGCATCGTAATGCGCCAAGTGCTCGATTTCGTGTCCAGCAGTGTCGTAGACAAATTCCTCATACAATTCCCATTCCTTAGGGGGAATGCCGAGCACGGGATGGCCGATCGCATAAACTTTGGTACGATAGCCCTCAGCAGGTGCTGCTTGCGCCGGCACCACTTCGGTGGAGTCAGGTTTGGCAGCTGGCACCTTGCTGGGCTCCGGCGCGCAACCCAGGCTCATGGACAGGGCCGTGCACCCCAATGCGATCATTTTCCACTGTTTCATGCTGCGATTTTAGCGAAGAAAGCCCGTTTTCACAATGCTGCAGACGACGATCATAGCAATTTAGAAATGCCTGCATCGGGAATGAAACCGAGAGAATTTGCGACCACTATTTGAAAAATTCATTCGCCAATGCATCGCGCAGGTCGGGGTGAGCGATGGAGATGAGTGCCTCGGCCCGTTGATGGATCGTCTTTCCGTAGAGGTTGACGACGCCATATTCGGTGACGATGTAGTGCACGTGGGCGCGCGTAGTCACTACGCCGGCGCCTTCCTTGAGAAATGGCACGATCCGGCTTTCGCCTTTGGAGGTCGTAGACGGCAATGCGATGATGGGCTTGCCACCATCGGCGAGCGAAGCGCCGCGCATGAAGTCCATTTGCCCACCGACGCCGCTGAACAATAGCTTGCCGATAGAGTCGGCACATACCTGCCCGGTAAGATCCACCTCAATGGCGCTGTTGATCGCGGTCATTTTGTGCTGCTTGCGAATGACTGACGTGTCATTCACATAAGCGATGTCGAGCATGCGCACTTGGGGATTGTCATCGACAAAATCGTAGGTGCGCTGGGTACCCATCACAAATCCGGCGACGATCATGCCGTGGTGGCGCTTTTTGTAGCGGCCTGTGATCACACCTCGCTCGACGAGGTCTACGACGCCGTCGCTGAACATTTCGGTGTGTATCCCAAGGTCACGGTGCCCATGCAAGGAGGCCAACACGGCATTGGGGATGGCTCCAATGCCCATTTGAAGGGTGGCGCCATCCTCGACGAGGTTGGCGACATGTTGCCCGATGGCCTGCCCCACAGCGTCGGGCTCCCCGACTTCCGATTGGAAAAGGGGGCTATCGTCTTGCACAATGTGATGCAACTTGCTGATATGGATGATGCCGTCGCCATGGGTACGCGGCATGCGGGGGTTGATCACGGCGACGATCTCCCGTGCAGTTTCGACGGCTGCGAGGGAGGCATCGACCGAGACGCCCAGTGTGCAAAATCCGTGGTGGTCAGGCGGTGAGACTTGAATCAGTGCGACGTCGATCTGCAGCAAGCCGCGCCGAAACAGCAGTGGCACTTCGCTCAAAAAGACGGGGATGTAGTCGATGTTGTCTGCGCGGTTGTCGTTGGTGAATTTGCGCACATTGGGACCGATGAACAGCGAACTGACCCGGAAGCTATCGCGGTATTCCGGTTGCGCGTAAGGGGCAGTTGCTTGGTGGTGGAGATGCACGATTTCCACGTTTTTAAGCTCAGGGGCGCGGGTTACGAGCGCGTCGATGAGTACTTGGGGCGCAGCGGCTGCGCTGTGGATGAATACGCGATCGCCTGAACGCACGCAGGCGATTGCCTGCGCTGGTGTAAGATACTTCATTTCAATTATTTCTGGGGCAAAGCTACGGAAATGGAGGAGTGAGAATTGATAATGGACAATTGATAATTGATAATTGAGAGGTGGGAGGTGGGAGTTCAGAGTTTAGAGTTTGGAGTTTGACGCTGGGAGCTATCAGTTATAAGTTCAGAGTTCAGAGTTTGACGCTGGGAGCTATCAGCTCTAAGTTCAGAGTTCAGAGTTCAGAGTTCAGAGTTCAGAGTTCAGAGTTCAGAGTTCAGAGTTCAGAGTTCAGAGTTCAGAGTTCAGAGTTCAGAGTTCAGAGTTCAGAGTTCAGAGTTCAGAGTTCAATTT
>JANPHP010000369.1:0-22549 GCA_031424495.1 Bacteroidota bacterium | reverse complement strand
CAAACAGCATATTGTCTTGGCGCAGGTCTGCGACAGCCTCATTGGGTGAGCGATCGAGGTCCAAGGCCATGATGCGCAGCTGTGTTCCGTTTTTTCCCAGTGACACAGCCCTTACTTCATGCAGTTCACGGCCTGAGAGGGCAGCAAAACGTGTCAATTCCTTTTCAGCATTGAGCTCCATCACGACTGCATTTTCGCGTTGGAACTGGTCCCTGAAACCCTCGAGCGCCTTGACGGCTTCTTTGCCGGCAGGAAAATCTCTTTGGGTTTCCAACTTGTACAATCCGCCTTCATCAAAGTGATACGTGACCGTGTAGGACTCGGTCGTCGTGGTCACACTGCTTTCATCAACGACACTCGTGCGGCTTAAGTTTCTGGATTTCAGGAACTCCAGCACTTGTGTCTTGGTGCTTCCGAAGGGTTGGTTCAAGTACGTTTGAGCAATGAGGCTACAGAGCGGCAAAAAAGCCGCAGCGATGGTGAAGAACTTTTTCATAGACAAACGAATTAGGTACATCACTAAGGTACGCCTTTCGAAATATCGCTCCTAGCGAATATCCGCAAAACGAGGCTCCTCGTTAGGCTTGGAATGCTTTTGCAAGCGATTGAGGGCCTGTACCTAGCTCGCAGACCTTTAAATCCATGCGATAGGCAAAAGAAAATTTTGAAGCCAAGAAAGAATAATAGAATGAATACAGGCATCAGCCTTGCACCGACTTGCAGATGCAAAATTGGGCGATACCTTCCAAATCTCGTTTGTGAATATCTTTTTGATTTTTATTCGGTGCTTTCATGCCCGACACCTAACTTTGAATTCCATAAGTCATCGAAACTTATGGACAGTATGACCAAGTATATTTTCGTTACCGGTGGTGTGACATCGAGCCTTGGAAAAGGCATTATTTCTGCTTCGCTCGCCAAACTTTTGCAAGAAAGAGGCTACCGCGTCACCATTCAGAAATTTGATCCCTATATCAATATTGATCCGGGCACGCTCAATCCCTATGAGCACGGAGAGGTTTATGTCACCGACGACGGTGCTGAAACCGATCTCGACCTCGGGCACTATGAGCGATTCCTCAATATTCCCACTTCGCAAGCCAACAATGTGACGACCGGTCGCATTTACGAAACGGTGATCAAGCGCGAGCGAATGGGTGAATACCAAGGCAAGACGGTGCAGGTGATCCCCCACATTACAGATGAGATCAAGCGCCGCATGTGCCTGCTGGGACAAACCGGTAATTTTGACGTCGTCATCACGGAGATTGGCGGTACCGTGGGCGACATCGAGTCGCTACCTTATGTAGAGACGGTTCGACAATTGCGGTGGGAGATGGGGGCATCCGATAGTTTGGTGATCCACCTTACTTTGGTGCCCTACCTCAAAGCCGCTGGCGAGCTCAAAACCAAGCCGACCCAGCACAGCGTGAAAATGCTGCTGGAATCTGGTGTGCAGCCCGACATCCTCGTCTGCCGCACCGAGCACAAGCTTCCCCGCGATCTGCGGGCCAAAATCGCCCTCTTTTGCAATATCCAGCCCAATGCCGTCATTGAAAGCATCGATGCCGAGACCATTTATGAGGTTCCGCTCCTCATGCGCAAGGAAAAACTGGACGAGGTCGTGCTCAAGCGTCTCAAGCTGAAGCCCGGTTTGCCGCCTGAATTGGAAAAATGGAAGGCATTTGTGGGGCATCTCAAGAATCCATCAGAGGAATGCACCATCGGCTTGATTGGCAAATATGTCGAGCTCAAGGATGCCTACAAAAGCATCGCGGAGGCGTTTGTGCACGGTGGTGCAGAAAACGATTGCCGCGTCAAGGTGCAGTGGATCCATAGCGAAGACATCAACGAATCCAACGCTGAGCGGATGCTCAAAAAGCTAGACGGCATCCTTGTGGCGCCTGGTTTTGGCGAACGTGGCATCGAGGGCAAGGTTGAGGCCGTGAAATTTGCGCGTGAAAATGGCATCCCATTCTTTGGCATCTGCCTTGGCATGCAAGTCGCCGTCATCGAGTTTGGGCGCAATGTGGTCGGTCTCAAAGACTGCCACAGTTCAGAATTCAAGCCCAAATGTGCCAATCCCGTCATTCACCTCATGGAGGCTCAAAAGAAAGTGCTGCAATTTGGCGGTACGATGCGCTTAGGCTCCTATGATTGTGAATTGGTCAAGGATTCCCAATCGCTGAAAGCATACAAAAAGCCCCTGATTCACGAAAGGCACAGGCATAGGTTTGAATTCAATTCGGCGTATCAGAAGCAATATGAGGCCTCTGGGCTACGTGTTACCGGCACAAATCCGAAATCTGGGCTGGTTGAGATCGTCGAGTTGCCTACGCATCCTTATTTTGTTGGTGTGCAGTTTCACCCGGAGCTCAAAAGCACCGTGGAAAATCCGCATCCCTTGTTTGTGTCCTTTGTAAAGGCTTCGCTCAAGTATAAGAATCAGAGGAAGTCCAAAGGGGCGAATGATGACTGATAGAGAAAGGTAAATGCAACATTTGCATTTCCGAAATTTGACTTAGTTTTGCGTCCTCGTTTTTTTGATATAATTGCATCAATCCGCATAAATGGATAGGAATACAATCATTGGCCTTGTGTTGATCGCTGGCGTAGTGCTCACTTGGTCATTATTTTTTGCTCCAGACAGCAAAAAGCCTGCTCCCAAGCCGAGCAATCCGACCGAAATCGTGGTCGGCGATACTCAGACCACGCCGATCAAGGGAGCTTTGGCTCCTTCTGATCCCAAAAAGCCTGCTGGCATCCAAGACAGCGTGTGGACTGCAATGAGCGACTCTGCCCAGCAGGCGGCCATTGCAACTGCAAAAAGTCTTGAGCATGGCGTTTTCAGCAAGCTTTACGAAGGTCAAGATGAGCTCATCGAGGTTGAGACCGACAAGTACAACCTCGTACTCCACTCCAAGGGAGCGCGCATGGGTCAATTGTTTCTGCGCGATTTCGTGACGTCTGACAGTCAACCCCTGCCGATCCAAAAAGAGGATGTCAACAACTTCTTGGCCGTCAAATTCAAGCAAAATGCAGATTTGACCTCCCCATTGGTAAGCACGACAGATTTGTATTTTCAGCCAGGGGCTACCGGCAAGGTAAAGGTCACAGGCGAAGCCACAGAGAATGTCTCGCTGATTGCGAAGGTTGATGACAGCCACTACCTGGAATACATCTACACTTTTAAGGGTAACGCTTTTGACTATGGCTTGGAAATCAAGCAAGTCGGACTCAATGAGCTGATCGACCGGCAAGCGATGGAGGTCCTCTGGCAAGCTGAGGTTCCCAAAACTGAAAAGACGATGGAATTGATGCGCGAAAAGACCGCGCTCTACTACCGTGAAGCAGGTTCTGTGAGCGACTTGGGACCGAGTAAAAATCCCGAGGAGCCGATCGCTTCGACCAACAAAGTCGACTGGGTGGCTTTCCATTCGCAGTTTTTCACGCACACCCTCATGGTGGCCGATGAAAAAGAAAGCATCGACAATGCCAAGTTTTGGCAGCAAACCCCAATACCGCCCGATCCCAACGACAAGTTTTCTGGCGAAGTCGTCAAAAACATGACCCTTACCTATGACTTGTCTATTGCGACGCAGCCAACTGGCAGCGTGAAATACAAGTTTTACGCAGGGCCATTGGATTTTAGTATCCTGAAGACCTATGATCGTGACATGATCAAGCAGATTGCCCTTGGTTGGGGTCCGCTACAATATGTGAATCGCTGGCTCACGATCCCAATTTTCGATTTTTTGCGCGGTTTCATTGCTAGTTACGGCCTCATCATCTTGTTGTTGGGCCTGATCATCAAGACCTTGATCTATCCGCTTACCTACAAGACCTATATCTCGACGGCACGCATGCGCCTCGTGAACAATACGCCGGAGGTGAAGGCCCTCGACGCCAAGTACAAAGACGATCCCACCAAGCTCCAACAAGAGAAAATGGGGATCTATCGACAATATGGAGTGAGTATGTTTGGCGGATGTTGGCCGATGTTGGTGCAGTATCCGTTCATGATTGCACTGTTTTTCTTCTTCCCCAACAGCATCGAGCTGCGTCAACAAAGCTTCTGGTGGGCTCCCGATTTGAGTACTTATGACTCGATCTACAATCTGCCATTCAGCATTCCATGGTACGGTGACCACGTGAGCCTTTTCACATTGCTCATGACGGCATCGATCTTTGGCTACACGATCCTGAACCAAAAGATGCAGCCACAGCAGCAGGCTAACCCTGTCATGAAGTGGTTTCCCTACATCATGCCTATCATCCTGCTGGGTTTCTTGAACAGGTATTCGGCAGGTTTGAGCTGGTACTACCTGCTCTCCAACTTGATCTCGATCGGTCAGACGCTGCTCACACGCTATTTTGTGAGCGACGAGAAGCTGTATGCCCAGATGGTTGAAGGAATGCAGACTCGCAATGCAGACCCCAACAAGAAAAAGGGTACGCTGGAGCGTTGGGCTGAGCGTCAGCAAGGTCGTCAGCGTGAGGTTGCGCAACAGCGCCAAGAGGCGAGGGGAGAAGCTCCTGCTGTCAAAGGTGCAAAGTCCACGCCACCTAAAAAACGCCGCTAATCTTGGCTTTCTTTTTGAAGGACCACATTCCTAAAAGATTACAATGATGAAGTCGATTTCCAAATTTCTCATCTTGTCCTTGCTCGCCATCGTGGTGCTGAGCGCATGCAAATCCAAAAAGGTAGGCGGTAGCGCTGACGTGCCTGCAGATTTTGCCTTGGAGATACAGCATACAGGTTGCCGCGGCACTTGCCCGGCATTCAGTATCACCGTGAAGGCAGATGGAGCAGCGACCTACAACGGTCGCCGGTCGGTAGACAAAATGGGGAACTACTCCAAAACACTCGGCAAAGCCACCGTTACTGAACTCGCCAAAGCGATCAAGGATGCCAACTTTTGGGATTTTGAGGCTGAATATGGTGGGGAAGTCGCTGACGTGCCTGGTATCACCACCATCGTGACGATGGATGGCAAGACCAAACAAGTGCGCGACATTCGCAACGCACCACAGGCGCTCAAAGACTTGGAGGCCAAGCTCGAAGGCCTGATCGGCGACAACGATTGGGTGAAGCAAGACTGATGCCCGCGCTCGATAAAGTTTCAAGGTTCTGTTTGACAGGTTTGTAGAATTTGCTTAACTTTTGGCTATGAACTGGAAAAGAAACATTTTGCTTCTCCTCACCGCTTCCATGCTGATGGGGATTGTGTCGTCTTGCGCGGGCGATCCTCGCAAAAATTGCAATCATCCCAAGCATGGTGCTTACATGATGGAGCAACACAAGAAAAAGACTGGCTTTTGAGAGTGGAACGATCTTTGCCGATCATCGGTAAAAGATAAAAATACTGCTATGAATAGAAATATCATTGCTCGCATCGCGCTGCTCGGAACGGGTTGCGCGATGTTGTTTTTGGCCTGTAATCGCAATCAAGTAACTTGGGATGGAGAAATCACATCCACCCTCGACAACAGTTTTGCCGACAGCGAGTTCAGTGCCATTCGCAACATGGTGGACACTGAGGGGCGTGCCGACACAGCTGTTTTTGGCAAGGTAAGCGGGACCACGGGAATTTATTGCCCGGGATCGACATTGACCGTCACTGTCACCTCACCGACGACCGCAAACTTGGTGATCGATTTCGGTTCAGGCTCCAACTGCCTCGATGGTCGCTTGCGCACGGGCAAAATCAGGGCAGCCTTCAATGGCAAATGGAAGGATAGCGGCACCAGGGTCACCATTACTCCCGAAAGTTATACCGTAGCAGGTTACGCATTTGCCTTTACCGAGGTCGTGACTTTCAACGGGCGCGATGGCGCTGGGCACCTCAACTGGACCTCGGCTGTGAGTAATGCTGTGATGATCAACCCCAGCAATGGCACGATCAACTGGAGCGGTACACGCACCACGACTTGGATAGAAGGCGAGGGCAACAGCGATCCACGCACCTTTGTCTATGAAGTCACTGGCTATTCTGATGGTGTCTCCCGCAGCGGACTCAACTTTTCGGCCACGATTGATCAGCCTTTGCGGGTCGAGCTCGACTGCGCACACGTCGTCGATGGCATTTGGTCCATCACGCCACAAGGGCTAGAAACCCGTACCTTGGATTATGTCGGACCTAGTTGCGACAACCAGGGCACGCTCACCGTGGGCTCATTCACGACGGCCGTGACCTTGCCTTGACAGGGCACAGAATTGCAATTCCTGAGAAATATCTGATCCATTGGGTGGCCAAAACCGCCCTGCAATTTTTTTCTGATTACTTTTGAGCATCAAAAGTAAAAGCTTGCACTTATGGATACTGGAATACTTCACACACACAAACTCGTCGTCGTTTTGTACTTGCTGCAATTGCTCGTCAGAGTCATTCTGATGTTGGCTGGCAATCAAGACCGCGTGACGAAATACACCAAGATGATGCGCGTGCCGCATATCGTCTTGTCCATTTTGATGCTGGGTACCGGTGTGTATCTGATGGTGAAATCGCCATCAGGGGTGCAACCTTATATTTTAGTGAAACTGGCCTTGGTGGCCGCCTCGATTCCGCTTGGCATCATGGGAAGCAAACGCAATAGCGTGGCACTCACAGGTCTAGCCTTTTTGTTGCTCGCTGGAGCGATGGGATTGTCGTTTGCCAAGCCCGCATTTTTGCGTTCAGGTGGAGGTGCCGTAATCGATCCTGGTAAGGCAGGAGCGGCCGATCAAGCCGTGCTCAAGGAGGGACAGGCGATCTATGAAAAGTATTGCGTGCTTTGCCATGGTGCCGATGGTGCTGCCGGATTCCAAGGTGCCAAAAACCTCAGCGTCTCCGTATTGACCGATGCAGAAATCACCAATCTCATCAAAAATGGCAAAGGAATGATGCCTGCCAATCCTGATATGAGTGATTCCGATGTTGAGAAGGTCAAGGAATACGTGAAATACTTGCGCCATTAAATCTAAGCGGTACACTTTTTGAAAGCTGCTTATTCAAAGGGAAACTCTATGAAATTTGTCAAAACCATCTTGTTCGCAACGGCATTGCTTTTGGCTTGCCAAGTGCTCGTTGCGGAGAAGCCCAAGGATGCGCCCAAGTCGCCCGACAAGGACAAGGTCGTCACGATCGCATTCTATAACTTGGAAAACCTATTTGATGCCAAGGACGATCCCAAAATCAATGACGAGGAATTCCTGCCCAACGGCACCTATCAATGGACGCAGGAGCGCTACAAGCACAAGCTCGATCAAATGGCCAAGGTCATCAACCAATTGGGCGACGAAGATGGGCCTGAGATTTTGGGAATGTGTGAAGTCGAGAACCGTGGCGCGATGGAGGACCTCATCGGTACCGCAGTACTCAAGAAGAAAGGCTATGGGATTGTTCATGCCGATTCGCCCGATCAGCGCGGCATCGATGTGGCATTCATCTACAAAACCAAGCGTTTCACACCGCTCTACCAGCAATCCTACCCCGTCTTGTTTCCCGAAAACAAGGATATCGTGACCCGCGACATTCTCCTGGTCAAAGGCATTTTGGACAAGAAAATCGACGTGACCTTCATCGTCAACCACTGGCCATCGCGCCGCGACGGCCAAGATGAATCGACTTTCAAGCGGGAGCGCGCAGCGCAAACCTTGCGCACGGTGGTCGATTCGATCTTGCGCATGGATCCCTATGCGAACATTGTCATGATGGGCGACCTCAACGATGAGCCCGGCGATGTGAGCGTCAATAAAACCCTCAAAGCTGGCCGCGACTCGATCGAGGCCGTGAGCACCAAGCTCTACAATTGCATGGCGCCGATCAAGGCAGAAGGCAGAGGCACTTTGAAATTCAAAGGTGGCTGGAACCTTTTCGACCAAATGATCGTGAGCAGTGCCATGATCACCAACAAGTCCTTGTTGCAATACGTGAATGGCAGCGCGAACATCTACAATCCCGAATTCATGCGGGAGACGACTGAAGGCGATTGGAAAGATGCGCCCAAGCGCACCTTCATCGGCAAAAAATATGTCGAGGACGGCTATTCAGACCATTTTCCAGTCTATATCTCTCTTGCTTACTGATGCTGAAGGCGTTGCGGTCAATTTCATATTTGCTCATACTGGGACTGCTCTTTTTGGGGGGATGTGCGCTGCCCCTAGAGCCGCGTTTTGAGCGGGTTTCTGAGTTCAATATGCACGGTAGGTCGGCCGATCAGGCGCCCGGCATCACCCTCGGTTTGGACCTGCACAACCCCAATCGCTACAAAATCAAAATCCTTTCTTACGATTTGGAGGTAATGATCGGTGGCAAAAAGGTGGGCAATGCACAACACACGGGCAAGCAGGTAATGGCTGGCAATGCGATCTCCACGATCCGGATCGAGTTGGCAACTGACTTGCGGCAAGCGATTGACGGCTTGCTCGGCGCCATCGGGGGCCTGCTCGGCAAGCAGAATGCGGTTGACTTGGAGGTAAAGGGCACGGTGCTCGCCCGTGCCAAAGGCATCCAAAAGCGGGTGCCCGTTGATTTCCAAAAACACATTGAGCTCGGAAAATGATTCTCCAAAATTTCAGTTTTCGCTAGGGAATGCTCAATTTGGACAAGATGAGATCGACCTCCATGGTCCAAATGCGTGATGTGCTGCTGATCAGTGTCTTGGCACTGCTGAGTTTTGTCCCTTTTTTGGGCGCGGCACCGCTGTTTGACTGGGACGAGATCAATTTTGCAGAGTCGGCCCGCGAGATGATCGCGTCGGGCAACTACTTCCAAGTCCAAATCGATTTTGAGCCATTTTGGGAAAAGCCCCCGCTTTTCATCTGGATGCAGGTGATTTCAATGAAGATTTTTGGCGTGAGTGCATTTGCCGCGCGCTTCCCCAATGTCGTCGTGGGCATGTGCACGCTGGCGAGCTTGTACATACAAGGCGCACGCCTGCGTGGTCGCCGATTTGGTTGGATGGTGGCTGCATTCTTCTACATCAGCCTGCTTCCCTTCATGTATTTCAAATCCGGCATCATCGACCCGATGTTCAACTTGTTGATCTTCTTGGGTTTGATGCAGATTTTACGTTTTGAGTTGGCGGATGCGGGAGACAAACCGCGTTTTGCACCGCTCTGGGCAGGGTTTTGGATTGGCATGGCGACACTTACCAAAGGGCCGGTCGCGATGCTGGTGACAGCGATGGTCTATTTGATCTGGAAACTGATCTGGGATCGCAAAAATATCCCTTGGATGGCATTGCTGCAGTTTGTGGGGGTGTATTTGGCAGTGATTCTCAGCTGGTTTGGGAGCATAGTTTTGTTCTCGCCAGATGGGATGGAGATCGTGGTGAAGTTCATCGTGTACCAGGTCGAATTGTTTTCACAGGCCGTGGCAGGGCATGAGCAGCCATTTTTCTACCACTTTTTCGTGTTTTTGCTGGGCTGTTTCCCTTTGTCTGCATTCGCCTTTCGGGCCATGCGGCTCAAGGAATTGCAGCCGAAGGATCGGCTCTTGCGGAACCTAATGCTGGTTTGGTTTTGGGTGGTGCTCATCCTCTTCAGCATCGTCCGCACCAAAATTGTCCACTATTCATCACTCTTGTATTTCCCAGGGGCATTTCTGGCTGCACTCTATCTCGACAGGCTGTGGCAGGAGGGGAGTCGCCCGAAATGGGATACTTACCTCGTTTATGGCCTTGGGATGTTGCTCTTTGGTAGCCTCACGATCGGCATCAATGCGATCGCAGCGCGATTAGGCACTTTGTCAGACCTTGCGACCAACGACTTCATGCGTGCATGCCTCGACCAAAACACAGCTTGGACAGGTTGGGAATTTTTGCCAGGAATGGTATTTGTGATCGCAGCCGGCATCGGCCTGTATTTCTTGAGCAAAGGTCGCTACCGCGCCTTTCTCATCAGCTTTGCCGTTGGTATGCCGCTATTTATCAATGGTTTGAATGCATTGGTCTTGCCCCGCATCGCTGATTTGTCCCAAAACTCCGCGATTCGATTCTTTGAGGCGCATGCGGGAGGCGACGCCTATATCATGGTGCAGGGCTACAAGAGTTATGCCCAGTATTTTTATGGGCGCACGATGCCTTATTCCCAGCCGTTTGCGCCTTACGAAGACCGTGCAGACTGGCTCTCCAATGGCCCGATTGACAAGCCGACCTATATGGTGATCCGCTACGACAAAATCACCGACGAGATGGAGCATTGGTTTTCCAAATTTCACCGTATCGGCAACGAGGGCGGATTCATGTTTTACAAACGTGAAGTGCCCACAGCCACGACGCCATGATCGAGACCCACTTTTTTTCCAGCTACCTGTTGCCGATCGTTTTGGCGGTGATCATGCTGGGAATGGGGACCTCGCTGGCATGGAGTGATTTTCAGAATATTTTTGTCAAGCCGCAGGCCGTTATCGTTGGGCTCGTTTGCCAGCTCTTGCTGCTGCCTGGACTTGCGATCAGCATCGCCTACATAGCGCCTCTGCGACCTGAGCACCAAGTCGGATTGGTTTTGGTGGCCGCTTGCCCGGGCGGTGCGATCGCCAATTTGCTCAGCTACATGATGAAGGGCAGCGTTGCGCTTTCGGTTTCGTTCACGGCTGTGAACAGCTTCATCACCATTTTTACCATTCCCATCGTCACCAATATCGCGCTGCAAGCCTTCATGGCGACACGCGTGCAGTTGGTGATGCCTTTTTGGGAAACCGTTTTGCAGATCGTTTTGATCACGGTGATCCCGGCCCTCATGGGCGTGGGCATGCGTGCCACATGGCCGCGCACGACTTATAAGCTGCAAAAATACTTCAAGCTTTCGATGCCCATCATGCTGGCCATCGCCATGGTGGGTGCGATCTTTGTAGAGAAAAAAAATGTGAGCGTGGAGCTTGTTGAATTGTTGGAGGTACTTCCTTGGGCCTTGTCGCTGAATGCATTGGCGATGCTATTGGGTTGGGGGACGGCGGGTTTGCTCAAGCTTGGCAAGCCTGCGCAAATCACGCTGGGCCTAGAGATCGGGCTGCACAACAGTGGCTTGGCCATTGCTGTCGCCACCAGCGCCTATATGCTCAACAATCCTACGATCGCGGTACCCGCCTCGACCTTTGCGCTCTTCAGTTTTTTCACCGCAGTCATTTTTGGTTTTTTGGTGAATGGCAAGTCCTTAGATTGGCGGGAAATGTTGGGCTTCAAATCAAATCGGAACTGATGGAGTGGCTGCGCACATACTGTGAGCGACACTGGCTGCTGCTGCTGCTCGTCCTGTTTCCGCTGGTGAGCCTGGGCATGCACCTGCACCTGCTCGACCTGCCCTTGCAGGGCGTGCACGCGTGGCGACAGTGTGAAACAGCGAGCAATGTCGTGCTGTATGCTGAGCGTGACTATGGCATCATGGATCCGCATGTCTATAGCTTGGAGTGGGACGATGGCCTCAAACGCATGGAATTTCCCTTGATGCAATGGGCGTTTGGGCAGGTCATCAAGGTTTTTGGGCATGAGATCTTTGTAATGCGATTCATGAGCTGGCTGCTGGCAATGGTCACATTGTTAGGATTTTACAAGCTTTGCCATTTGTTGTTGCGCGACCGATTTCAGGCGCTGGCGGCGACCTGGTGTTGGATGTTTTCGCCGCTGCTTTTTTACTACGGGATCAACCCGCTGCCCGATAATCTGTCGCTTTTGGCGGCGGTATGGGGCACTGCTTTCTTTCTGCAATGGTTTCGCACGCAGCAAGCTTGGGCTTTGATCGTTTGTTTTCTTTTCCTAGCGCTTGCAACGGCAACCAAGCTGCCTTTTGTGGTGTTTTTTGCCTTGCCGATGGGTGGTCTCCTGCAAAAGCTGATTGCCAATCGTGGCCAAAAAGCCGTCGAACTCATCGGATTGGGCTTTGTAGGTCTGTTGATTTTGGCACCTGCGCTGTGGTGGTACGCCTGGGTGATCCCGCAGTGGACGGGCAATGGCGTGGTCAAAGGCATACTGGACTCGTCGGTTGATGACATTCCCGATATGCTGGGCATTCTCGGTCAGAGCCTCATTTCTACCTTGCCTGAACTGCTGATCAACTATGCCGCGCTCGGATTTTTCATCTGGGGACTCGTTCGCATCGGCAAGGAGCGGCTGTATCGACATACGTTGGCGCTGCCCTTTGGCCTTTTGGCCTTGGGGATCGCGGCTTATTTTGTCTTCGAGATCAATATGATCACGACCGTGCACGACTATTATTTGTTTCCCTTCATGCCTGGTCTCATGATTTTGGTTGCCTTGGGTGTGCAAGGGCTTGCGCGGATGCCTCAGAAGTGGGTTGGCATTGCCATCATTGTCATCTTGCTTGCATTGCCGATTACGGCAGCCTTGCGCTGCTATCCTCGATGGGGCGCAAAGGGCATGAGCACGGACCTACTCGCGCACGAGCAGGCATTGCGGGAAGCGACTCCCGCCGATGCCAAAATCATCTATTGCAATGATTTGAGCCCGCACATCGCCTTGTTTCACCTGCACCGCAACGGCTGGTCCATGGATGAAAGCGCATTCAACGCCGAGAAATTCAATCTATGGCTGGGCAAGGGCGCACGTTACCTCTATTCCGACTCACGCAATCTGGAGGTAAATCCTGTCGTACAGCCGCATTTGGGAAAGCTGATCGGGGAGTGGGGCAAATTGTGGGTTTGGGAGCTGCAGTGAGCAAGACTGCAAACGATCCAAAAATCAGGGCGGTAGATATATAATGGATTGATCTCGTAGGCACACGATGTATCGCGTGCCTACGAGATCAATCCCATTCAACTGTTTAGTAGAAGGAATTCGTCCTCGATTTCCCAGATCTCCAGCTCAGGTATGAGATTGTCTTCGCGGTGGTGTGCTCGCTGGTCCTTCAGATAGGTTTTGACGACTGGGAGCATGGTTTCCGAAACGGAAACAGTGCCATAGCCCGCATCCCAAAGTAGGGCGACAGGGGAGAGGCCCGAGGCCGCAAGGGCCCGAGACGAGCCCACTTTGAGTTGCTGGACCACCTCAGCAATGGATTTTTCTGGATTCAGCCCAAATAACAGGTGTACATGGTCCGCCATCCCGTTTATTGCCACGGGAATACAATGCATTTCAAGCAATTGCGCGCGGAGCAGCGTATGAATTTGCAATTCGAGATCAATGCCGATGAGTGGGGCGCGATCCTGCGTACCAAACACAAGGTGGATCCAAACCTTGGCGAATTGACGGTTCATAGGGCGACGGTGGATTTAGGTTTTCGATCTGATTTTCAGGCACGCTTGCATGCAGGTGCTGGAAAATGAGCAAGATTTTCAATCTCGATTGGCCGCAATTACATTCCTCAAAAAGCTATCAAGCCGGACCAAACAAACCAAAAAGGTCAGCTTTCACGCGGTTGATAATGATGCCCAAGTGCTCGGGATTGTCGCGGAAATTGAGTTCGTCGATCACGATCTCCATTTTCTTGCCGAGGTTGTAGCTTTCATACCACGCTTCATAGCGCTCATTGAGTCGGCGCAGATAGTCGAGGCGAATGCTGTCTTCGTACTCGCGGCCGCGGCGCTGGATCTGGTCGACGAGGGTCGGGATCGATCCTCGCAGGTAGATGAGCATGTCGGGCGGGGGAATGAGCTCTAACAAGTTGTCAAACAGCCCTTTGTAGGTCTCGTAATCGCGCTTGGCCATGAGGCCCATCGCATGCAGGTTGGGCGCAAAGATCTGGGCGTCTTCATAGATCGATCGGTCTTGCACGATATTCTTGCCTTCCTTGCGGATGTCGATGATCTTCTGAAAGCGCTGATTGAGAAAATAGATCTGCAGGTTGAATGACCAACGTTGCATGTCTTGGTAAAAATCAAACAAATACGGGTTGCTGTCCGCATCCTCATATTGCGGCTCAAAACCCAGATACTTAGAGAGCTGAGTCGCGAGTGTTGTCTTTCCAGACCCGATATTGCCAGCGATCGCGATGTGCATAGAGTGTGAAATTATATTTCCCCGCCAAAATAGGCAAGTTTTTTATAGCCTAATTTTGACCGGACGCGGCTGAGAACCTCATAAGCGATTGTTCCAGCCTTTTCTGCGCCTTCTTGGAGCTTCAAATCTAGTTCTTTTTTGTTGCCCATGTAAAAGTGATACTTCTCACGTGCCTCGCCAAAGCGTTCAATCAGTGCAAGGTACAATTGTTCCTTGGCCCAACCATAGCCCATTCCCGGCTTGAGATAAGCTTCACGCAATTCGGCGGTTTTCTCGGCCGTTGCGACCAGGCTGTGCAGGCGGTAGACGAGGCAAGTATCGGGGTCTTTGATATCCTCCATGGCATGCCCGTCGGTTTGCACGCTGTTCACGCGCTTGCGCAGGGCCTTGTCGGCTTCAAAGATATTGATCGTATTCCCATAGCTCTTGCTCATTTTCATGAAGTTGCCTTGGGCATCCTTGGTGATCCCGGGCACGATCTGTACATGCTCGACCGTTCGGGCCTCAGGGATGATGAAGGTATCGGTGCCAAATCGCGCATTCATACGCTCCGCAACGTCACGTGTGAACTCGACGTGTTGCAATTGATCCTTGCCCACAGGCACCACGTTGGCGTCGTACATGAGGATGTCGGCTGCCATGAGCATGGGGTAAAACACCAAGCCAGATGATGCATTGCCTGTTTTCTCGACCTTGTCTTTGTAGCTATGTGCTAGCTCCAAGCGGCTGAATGGGAAAAAACAGGTCAGGAACCAAGTGAGCTCAGTCACCTCGGGGATGTCGCTTTGGCGGTAGAAAAAGCCTCTGTCGGTGTCAAATCCACAGGCAAGCCAAGCGGCTGCTGTGGCATAAGTGTTTTCCATCAATGCCTCTGGGTCGTGGACCGTCGTGAGGGAATGCAAGTCAGCAATGAAGAAAAATGCTTCATTGCCCGGCGTGTTCGCCAATTCGATCCCGGGGAGGATAGCCCCCAAGATATTTCCCAAGTGAGGGACATTCGTACTCTGGATTCCAGTCAATATCCTTGCCATAGCGATTTTTGAAGGTTGCAAATATAGCAATAGGAATGGACAATTGATAACCCGCCTCGCGATCTTGAAAGCGAGTAAACACGAAGTGCTATCCTGTTCGATTAGGTGTCGGGAAAAACCACTTCAAATGGGAAACAGTGATCAAATGCCCTTGTAGACAAGCGTCGTGCGACGACTTGCAAGACAATGCTTTGGGCGCTGTAGGCGACTTCAATGCTAGAAGTGCAGCCAATCTCGTTCACCATTTGAATTTGTTATGCATGCAGCTTATATTTCGGGAATCGAAGATGCGAAAGGAACAACGAGATGGCCGTCAATCCGCTTGAAATAGACCCCGTAATCGGCTTTGCAATCCCCTTTTTCCTGATTTCCATCGGGATAGAAATACTGTTGCGCCGGCGGGAGCGCATGCCGAGCTATCGGGCTGGCGATGCATGGGCGAGCATAGCCATGGGCGTGGGTAGTGCGATCATCAACCTTGGGACCAAGACGCTGGCCTTTCTTGCAATGCTGTGGCTCTATTCGCATCGGCTTTTTGACCTGCCCAATGCTTGGTGGGTATGGATACTCCTCGTTTTTGCAGAGGATTTCACATTTTACCTCCATCACCGCAGTTGCCACGAGGTCAGGCTCTTTTGGGCTGCCCACGTAAGCCATCACTCGAGCCAACAATACAATCTCGCCGTTGCCTTGCGGCAAAGCTGGGGCGAACTGTTTCACAAGTTTTTTTGGTGGATGTGGTTGCCCTTTATTGGTTTTCATCCGCTCATGGTGATCACGGCCATGACCATCAGCCTCATCTACCAGTTTTTTCTGCATACCGAGGTGGTGCGCAAGCTGCCCAAACCATTGGAGTTCATTTTCAATACACCTAGCCATCACCGTGTGCACCACGCCAAAAACGTCAGGTACCTCGACCGCAACCACGCCGGCATCTTGATCATCTGGGATCGCCTGCTCGGCACCTATGAACTGGAACGAGAGGAGGAGACCGTGATTTACGGCATCACCACCGACATCCACACCAACAATCCGTTGAGGATCGCCACGCACGAATATGTGCACCTGTGGCATGACGTGCGCCGTGCGCCCACGCTCAAAGCCAAGTTCATGTACATTTTCGCGCCACCCGGTTGGAGCCACGATGGCAGCTCGCAGACTGCGCAGCAGATGCGGGAGGGGATGGGGTAGGTCCGCGATTCTCTACAATTCAGTCACAGCCATATTGGTCTGCCCACAACTCAAGCAAAACCAACTTTCGATTGCATTTCTGTTTTCCATTCTGCACACGCTCCACATTCATTCCTTCATGCAAGCCACCAATATCCACCCTGGTCATGGTATCGATTTCAATGCGGAATATACTGCCGTAAGACAGGTAGTTGGGCATGCGGCATTGAGCAGGGTTAATGAATAAATTTCCTTGGACTGCTTACGCAAGGCGAGATGCCGCACTTGATCGCAACGTAGTTGTCGCCTTAGAATTGCAAATGCACGCAAGTATTACTCAAAACAGGAGCAGCATTATGCCGCAATCGATATGCTCTATTCTTTGGAAGCGATTCGTAAAATTGCTGCCGCAGCAGGGACGACGAATGGAGGTTTTTTGATGACTTAGATTTCGTGTCGATTCTTGAAATGCAGGTGAGTCATTAAAAAATGATTGTTAGGAGCTTGATTTGCTTAAAGTGGATATTTTATGCCCATTTCTTGCGGTTTTTTGTAAATTTTGCTAGTTTTGAGTCAATCCCCTCATTTAAAAATTTATGGAAGCTGGAAAGTCTCATCAAAACCAAGTAAAATCATCAGTGAACGATGAGAAACAGGGTGGGCAAATGATGTCTGCCCCATCGTTTTCGTTGGAAAGCAGTGGCGCATCGCAAGGTGGAGATGGAGGAGGAGGTGCGATCGATGCAAAAAATGACACGCACCAATCCATACGATCTGCAATGGCGCAGGATGCCAAAAGCAGTGATGCGGTGTTTGATGCTGGGATCAAAGATTTCAAAAGTTCCCAAAATGGAGAATCCACTTCAAAATCAACCGATAGCTCCTTCGTAGAAGATTGCAAATGCAAGGGTGGGGAGGCTGTTGAGGCACCCAAAACTGGAGAAAAGGGGGGCAAAGAGGAACCCGTCAAAACCCCTGATGTGATCGCTGAGGCTCCCAAAGTTGTGTTGCCGACCATCAATTTCGGTGCTGTAAATTCGGCGACTACTCCAGCAGGCATGTCTCACCGCATCCCTCCACGCGTGAATACAGCAGTGCAAGTGACTGTAGCGGGCTACGATGCAGCTGTTGGCGACATAGAACTATTTGTTGAGAATGCTGTCGCAGCAAATGGCATCGCACAGATCGATGGCGCTGCAACCAAGAAAATGAATGCGACTGGTTCGGTAAATCTGAGCGGTACCACGCAAACCGCACCAGGAAATGGCGGCAAATTGGTCTTGGCTGCTCGGGTCAAGGGAGTCGTGATCGCGAGATCCGCTGCATTTTCCGTTTCCTCCATTCCACAAGATTGGACAACCACGTTTGTTTCATTGATTACTGGCCCAAAGCGTGGATTTGTCGTGCAAGATGGATTTAGCTCCGACTCAGGGGTCTTTGCCGATTTGGACCAAACGATGATTTCGGAAGAGGTACAATATGGCGTAGGTACCGGCACATTTGCCGCTGTAGCAGGGAGCAATTCCGGCTATATCGCAGGAAATGTCTTGACGACAGATAGCCATAGTACGCCCGTCGGCTTGCTCAGTGGCGTAGGTTCCATTGAGGCACAACAAACCTGTATTTTCAAAGATCTCCGCGCTGGCGATAGTGATATCCCTTTGCGCAACAGCGGCTACAAAATTACGAGAGATGTCACTGAGACGGCAGTGGGTTCAGGCAAGTTCCAATTGACAACCCACAAGTACGGTGCCGCAGCCACGGCAAACGGACACTTCAGCAATGCCGCAGCAGGGGATGTTTCCAAAACACAGCTGGCCTGATGTGGAGGTCTTCCTTGCTCTCCTTTATCGTATTGCTCATTGTTTATGCAGCAGGTTGTCACCCTGCCATCCACCTCATGAAAGAAGAATCAGGCAAGGATCACACCCCCACTCAGGATCCCAACGGATATGCTTGGAGGGGATACCGAGAACGGGTAGGAGATGAATGGCACGAACTTCCCAACGAAGACACCAAGTGTTTGCGTGAATATTCCACTTCCAACAGCAAAGGAAAATGGAGCCAAGATAGGCGCATCAGCATTTTGACCGATCACCTCACAGCCAAGGTAGGGGAGACCATCAAAATTTTCCATGTCTTTGAGGATCGTTCGATTGGACAGGAACTCTATATCATGGGTCCCAAGCTTGTCTATGGTGTATGGACAGATGGCAAATGCACATCGGCCGTGCCAGAGGGCCTGGCCGAATATCCATTTACCTTGATTTACGATGGTCGCACCTTGCCTAGCCCCGGCTGGGATTACAACTTTGCGTTCACTACGGTGAGCTTCAATGCGATCGGTAAACATGAGGTCGTTTGGAAAATTGGAGACCTTGAATCCAATCAATTGTCCATTAGTATTGTAGAATAGGGTAACATGCTACGATACGGCACATTGTTCCCTGCGATCAAGGCGCGCTGCATCTCCAGCCTGCCTATACATTGGAAAGAGCTAGAGGCAATATTCTCCCAAGTGACCGCCCGCACGCTTCCATTTGATGCCCATCTACCAATCGCGGCTACAGTCGCTGCTGGTGGTAAAGCATTGGCAGCCATTGACATTGCAGCTGCCGTGACGCTCTCGGCCATCGGTCTGCGCATCGAGGACGATGCAATTGATATGGATAAGGAGCGTGGATTGGTGGCAACAATAGGCCCTGGGCGCGCATTCCTGTTGGCAAATGGGTTTAAGAATGCGGCACTCCAACTCATTTCAAATTCGCCGGCACTTTGCCATTGCAGGCAAGCAATGCTCGCTTTGTTCTTGGAAACTTTCCAGACGATCCTGGAGGGCCAAGAGCTCGATACAAGATTTGCAAGCACAGATATTGAAGATTATTGGGACCTCGTGGAGCACAAGTCGGCCTCTGCATATGCTGCAGCCGTCGTTTCCGGTGGAATTCTTGCAAATGGGGAACCCCTCATATTGAAAGCACTTACTGATTGGGGAACGCATCTTGGCTTTGCCAAACAGATTCTCAATGACCTCGAATCCCTGCGAAATTCCCCGTTTCAAGGCGATCTGGCAAACAACAAGTTACCCTTGCCCCTTATTTACGGGCTGCATGTGGCACATGAGGATCGTGCACGCTTAGCCGAAATCGTAGAAAAAAAGGAGATTTACCTGCACGTCACCGAAGTTAAGGCGATCTTGGAAAAAATCGGTGCACGTAAATTCATGGTTTGGGCAGCACTTGAAAAACGGCGTTTGGCCGAGGAAATCATGAAAAGCTTACCGCAAAATGAAGGAACACTGGCTTTGACCCATCATTTCGATTCCATGTTTGGGGATATCGATTCGTTGTTACAAGAAAAAAATGCACCTGTACCACCAACATCAGCCTGATTCCAAGTCTTTTGCAAAAATCAAAATAATTTGGCGGTTCCAAGATCGCTTCCTATATTTGCGGTCGAATAAAAAGTAAAGAAAAGTAAGTCAATTAGACGAATAACGTATGTACATTAATAGTGCGATTAAAACAGAGATTTTTGGCAAGTACAGCCACGATGCAGTTGCAACTGACACCGGCTCACCAGAATCTCAGATTGCTTTGTTCACCTTCAGAATCAATCACCTCACGGATCACCTCAAGACGCACAAAAAAGACGTCTCTACCCGTGCAGGTTTGCTTCGTTTGGTCGGGAAAAGAAGGAGGTTGCTCAACTACCTCACCAAGACTGACATCGAGCGCTACCGCGCTGTCATCAAGGAATTGGGAATTAGGAAGTAATTCCTAATTCTTTTTTTTTATACATTCTCCTGATCTCACGAAGATTACTCTATGGCTCATATAGTGAAGACGATCACTTTGCCCAACGGCAAAGAGATCCATATTGAAACGGGTCGTCTCGCCCGTCAGGCCGATGGCGCTGTGGTCGTGCGGTGTGGTGATACCATGCTGCTCGCTACCGTCGTCTCCTCCAAAGAGACCAAAGACGTCGATTTTTTGCCGCTTACAGTTGAGTACAGCGAGAAATTCTCTGCTGCTGGTAAGATTCCAGGTGGCTTCTTCAAGCGCGAAGGCCGCCTCGGCGAGTCTGAAATCTTGGTTTCCCGCCTCATCGACCGCGCCCTGCGTCCATTGTTTCCAGACAACTACCATGCAGAAGTGCAGGTGATGGTGCAATTGATCTCGGCGGACAAAGAAGAGCAAGCCGATGCGCTCGCATGTTTCGCTGCTAGTGCAGCGATCATGGTTTCCGACATTCCTTTCCCAGATGCAGTTTCTGAAGTTCGTGTCGGCCTCAAGGACGGCAAGTACATCATCAACCCGACCCTCGCTGAGATGGAAGGTTTGGAGATGGACATCATCGTCGCTTGCACCAACGACTCCATCATGATGGTCGAAGGTGAGATGCACGAGGTTTCGGAAGAAGTGCTGCTCAATGGCATGATCGCCGGTCACGAAAGCTGCCGTCAACTCAATGCCCTGCAAGATCAATTGCGGGCAGAAATCGGCAAGACTATTCGCACTTATGCCGACTACGATCCGACTCCTGAGTTTGTCGAGAAGGCAACTGCCTTGTCAAAGGATGGCGTGCGTGCTGTGGTGGATGCGATTGCTCCTAAGCAGGAGCGTTCCGCTGGCCTTGACGCAGTGAAAAAAGCGATGATCGAGACTTTGAGCGAAGGCATCACCGATAAGGATGAGCTTACCAAGATCAAAGCACACGCTGGTATCGTTTTCAAGGAAGTCCAAAAAGAAGTCATCCGTGGCAAAGCGCTGAAAGAGCGCGTGCGTCTCGATGGCCGCGGCCTTGCAGACATTCGCGCCATCTGGGGCGAGGTCAGCTACTTGCCACGCGCCCACGGTTCAGCATTGTTCACACGTGGTGAGACACAAAGCCTTTGCACCGCCACCTTGGGCACCAAACTCGATGAGCAAACCATCGACCGCGTGACCCAAGAAGGCAAGAAGCGCTTCATCTTGCACTACAACTTCCCGCCCTTCAGCACCGGCGAATCCAAGCCATTGCGCGGTCCAGGCCGTCGCGAAGTTGGTCACGGTAACCTCGCTGAGCGTGCCTTGAAAATGATGATGCCCGATGCCTACGAGTACACTGTGCGCGTCGTGGCAGACATCCTCGAATCCAATGGTTCCAGCTCGATGGCTTCGGTCTGCGGTGGCACCATGTGTTTGATGGATGCAGGCGTTCCAATGATTCGTCCAGTCTCTGGCATCGCCATGGGCTTGATTACTGATAAGAAAACTGGTGAATTTGCCGTTTTGAGTGACATTTTGGGCGATGAAGACTTCATCGGCGACATGGACTTCAAAGTGGCAGGCACTACAAAAGGCCTCACAGCCTGCCAGATGGACATCAAGATTCGTGGTTTGAGCTACGACATCGTGCGCACTGCCCTCGAGCAGAGCAAAGCGGGTCGCGCCCACATCCTCGACGAGATGCTCAAAGTGATCTCTGAAACACGTACGGAATTGTCTCCTTATGCACCACGCATCGAGGTCATCGAGATTCCAAGCGATATGATTGGCGCGGTGATCGGGCCAGGCGGCAAGATCATCCAGGAGATGCAACGCGTCACCGGAACCACGATCAACATCGAAGAGGTTTCCAACAAAGGCATCGTGACCATTTACTCGACCGAGTTGAAAAACTTGGAGGCGGCACGCAAGATGATCAAGAACATTGTCGCCGAGCCAGAAATTGGCGAGGTGTACACTGCCAAAGTGAAGTCCATCAAGGATTTCGGTGCATTCGTGGAATATATGCCCGGCAAAGAAGGCCTGCTCCACATCTCTGAGATCGCTTACGAGCGCTTGGATAGCATGGATGGCGTGCTTGAAGTCGGTCAGGAACTCCAAGTGCAGCTGGTCGGCGTCGATGAGAAGTCTGGCAAAGTCAGGTTGAGCCACAAGGTGCTCCTGCCCAAGCCAGAGGGTTATGTCGAGCGTCCAGAGCGCGGCGAGCGTGGTGAAAGAGGCGATCGCGGTGATCGTGGCGACCGTGGCGGAGATCGCCGTGGTGGCGGTGGTGGTGGCGATCGTCGCGGTGGCGGCGGTGGTGACCGCAGAGGCGGTGGCGGCGGTGGCCGTTACTGAGAAAATTGACAACTGAAAATTCGCAAAGAATATGCGCGTTTTTGTGACAGGTGGCGCAGGTTTCATCGGTTCCAATCTTGTAAAGGGATTGCTCGACGAAGGCCACGAAGTCAAAGTGCTAGATAATTTATGTACGGGACGGATCGAGAATATCGATCCGTTTCGTTTACATAAGCATTTTGAATTTATAGAGCAGTCGGTCGCCTTGCGCGAACCAGTGCGTGCACTCACTGAGTGGGCAGACCATGTCTATCACCTCGCGGCGCCCGTTGGGGTAAAGTATATCATGGACAATCCCGTCCTGAC
>JANPHP010000368.1:0-11287 GCA_031424495.1 Bacteroidota bacterium | reverse complement strand
TGCCTACCCAATCAAAACCGTTGCCAATTCAAAACCATCCCCTCTGCAAACCCCGCGGTTCAAAATTGACCAACCCAAGCTCAGCTCAACAGCTTCCGCGCTATCAACTCCTTCATGATCTCATTCGTCCCTGCATAGATGCGCTGCGCGCGGGCATCGGCATAGGCACGGGCGATGTAGTATTCCCACATATAACCATAGCCGCCGTGGAGTTGCAAGCACTCGTCAATGACGCGGCATTGCAGGTCGGTCATGCTGTATTTGGCCATGGACGCCATCGCGGCGTCAAGCTTGCCCTCGCAGTGCAGCTCGACGAGGCGGTCCATGAAGATGCGGCCCATCGCTACCTCGGTCGCCAACTCGGCGAGCTTGAAACGCGTATTTTGAAACTCAGAGATCGGCTTGCCAAAGGCTTGGCGTTGGCGCACGTATTCCACCGTTTGCTCCAAAGCGCCCTCTGCGGCGGCGATGCCCAGCAAACCGACGGAGATGCGCTCCTGTGGCAGCAGCGTCATCATATAGATGAAGCCTTGGTTCTCTTCGCCCAGCAAATTGTCCTTGGGCACCACGACATCCTCAAAAAAGATCTCGCAAGTATCTTGGGCATGCATGCCCACCTTCTCAAAAGGTTTGTTTTTGGTCACGCCGGGGGAATGCATGTCCACCACAAACAAACTGATGCCCTTGGCCCCTGCCGCCGGATTGGTTTTAGCGGCTACCACGGCGACATCGCAGGTATAGCCATTGGAAATGAAAGTCTTGGAGCCATTGATCAAATAGTGGTCGCCCTTGTCCACGGCGCTCGTGCGCAGGCCCTTCAGGTCACTGCCCGCGCCTGGCTCGCTCATGCAGATCGCGCCGATCACTTCGCCCGAAGCAAAACCAGGCAGCCAACGGCGCTTGATTTCATCGGAACCATAATGCAGGAAGTAAGGCAGCACGATGTCGCTATGCACCTGGAAACCAATGGCCGGCCCCACCATTCCCGCCTGCCCCAATACCTCGGCGGCGATTGCATTGTACCTAAAATCGGCAATGCCCATGCCCCCATATTCCTCGGGCACATTCACCGCCAAAAAGCCCATCGCGCCAGCACCAGTCCATGCCTCGCGGGGCATCATCTTGGCTTTTTCCCAAGCTGGATTGTTGGGTACGATATGCTGATTCACATACTCGACCAGCGACTGCCGAAACATCAAGTGTTCCTCGTTGTAAATCGTCCTAGGTATCATTGGATGCTTTGTGTTTCAAGTGTATAATAAATCGGCTGCCCCAGGGCCGCCTTGGCTTTTAGTTTTTCAGTCGGTGCAAATCGCGGTCCGGCTGTCGTTGCAAATGCTGTGCATTCGGTCGTGAACTCGGTGACACCCACAAAATCGATATAGCTCAGCACGCCACCCGTATAGGGCGGGAATCCCCAACCCAAAATGGAACCAATGTCGGCATCCTCGGGACTGCGCAACACGCCTTCCTCCAAACAACGCAAGGACTCCAAGGCTTGCAGGTGCATGAGCCTTTTCTTCACAACCTCCACGTCGGGTTGTTGTTCTGCAATCGGGAAATATTCTTGCAGGCCCTTCCACAAGCTCTTTTTGTCGCCTTCGGGATACTCATAAAAGCCCTTGCCTTCCTTTTTCCCTTTGCGATCCAGCTTTTCGATCATGGTAAAGATCACGTCCTTGGCGGCGCCGGCCTGCGCAATTCCATCGGCCTCGGTCTGCTTGAAAATCTTGTACAAGAGCTCAATGCTCACTTCATCCGCCACGGCGAGCGGCCCCACGGGCATGCCGGCTGCTTTGGCGGCATTCTCGATGAGGGCGGGTTTCACGCCTTCTGCCAGCAGTTCAAATCCTTCGGTCACATAAGTCTTGAAAATGCGGGACGTGAAAAATCCCCGGCTGTCATTCACCACGATCGGCACCTTCTTGATTTGCAAGACATAGTCAATGCTTTTGGCCAATGCATAGTCGCTCGTCTCTTTGCCCACGATCACCTCCACGAGTTGCATGCGATCAACCGGCGAGAAGAAATGCAGGCCGATGAAGTTTTCCGGAGCCTTCGACGCAGCTGCCAATCCCGTGATGGGCAGCGTGGAGGTATTGGAGGCAAAAACTGCGCCCTCGGGCAAATGCGCCTCGGCCTCTTGGGTCACGATGGCCTTGAGCTTGCGGTCTTCAAACACCGCTTCTACGACGAGGTCGCAGCCCTGCAAGTCGGCTGCGTCGCCTGTCGGCGTAATTTTGGAAAGCACTTGCTCGGCCTTTTCTGCCGTCGAGCGCCCTTTTTCCACTTGCGCCAAGAGCAGCTTGCGGGTATAGTCTTTTCCTTTTTCTGCGGATGCGAGCGAGGTGTCTTTGAGAATGGTTGGAATGCCGACCTTGGCACTCGCGTAGGCGATGCCGGCACCCATCATGCCTGCGCCCAAGATGCCCAGCTTCTTCACCGGATTCCGCTCAAATCCTTTGGGCTTGGCGATGCCGCCCTTGGCCTTGTTCATGCTGAACCACAGCGTGCGAATCATGTGTTTGGCTTGCGTGGAGAGAGCGACCTTGGCAAAATACCTGAGTTCCAGTTCCAATGCCTCGTCGATATTCATCCCCAAGCCCTCATACAAGCAGCTCAAAATGGCATTGGGTGCAGGATAATTTCCAAAACCCTGCTGACGCACCATGCCTGCCGCACCTGCATACATAAAGGTGACGTCGACCGATGCCAAGTCAGCGCCGGGCGACTTAAATCCTTTGACGTCCCAAGGCTGCACGGCCTTGCCGCCACTCAATATCCATTGTTTAGCGGCGGGAATCAAGGCATCCTGCGTATCGACGACGGTGCCGACGATTTTGAGGGCCTTGGCCTCGGCGACATCCATGTTGCGGCCCAGCAAGAGCGGCTGCATGGCGGGTTGCAATCCGATGAGGCGTGGCAGGCGTTGCGTGCCACCCGCACCAGGAAACAAGCCCAGCGTCACCTCAGGAAAACCCAATTGTACAGCGGGCGAATTGACGGCCACGCGGTGATGGCAGGCAAGTGCTAGCTCCATGCCGCCGCCCAGGACCATGCCATTGATCGCAGCGACCACAGGCTTGCCGCCCGTTTCCATCCGCCTAAACAGCTTGTGAATTGCCCGGCCGAGCGTCATCACCTCAGCGACATCCTTCAAAGCATATAGCGCCTTTAAGTCGCCGCCTAGGATGAAAGTATCCTTGGCCGAAGTCACGACAATGCCCTTGACGACCGGGTCGCCCAGCGCCTGCTCCATCGCATAAGAAAAAGCCGCAACAGCATCCGCATTGATGACATTGGCGCCCCCCGGCATATCCCATCCCAAAACCGCGATGCCATCGGCATCTATAGCATATTGAATCATGTCAATCGAATATCAAACAATTGAAAACTAAAAACAGCGAAGCTGTGAAAATCAGGTAGAGGGTAGAAAGTAGAAAGTAGAAGGTAGAAGGTAGAAGGTGGCACTAACCAGCAGCACACCTGCTACCTACTACCTATAACCTACTACCTACCAACGTCCCCATCATTCATTATTAATCATTAATTCAAATCCGCTCAATGATCGTAGCAATCCCCATCCCGCCGCCGATGCAGAGCGTCACCAGTCCTGTCTGCAGATCACGGCGTTCGAGTTCATCGAGTACCGTGCCGATGAGCATCGCGCCGGTCGCGCCGAGCGGATGGCCCATTGCAATCGCGCCGCCGTTTACATTCACGCGGTCGTGGGCCACGCCCATCTCTTGCATGAAGTGCATGGGCACGATGGCAAATGCCTCATTGACCTCAAACAGGTCGATGTCGGCAATGGTCATGCCAGCCTTTTGCAGCGCCTTGCGGCTTGCCGGACCCGGCCCCACGAGCATGATCGTGGGCTCCGTGCCCACAATCCCAAAGGAGCGAATCCGCGCCCTCGGCTTCAAGCCCATCTTATCCCCTGCCGCCTTGCTCCCGATCAATACCACCGCAGCGCCATCCACCAAGCCCGAACTGTTGCCAGCGTGGTGCACATGCGCGATGCGCTCCACCTCGGGATAGCGTTCCATCGCCACCGTATCGTAGCCGCCTTTTTCGCCCATGATTGCAAAGCTTGGTTTCAAGCCCGCGAGTCCCTCGGCGGTCGTTTCCTTGCGGATGGTCTCGTCACGGTCGAGCGCCACCAAGCCTGCGGCATCCAGCACGGGCACCACTGAGCGCCCAAACCAACCTTGGGCCTGCGCCGCCGCTGCGCGACGGTGCGATTCCGCTGCAAAAGCATCCACCTCAGCGCGTCCCACGCCGTCCATCGTCGCGATGAGATCCGCCGAAATGCCTTGCGGCACGATACGGTGGGTCGAGGTCATCTCAGGGTCGCCGAGTAGCCCGAAACCGTCGCTGCCCATCGGGTTGCGCGACATGCTCTCCACCCCACCGGCGAGGAGCAAGTCCATCTGCCCCGACATGATGTAGGCTGCACTTTGGTTGATCGACTCCAAGCCCGAACCGCAAAAACGGTTGAGCGTCACCCCAGCCACGGCATCGGAATACCCTGACTTGATGGCAGCCGACTTGGCGACATCGCCACTTTGCTCGCCCACTTGGGTTACGCATCCGACAATGATATCTTCGACCAGACTAGTATCCAGGTGATTGCGGTCGCGAATGGCGTCCAAGACCGTGCTCAAAAGGCTCACCGACTTGATCCCGTAGAGCGAACCGTCCTTGCGCCCGCGCCCTCGAGGTGTGCGCACAGCATCATAGATATAGGCTTCCTGCATAATTCATTCCTTAAAAAGCCTGAAATTAAGGAGGAATTTAGGATTTTGAGGCGGTTGGTTGCGGTTTTTTGGTGCAAAGTCTAGCAAAGTGCATCCATTTTGCGTCTCACTGCGGCAGGGCTCCGTTGATGTTCATACAAGTAGCGTGGAGCATCATTGCATGCCCTAGGGATTGCAAGTGATTTGTGAAAGCTAAGATTACGCGAATCATGAAGCAGGTCCAAAAAATGCAACAGTTTGGAGTAGGGAGAACTGAAAATCAATGTGCTGTCTCCAAGGCTTCAAAGATTTCCAAGGCCTCTTGCTTAGTGAGTGTGCCTTGCCCGCTGCCGGGCATGAAGACGATCGACGATCCTCCTTTCACCATGGCATCATAATTGAACAAAAACTCATCTAGGCCTTTGAGACGGATGCGTTGTACGTGTCCATGATCGGTTTCTTTTTCAAAACCTTGGTGTACGTCGATTTCGCGGGATCCTTGACGGATGCCAGGGACTATCTCTGCGAGGCTACGTGTATCGCCCATCATCTCGATCACCTCGACATTGAACTTGCCTTTCTTGACAACGAGGCTTTTCATCATGATGCCACCTGCGGCGGTTTCTGGTATGCCAGGTTCGATCGTCGCGCCTTCTGGAGCTTCAAACACGACGGGGATTCCTTTGGAGGTAAGGTCGATCGGTACCATTTTCCCAAATTGGCCTGATGAGCAAGCGACAAATTGTATGCACACGACGAGGAAGGCAAGGTAAAAGCATCGAGGAGCGTGGCGGGGTATCAGATTCATTCGGCTAATCGTTGAAGGCAATTTTGAGGAAGGTAAACTTAACGAATTCGGCTTGATATATCGCTTTTGAATGGAGATCCACAGGCTGAACTGGTCGCAAACCGATGCAGATAGATTGTCCAGGCATGGAGAAATTCCCTCCTACCATATCAACCACCACAAAAAACCCACGTAAATTGCCGACTTGGTACGGGCTTTGAAACCGTAGCTGTAAACACGTTTGTTATGAAACCTCTTCTACGCACCCTCCTCCTCGGGATTTTCTTGTCTGCGACCCAGTTTGTTGCGGCCCAGAGCCTGATTTTCTACCAAAACACCCGCTCCGAAGCCTACCTTGTGAAGCAGCATGGTGGTGGCCCCTCAGAGGGTGTCATCGACCACTTTATTGATCGTTTGGCGACCAGTGCGGGCAAGCCAACCTCACGCACCGAGTTCATCATCACCCACGATGAATATGTGCGCCTCACCAAGGTCAACACCACCCAATACGACGTCTATGTCACCGTCGGCAATATGCGCCTTACCGGAGACACCCAATACCGTGGCTTCCAAATGACCGATCAATTGGTGCCGACGGGCGTGAAATTCAACTTGGAGCGCGTGAGCAAGACGGGTCAGGTACTTCAGCGTTTCCCATTCGACAATGTCGACCTCACGGGCGCATCCAGCATCGTGGCAACCTTCAGGGCCACTGACAGCACCGCCCTGTTTACCGAGCAGACGGTACGCATGGCAGACAAACAGTTCCTGTATGTCAAGGAAGCCAAAGGCATTTTTGATGCACGCACCATCCTGATCGACGACTATTACGCATCGATCCCAAAAATGGAAGTCCTCAAGACCGACATGGCCAAGATCAATCCCGATGATTTTGAGCATATCGATGTGCAGCAAAATGACCTGAACCAGCTCATTACCCGACTCAACACCATCAGCAGCAACAATTTCCCCCAAACGTTGAACTTGGTCGCTATCGATCCTGCAGGCTTTACTCCACGCTTCACCGAACTGAATGCAAAGACCCAAGACCTGAATGCGAGGATCGCCGCGACCAAAGCTGCCATGCCCGAACGTTATCTGCAACGTGGCCAAGCCTACGTGCAACAAAACAAGCTCGCCGAGGCAAATAGCGATTTCACGATTGCCGTGCGCCTGAAGCCTACCCTCGCACCTGCCCATTTGGAGCTCGCCCGCTTGCGCTACCGTGAGGGCGACATCGCTGGCGCAAAAGCACGCCTCATCACGATTTTCAAAGATTGCCAACCCGACGATCAGACCCGCCAAAATGCCACGATCCTCGGCAATACGATCTACCAAAACCACATCGGCAACGCCGATTATGCCATTAAGCAAAAGAAATATGGCCAAGGCTTGCAGTCGCTCGCCGAGGCACGCAGCACCTGCACGGAGCTGCGCCTCACCTGCACCCAACAATTGGACGATTTGACCAGCCAAGCACACGGCGGCATCTTCCAAGGCAAGGTCGACACGGCCCGCATCGCCCTGCAAGCCACCAAGTTTGAGGACGCCGAGCAAATCGCCACCGCCGCCCTCGCCTACCAAAAGGTGAACAGCAACTTCATCAAAGACCCTAGCGCTGCGATGCGCGTGCAGGCCGATGCCCAAAACGGCATCTACCAGCGCACCGTCGCGAACTCCAAGGCGCTCGCCGACCTCGGCAAGCTCAAGGAAGGCGAAGCCGAAGCCCGCAGGGCACTTGATTACCAAGCTGCCCACACCGCAGCCATTCCGTTGGCGACGACTGCGCAGCAGTCATTGGAGCGCATTATGGCTTTGGAATACAAGGACAATATCGCGCGTGCCAAAGCGTTTCAGGCCCAGCAGCAATTCCGCCAAGCCTTGCCCCTGCTCGACGAGGCTGTCGTGATTGAGACCAAATATCCTGTGCAAAAGGATCCCGCGCTCTGGAGCATGGTGCAGTCAAATGCAAAACCCATCGCCCTCGAGGAGGCCGCAAAGGGGCAACAGGCTGCAAAATCCAACAAGCTCACCGAGGCACGCAACATCACCCTGGCCACCAAGACCATGGTCGAGCAATACAAGTTGCAGGCCGATCCCGAAGTGAGCAAGGCGCTAGAAGCACTTACGGGTGCGATTTTCAGCCAGGAATGCACCAATGCCCAAGGCGAATTTGATGCCGCTGCGAACGATGCCGACGTGCAGAAGCGCCTCAAGAAATTCATCGAGGCATCTGCCGCTTATGACCGCGCACTCAAAGTAGCCGCCGACCAAGCCGTCTGCGGCATTGACACCCGCCGCGCCAACGAGGGCAAGGTTGCCATCGCCACCGCTGTGAAATACCAACAACTGCTCCTTGAAACCCAGACCTTGGTCGATCGCAACGACAGCAAAAAAGCCATCGAGACCTATCTCAGTGCTGGCTTCTTGGTCATTTCTGAAAACCTCAATGCACGTTTTGGATTGGAGCACCCGACGCTGTTTGATTACATCATGGGCAGCGGCAAACTGGAATTCATTCGTTTTGGCGCAGGCTACTTTGCCGAGAAGCAAGACCCCGATTCAGGCTTGGCTCTGCTGCACAAAGCCGTGCAAATGGGTGTCTCCAAGGGCCTCGTCAAAGACCTGATGAAGCGCCTCGGCATCGACCTCGCAGTGCGCGATCGGCAAAACGAGCCCGAGAGCAATGCCAAACTCAAAGCCGCAGAATACACCCACGGCAACTCCAAGTTGAAAACCCTCGCCAAAGCCTACATCAAGCAAAGGAAATAATCCTCCTGCTTGAAAAGCAAGGGCCTCAGCAGCAATGTTGAGGCTTTTGTTTTCTGGGAATTTGGCGAAGCAAGCAAACGCTGAACTGCCCTACATCGCCATGCTTCCGGCCAGCTGATTTTATGAAATTCGAAATGTATTTCCAAACCATTCAGAGGCTCAATACCCTGACCACCAAATGGTTTGTGAGCAAATCGATGGAAAACACCTTCACAAAATGCCATTGCGCATAGGATCACCGAACTTGACGTGCAATGCCGTACACAGGCGATTGCATTTTCTAGCGCCCAAGTCTGCTACAGGTGATTTGCGCAGGGCAAACGATCGGGTATTATTCGGATCCAAAGTGAAGCAAGTTGAGCGCGAACCTACAAACGTACCAGTAAATTGGTCTTGCAGCGAGCCTTTATCCGAGATCTTCGTCTGGGCTAGGCGATCTCCCCTACCCGAAAATCCTTTCGAGCGTCGCTCACGCAATGCCATTTTCTCCAGATTCCTATCGAGCCCAAAATCCATAGCCATACAATTACTATTCAACAAAATTCATGTCAACTCATCGCTACTGACAAATTATTTGCAAGATTTGCACGCTGCATCCATGCCATGAATCCAAAACTGCCGATGTTCTCCTACCCTACTGGTCACCTCTGCATTCGCCCGTTGGGGCTTGCCGACGCCGTCACCTTTCTTGAATTGGGCCGCGTGAGCAGTCCGCATTTGCTGCCTTGGCTGCAGTTGCCAACAGAAATGATCGATTTTGAACGGCTAATTGCAAGACAAGCAGACGAAACCTTGGTTGCGCTAGGGCTTTGGAATTTGCAAACGCAGCAATTGGTCGGGCAGATCAACCTGAGCCAGATTTTCCACGGTGGCTTTCAAAATGCCTACTTGAGCTATTGGATCGGAAATGAATTTAGGGGGCGTGGATGGATGCGAGAAGGTCTGCGCTTGACCCTGCATTATGCATTCGACCAATTGCATTTGCACCGATTGGAAGCCAACATACAGCCTGGCAATCAACGCTCTATCGCCTTGGTGCAAGCTGTTGGGTTTGTGAAAGAGGGATATTCTGAGAAATACTTGCAGGTTTTGGGGGAATGGAGGGACCATGAGCGCTGGGCAATCCATCGGGAAATCTGGCTTGAAAAAGATTTGGAGCCCCATCTACGCCCTAGATTTGCCTGATCCACACAAATTTACCTCCAAAAGTTTGCCTTCATTTGCAAAGTCATTATTTTTCGACAACTTGCCTAAGCAATCCACGAAACCTACAATTTTTACCTAAGGGCTTGACCTTGAAAGCAAATAGAAGAAAATTTTTACAGCAATTGGCAGCAGGTTCTGCTTGGGCCGCGCTTACCTTGAGTGGCAAAGCATGGACTGCAGCGGATGAAAAGGCAACTTCTCCGCCTGGGCTGCGCTTGCCGATCACCGATGGCGAGGAGTTTTGGGACGAGGTGAGGCGACAGTTTGATTTGCCTACCGCCACCTACCTCAATACCGGAACGCTAGGGCTGATGCCTGCCCCTGTCATGGCTACCATCCAAAGTCAGTTTGAAAGCCTGAGCAAGGGCAAGTATGCAATCGACGAGGGTCCCCGACAGGCCATCGCCGACTTGCTCAATGCGCCGCTCAACAGCATTTCCATGACCCACAATACAACCGAAGGCATCAATATTGCCGCCCAAGGTCTGCAACTCAAGCGCGGCGACGAGGTCATTCTGACCGATCAAGAGCATGTAGGCAATGCCTTGCCTTGGCTGAACCGGGCACGGCTCTCAGGCCTGCGCATTCGCGTGGTCGCTCCTGGGCAGACGGCTGCCGAGACGCTCAACCGCATCAATGCACTCATCACGCGGCGCACGCGCGTGATCGCCGTCCCGCACGTGACCTGCACGGTGGGCCATGTGCTCCCCACCAAGGCGATCGCACAACTAGCCCGCGACAAAAACATCATTTCCGTCGTCGATGGCGCCCACGGGCCTGGCATGCTCTTTCCAGATATGGCTGCACTTGGCTGCGACATCTATGCCACTTGTGGCCACAAATGGATGTGTGGCCCCGCCGGCACAGGCATGTTGTATGTGCGCCCAGAATTATTGCCCAAGGTCGATGCCGTCATGGTCGGCGCCTACAGCGATACCGGTTGGGAGGTGAGCATGGCGCAGCAGCGCATTACGGGCTTCGCCCCCACGGCACATCGCTTTGACTACGGCACCCAAAATGTCGCCTTAGAAATGGGCCTCAAGGCCGCTGTGGAATTTATGAGCCAAATCGGCCACGCCAAGATCCGTGAACGCATTTTGGATTTGGCGGCCTACCTGCAAGGCCGGCTGCTCGAGCGCCCCTTTATTGAGATGCTCACGCCGACGGAGCCGGAATCCCGGGGCGCAATCATCGGTTTCAAGGTAAAAGGCAAAACCATCAAAGAGGTCGAACAATGGGCCTATTCCAATGCGCTCAGGGTGAGGTTTGTTGCGGAGTCTGGACTCAACGCCGTGCGCGTTTCTTCCCATATCTATACCAATCACGCCGATCTCGACCAATTTGTGAACGAGCTGGACGATTGGATGCGTGCCTAAAAACGCTGCTCGATGTGGTCACCTTCGGTTTGATGCTATTGCTTTTCACAGCAAAAAAGGGGCGCAGATGCCCCTTTACAGTATGAAAAGGAATCACTGGACTAGATTTTGAGCAGCTGTCGGTGCACGACTTGGTCGCCTGCGCCGAGGCGCAAGACATAGATGCCCGCAGGAAGCGCCTGCATGTCGACGGTCTTGCGACTTTCCATCAGCGGCAACCATGCACCCGCAAATACAACTTTGCCATCAATGTCAAAAAGCGTCACCTCCAATCGGTCGGCTCCAGCCTTGTTCACGACCATCGTGATCTTTTCGGTGGTGGGATTGGGGAAGACTTTGAGCTCGAAATCTGCGAGGTGGATGGCTTCTGCATCATTGAGAACATGGTCCACTGGCGCGAAGTCGCC
>JANPHP010000367.1:0-15213 GCA_031424495.1 Bacteroidota bacterium | reverse complement strand
GCTGTGCAGGCATTTGTGTTTTCCTTGTTGACGGCAGTTTTCATTGGCCAAGCCATGGAGACGCACTCACACGAAGAGCACGGTGCAGAGGCACATCATTGATTTGTATTTTTATTGTATCACTTTAAATATTAAACAACATGGATGCAGTAGCAGGAGCAGGAATCGGGGCCGGTTTGGCCGTCATCGGTGCAGGATACGGAATTGGTAAACTCGCAGCAGCAGCTGTTGAGTCGATCGCCCGTCAGCCCTCAGCCTCTGGCGAGATCCGCGCAAACATGATTCTTACTGCAGCTTTCGTGGAGGGTGTTGCACTCTTCGGCGAAGTGATCTGTTTGCTGGCCGTTCTCGGTAACAGCAAGTAAGGCGAAAAACGATGGAAACAGGCCGAGGGAATGCCTCGGCCTTCCATCCGCTCTTTGAAAGGTGGGGGCTGAACAAAGGAGGCAAGGCAGGGTTAATCTTGTGTGCAATGTCCTGAATAAAAAGCCTTCACTCAATTTGAACTGTATATCATAAGCGCTCTGGACAGCGCCAAAAAATAATAGCATGGAACTGTTAGCACCAAAACTTGGTTTATTTGTATGGGCACTCATCATCTTTGTGATGTTGGTGTTGCTCCTCTCCAAATTTGCTTGGAAGCCGATCATGAAGGCGATCCACGAGCGTGAAGATGGCATCCAAAAGAGCATCGACGAGGCCAAAAAAGTTCGCGAAGAAATGGCGAGCATGAAGGCTGAAAACGAGACTTTGCTGGCACAAGCCCGCGCTGAGCGCGAAGGCATGCTCAAGGAAGCCCGCACGATGGGTGAGGAGATCGTCTCCAAATCGCGCCACGACGCTGAGAAAGAATACAAGCGTATGGTCGAGAAAGCGCTTGAAGACATCCGCTCTGAAAAAATGCGCGCCCTCACCGAGGTCAAAAACCAAGTCGCACAACTCTCCATCGAAGTCGCCGAGCGCATCTTGCGTCAGGAGCTCACCAATACCAAGGTGCAGGAGGATGTGGTGAACAAGTTTGTCAACGACCTCAACCTCAACTAAGGCTACCATGATTGAGATCAAACTCGGAGACCGCTACGCCAACTCGATCCTCGTGCTCGCTCAAGAGCGTGGGCAGGTCGAGCGTGTGCGCGAGGACTTCCAACTGATCCAGCGGGTCTGCAAAAGCAACCCAGACTTTGTCAATATGCTGGAAAGCCCCTTGATCAAGGGAGACAAGAAGCAAAGTATCCTGAACGAGATCTTCAAAGACAGCTTTTGCGACATCACGCAGACGCTCATCGAGATCATCGTGCGCAAAAAGCGCGAAGGCTACCTCGACGACATCGCCGACCGCTACTTGTTCCAATATGACAAGCTGAGCAACATCACCCGTGGTGAGCTCAGGAGCGCTGCACCACTCTCCGCTGCGCAAGTGGCTGCCATCAAGGCACAGGTGGAGAAGGAGCTCAACACCCAATTTGAAATCGTGCAAGTCATCGACAAGGATTTGATCGGCGGCTTTGTATTGAATATTGGCGACAAGCAGTTTGACGCCAGTATCTCGGCTCGTCTGAGGGCCTTGAAATATGAATTTGACAGTAATCCCTACGTTAAACAGGTATAACAATGGTAGAAGTAAGACCGGATGAAGTCTCCGCTATCCTGCGCCAGCAGTTGAGTGGATTCAAAACCGAAGCTGAACTGCAAGAAGTCGGTACCGTGCTCCAGATCGGTGACGGTATCGCAAGGATATATGGTCTGTCCAAAGTCCAGGCCGGCGAGTTGATCGAGTTTCAAAACGGCCTGCGTGGCATGGTGTTGAACCTTGAGGAAGACAACGTCGGTGCGGTGCTTTTTGGCGAGACCGAAGGTATCAAAGAAGGTGACACCGTGAAGCGCACAGGCCGCATCGCTTCCTTGCCAGTCGGCGAGGGCATGATCGGTCGTGTCATCAATCCGCTCGGCGAGCCGATCGACGGCAAGGGTCCGATGGGTGGCGAGTTTTACGACTCCCCATTTGAGCGCAAAGCTCCGGGTGTGATCTACCGTCAGCCAGTGGCGCAGCCATTGCAGACGGGCCTCAAGGCGATCGACGCCATGATTCCGATCGGCCGTGGTCAGCGCGAGCTCATCATCGGTGACCGCCAGACAGGTAAGACTGCTGTGGCGATCGACACGATTGTGAACCAAAAAGAATTTTACGAAAAAGGCGAGCCTGTTTTCTGTATCTATGTCGCTTGCGGTCAAAAAGGCTCTACCATCGCTCAGGTGGTGAAAGCCCTTGAAAAAGCAGGTGCCATGGACTACACCGTGGTCGTGGCTGCTCCTGCATCCGCCCCAGCGCCTTTGCAATACTTCGCCCCGTTTGCAGGTGCAGCGATCGGCGAATTTTTCCGTGACACGGGCCGCCACGCGCTCGTGATCTTTGACGACTTGAGCAAGCAAGCTGTCGCTTACCGCGAAGTTTCGCTGCTGCTGCGCCGTCCTCCAGGTCGCGAAGCTTATCCAGGTGACGTGTTTTACCTGCACAGCCGCCTCCTCGAGCGTGCTGCTAAGATCATCGAAAACGATGCGATTGCAGCCGACATGAACGACCTTCCTGATGCATTCAAAAAGATCGTCAAAGGCGGCGGATCGTTGACGGCGCTCCCGATCATCGAGACCCAAGCAGGTGACGTGTCTGCCTATATCCCGACCAACGTGATCTCGATCACCGACGGCCAGATCTTCTTGGAAGCCAACCTCTTCAACTCTGGTGTGCGCCCTGCTATCAACGTCGGTATCTCCGTGAGCCGTGTGGGTGGTAATGCACAGATCAAGCCGATGAAGAAAGTTGCAGGTACCCTGAAACTGGACTTGGCGCAATACCGCGAGTTGGAAGCCTTCTCCAAGTTTGGCTCCGACCTCGACAAATCCACCCTTGCCCAGCTCGAGCGTGGCAAGCGTTTGGTGGAGATCCTGAAGCAAAAGCAATACAGCCCTGTGCGGGTTGAGGAGCAAATTGCGATCATTTATGCCGGTACCAAAGGCCTTTTGGACGTGGTGCCTGTAGACAAGATCAAGGATTTCGAGCGTGCATTCATCGAAGACTTGCGCCACAATCACAAAGACGTCTTGGCTGAATTGGCCAAGAAGGGCGGTGACGTGACCAAGCCTGAGGTCGAAAAGGCACTTAATGATTCGGCACGCGAAGTCGCGGCCACCTTCAAGAAATAATCGCAATTAATTTCTGCCTCGATGGCGAATACAAAGGAATTACGGGAACGGATCAAGAGCGTCAAAAGTACGCAGCAGCTCACCCGCGCCATGAAAATGGTGGCGGCAGCCAAGCTGAAGCGTGCACAAGATGCCATTGTGCAACTGCGTCCCTACGCCAAAAAGCTCGCCGAGATCATGGGCAATATCGCTAGCGATATGTCTGAAGAGCTCGACAGCCCTTATGCCAAGCAGCAGAAGCCTGAAAAGGTACTGCTCGTGGTCGTGACCTCCAATCGCGGTCTCTGCGGCGCCTTCAACACCAACGTGAACAAGGCCGCCTATGAAGTCGCAACTGGATTTTATGCCGAGCAGTATGCTGCCGGCAACGTCACCATCTTGGCGATCGGCAAGAAGGCTTATGAATTTTTTAAGCGGCGGGGCTTTCCGCTCGTCGGCGAAAACAACGATGTCTTTGCAAACCTGAGCTTTGACACCGTGAATGCCGTCGCGAGCTTGGTGATGGATGGTTTTGTTAATGGCACTTGGAATTGCGTGGACCTCGTCTTCAACGAGTTCAAAAACGTGATGACCCAAGAGCGCAGGCACGAGCACTTTCTTCCGATTGCTGGCGCAGCGGAAGTCGCACCTGCGGTGCCGGGTGTTGTTGCCAAAAACAATTCCGACTACATCTTCGAGCCCAACAAGGCCGATATCATGAAGGATCTGATCCCCAAAAGCCTCCGCACCCGCTTTTTCAAAGCGGTGCTGGAAAGCAATGCGGGCGAACAAGGCGCAAGGATGGTGGCCATGGACAATGCCACCACCAACGCCGAGGAACTCATCAAGCAGCTCAAGCTCGCCTACAACCAGGCTCGCCAAGCAGCGATCACCAAGGAAATCTTGGAGATTGTCGCTGGTGCAGAGGCCCTGGCAAGCGCAGGCTAATGGGTTGATTGGAAAGGAATTTTGGAAGGGCCGCTTGTGAGAGCGGCCCTTTTTTTGTGGGTGCGGAGGGAGGTGGTGTGGGTGTAGGGTCAACAAACCCAGGAGTTCATCGCATTTTCGAACCTCCCGTTTTTCTTGTGGAGACACCTATTTTTGAACCCAATGAATGCATTTCTTCTTCTTTGGGTGTGATTTGGTTCAAAGTTTAACCTCGGAGCATAATTGGCCAAATTGGTCTTCAAAAACGTTCGACTCCGCTGGAGTCGGTGCTGGTGG
The DNA here is from genome assembly GCA_031424495.1 of Bacteroidota bacterium. GTDB lineage: Bacteria > Bacteroidota > Bacteroidia > J057 > JADKCL01 > JADKCL01. The sequence goes on along the minus strand of JANPHP010000367.1, from coordinate 10,809 downwards.
TGGGCTGGGTTTTCTATAAAGGTTAGACCGCTCTGCGGTCCTGCTACCTGCGTATGTTTCTGGACATGAAAGCAGAAGCAGACTGATCGAAATGGAGATACTGGAATGTGTCAAGAGACCAGCCCGCTCAGGTCATGTTTCCACTGCGATTGGGTTGAGATAGGACCCCAGCGGGGTCTCACCTTTATAGTGTCGATGCAACACCGTTAGCACCGACCCCAGCGGGGTCGCACAATCCAACAGCGCTGAGAAACGTCGCAAAAACCAAGGTTTGGGACATCCTGTGGAATAGCAAAATCGTCCGCCAAATCAGGGATGCGCATTTTTACACGATTTGCCGTCAGAAACGCGGAAAACAAGAAAATTTAGTGCAGCTTCAGAAACCCCCAAGTCCATTGCATTTTCCAACTCAAATCTCCTACAATCAAAGCAGCGGTTTTTTCCGCCAAAAATCAATCATTTGCGTTATTTTCGTGCGCTGAGCTTGTTGATTGATCTCATTCGCTCAGGTTTGCTTGAATCTTGAATCTTAATTACCCTATGAAAAAAGTACTTTTCTTCTTTGCTGCTGCCCTCTGTAGCCTCTTCCTGAGCTGTAAAAAGGACGATGCCAATCTCGAACCTGTGGTTGACATCGACGGGAATGAATATTCCGTCGTCAAGATCGGCGACCAGTATTGGATGACGCAAAACCTCATCACGACGAGGTACAACGATGGCACCACCATTGCGACGGGTCTCAGTGATTCTGCTTGGGCTGCCGCGACCACAGGCGCCTATTCGATCTACGACGATGTCGCCTCCAACAATACGATCTATGGAAAAATGTACAACTGGCAGGCTGCAAGCTCAGGCAAGTTGGCACCCACCGGCTGGCACGTGCCCACGCGTGCCGAATGGACGCAGCTGGTTGAATTTCTCGGCGGTACAAGTGTCGCTGGCGGCAAATTGAAATCGACCTCCTCGCTCTGGAATGCGCCCAATACCGGGGCCGACAACAGCAGCGGGTTTAATGGTCTCCCTGGCGGAAACAAATCCAATCTCGGCCTCTATGTGGCCCTGGGCAATACCGGTTATTGGTGGGCTTCTAGTGAGCGCAATTCCACCCAAGGCGATTATACCAGTTTGGACAATTCGTTTGCTTCGTCTGCCTCCAATGGTGCGACCAAACAATTTGGCATGTCGGTGCGCTGCGTGAAGGACTAAACGTGCGCTTTTTGGGGTGAAAGAAGCTCTATACTGAGCCTCATTTTCCCCATCACAATAAAAGAAATTTGGAAAAGGGCTGCCTGTGATGGCGGCCTTTTCTATGCCTGGCTCAAAACCAGTTCAGAAATACCATCAAAGATTGTGGGTTCTACCGTTCGCAGGATGACGCTGAGGCCATGCTCAAATGCGATGATGATGCGGCTGTTGAGTTGATCGGGTTCGCAATGGATGCGCTGGATGCGTTTCCCGATGAGGCCAAATTCTACCGCCTTGTCCCAGTGTTGAAACGTGGGGTCATCATCCAGCTCGATATCATCCCATTCCTCCCAAAATCCGATTCCCGCATCCAAGAAGAACTGTTGCCAGTTGTGATTTTCTACTTTGATGTAGGCCAGCACGCAATTGCGCGTTTCCCGATTTTCACATACGACCAGTCTTTCCAGTCGCAATCCGTCAAATTCTGTGAAGACGAATTCATAGTCTTGAAACATGCGTCCACGCTGAAGAGTGCTCATGTTTTTTGGGACGAGTTGGGTAGCTATTAGCGTAGGCTGAATAGAAAACAATCCAAGATCAATGAAGATTTTTTTGAATTTGCCGCCACTACCTTATCCTCATCTCATCAGTTTCCAGGCATCGGGGTGCCAGCAATGTAATAGATGAGCATCGTGATGTAATAGGCCGTGGCCCCCATTGCGGCCGAGATCGGAATGGTAATGATCCAAGCTGTGAGCAGCCTGCGTGTGACGCCCCAACGCACTGCCGAGAGCCTGCGCATGGAGCCTGCGCCCATGATCGCGCCGGTCACCGTGTGGGTGGTTGAGACGGGGATGGAGAGATTTTCTGTGAAGAAGAGAATGGATGCACCGGCCGTATCGGCGACCACGCCTTCAAACGGCGTGACCTTGGTGATCTTGCTACCCATGGTTTTGATAATTTTCCAGCCACCACTCATCGTGCCCAAAGCGATGGCTGCATAACACACCAAAGCGACCCAAGTCGGGAAGTGTGAAGCATCTGGAATGGTGCCCTCGGCCACCAAGGCCACGGCGATGATGCCCATGACTTTCTGTGCATCGTTGCCACCGTGGCCGATGCAAAATGCAGCAGAGGATACCAATTGCATGCGCCTGAACCAGCGCTCGGCTTTAGCAACATTCATGCTGCTCAGGAACATCGTGAAGATGCTCACCGTGGACACGATGCCCACTAACAGCAGCCATTTGAAATTTTTGGCTTGCAGGACCACGTTGGCAATGTAGCTGTCGTGGGGCAGTGTGAGCCCGGTCATGTCCTCGGCCTTGGGATAATAGGCATGCAACAATTCATCGGGGGAAATGGCCATCTCCACGGAAGCGAGGTACAGCATGCCGCCAATCACGGCTAGACTGATGAGCTTGGGATAGAGCGCCTTGCGAAAGCTGTGCAAGAACCACAATGCGATCAAAATGGCGACGATCATGCCGAGCATCGGTGCGAGCAGGATGAAACTCGCGGCTTTGATGATGGGTTCGGCATTGAGGCTTTTAAAGCCGGCATGCGCAATGGCTGCACCCATGAGGCCACCGAGCAGGGTATGTGACGAACTAGAGGGAATGCCTTTCCACCAGGTCAGGAGGTTCCAGATGATTGCCGCGACAAGGCCGGCAATGATGAGCGGTAGCGTGATATAAGGCTCCAAAACAGTCTTGGAGATCGTTTTGGCGACGCCATGCTCGGTAAAAATGAAGAAGGCCAGAAAGTTGAACGTGGCAGCCCAGAGCACCGCTTGTTTGGCGGTAAGCACACGGGTGGAGACGATCGTCGCAACTGAGTTGGCGGCATCGTGAAAACCATTGATGTAATCAAAGCCTAAAGCTAGGACTAGGATTACAATGAATAATATCGACATGAGGAGTAGCTGATCAGGTGGTCTTGATCAAGATGGCTTCCAAGGCAAATGACAGTTCTGCAAAGTAGCGCATCGCATTGTCGGTGGCGTAGAAAATCTCTCTGAGTTTCAATACCGCCGTGCCTTCGTAGTCGCCGCTGTAGAGGCTAGCCATGCCATGCAAAAAGGTCTCCTCGGCACGTGACTTGTGCTCTTGGATTTCCTTGATTTTGGCTGCGAGCATCTTGGGGTGGCGCAGTGATTTGAGCATGTTCACCGCCTCTGCCGCAGCAATGCCGCAGGCGCGAATGTCGGCAGCCAAATTCTGAAGTTGTACTGGGAATGTGGTCACTTCATACAAAATCACCCTGCGGGCTCCACCGTTGAGCTCATCCAAGATGCCATCGAGTGTGGTCGACAGGCGGTGAATGTCTTCACGGTCAAAAGGGGTGAGAAAAGTTGCTGTGAGCTCCGTGATCACGGTGTGAATGAGCTCATCGCCCTTGATCTCAGCAGCGCTCACTTGATCGGCAAGCTTGCGGCGACCTGCGGGGTCAGCGGCGCGCAACAGCTCAAAATAGCTGTCGGCTGCATCCTTGACCGCATTGGCGTGCGCATCAAACAAGGGGTAAAAGCGACGATCCTTGGGAACGAGCCTTTGAATCAAAGAGTTGGCGAATGACATGCGAGAGTATGAGCCTGTTTGTTTTGCTTGGGATTCGGGTCCTTCGAGGACTGGTGATTCAGCTATCATATGTGTAGCGCTACTTAAGGTAGCATCACAATATTCGACATTTAATTCAAGCTGAATATTTCGCGAATGTTAAATTAATGTTACCACTGCAGTTCGTTATCTGCCAATGCGTTAGGGCTGATGTGAGAAGCATTTTTTCCAAAAAAGTCCTGAATCATTACCTGCACCTCTTCGGCCCAATTGCCCGTCATGAGCAGGGTATATTCGTCGAGGTTTTCATGGCCTGCCGGGGCCTGCCACGACAATCCAACAACGGTGAGTGCGCGGTTTTGAAAATTGTTGCCACACCATTCGGGCTCGTCCCAAAATCGCAGGAAACATTGCAATCCATTCCCCTCCAATTGCAGGATATGCCTGAATCCCAGTTCCTCGGCATCAGCGACAGCCGCTTTCAGTTCCATGCCTTCATCCGCCAATGATATGAAGATCGGTTTCCAAGCCTCGGGGATTTGCAGCGTTACGAAATTGCTCATGGGCGGCTGAATTGTTGGGCAAATGTGTGTGGGCTAGCTTCTTGCATGATCGTGGTCCAGCCATCGGGGTAGGGTGCCTGCAAGAGGCTACCCGTTGGGATGTAGGGATAACTCTCGTCGTAGCGCTTGATGAGGGTCTGCGACTCATTGCGGTGCAGGTGGGCGCGGTTGATCTCGCTCGGCTGATGTAAACCCGTCGCCGCCAGCAATTCTCTAAATGAACGTACGGTCTCGTTGTGAAAATTGGCGACGCGCTGTTTTTTGGCGGCGACCACGAGCCCGCGCATGAGGGCCGGATTTTGCGTGGCCACGCCTGTGGGGCAGATGTTTTTGTTGCACTCCAAGCTCTGGATGCAGCCCAGCGACATCATGAATGCCCGTGCAGCGTTGCAACCATCGGCCCCGATGGCCAATGCGCGGTAGATGTCAAAGGCCGTGGCGACCTTGCCCGAGGCAAAGAGCTTGATGTGGGGCTTGAGCCCAAAACCCACCAAACAATCGTAGACAAACGCCAAGCCGTCGCGCAGCGGCCACCCCACGGAATTGCTGAATTCGATGGGTGCGGCGCCTGTGCCGCCCTCGCCGCCGTCGACGCTGATGAAGTCGGGCATGATGCCGGTCTGCACCATCGCCATGCAAATCGCCGCAAATTCGCTGCGCTGCCCAACACAAAGCTTGAAGCCGACCGGCTTGCCGCCCGAGAGGTCGCGCAACTGTTGCAGAAAATGCACCATTTCGATGGGGGTGTGAAAGGCGGTGTGATAGGGCGGCGAATTGACGGTCGTGCCGGGCTGCACACCCCTGATCTTGGCGATCTCGGGCGTGTTTTTGGCAGCGGGCAAGATGCCGCCGTGGCCGGGTTTGGCGCCTTGGCTCAGTTTGAGCTCGATCATCTTAACCGCAGGGCGTGTGGCATTCTCGGCAAAGGCCGTTGCCGAGAAACCCTCCTTGCCGGGTTCGCGGGCCCCAAAGTAGCCCGTGCCGACTTGAAAGATAATGTCGCCCTGCCCTTCCAAATGGTAGTGGCTGATGCCGCCCTCGCCGGTATTGTGGGCAAAACCGCCGATTTTGGCACCTGTGTTGAGGGCGATGATGGCATTGGGGCTGAGCGAACCAAAGCTCATCGCCGAGATGTTGAGGATGCTGCTGGAGTAGGGCTGCTTGCAGGCGGGCCCGCCCACGAGGATACGCGGATCCTCGGCCACCGCGTGGTGGTCGAGCGCGGCAATGCTGTGATTTACCCACTCATAACCCTCGGCATAGACGTCGAGTTGTGTGCCAAAGGGGGCGGTGTCGAGTTCCAACTTGGAGCGTTGATAGATCACCGAGCGGTCGATGCGGGAAAATGGCCGTCCGTCGATATCTGTCTCTACAAAATACTGCATCACCTTGGGGCGCATCCATTCCATGAGCCACCGACCGCGTCCGAGCAAAGGATAGTTGCGCTTGATGGTGTGTTTGGTCTGCGTCATATCCACGATGCCGAGCAAGATCAGCGGGATAATGAGGGTGAGCGACCACAAAACAGGCATCCAAAAGGGCGCAATCGCCCCGACGATGGCCAAGACGATGATGGAGGTGATGATGAATTGATTCCGCATGGCACAGATTTACGTTTTTTGGCAGGAGAATTCAAATTTGGGGGTGGAAAGCCCTTGCCTTCCCTGAAAAATTGTCCTTCGTCTACCAAAATCAAAGCTTATGTTTCATCTTTACCGTGATGCGCCATCCTTTCTCCCTACCACGACTCAGATGCTGGGCAATGTTCTGCTTGTGTGGGCTAGTATTCAGCCCATCGTTGTGGGCATATAGGGTCGCCAATATCAAGATGGGATTAAGGGATTCAATCAGTGCAAATAATTTCCATATTTTTCCGGGTGGCGGCACCGCTTTTTCATTCATCGCGGGGGGGCACTGGTATGGGGCGCATGAAAATAGCCGGTCCTTGTTTCCTGCATCCTCTTTGTATGCCAATGTCGCCGCGATCAATGCCGTCCATCCCGATTACATTTTCGTCCTCGGCGACGCCGTGCGCAATGCAGACGATCCCGTGCAGGTGGCGGCTTTTGGCGATCTATGCGCAATGTTTCAGGCGAGGACGCAGTTGATTCCCGGCAATCACGACTACCTCACGCGGGGCAGCTACAACACACAATTGGGTGAGCAGTATCCCTACCGCGTTGTCGCTGGTAACCTCTTGATCTTTCTCGATACCGAGTCGCTGTTAGGCGGCGGCGGAAAGGCGATGCTCAGGCAATTGGCTGAAATCCCCACGAATACGCTGACTGGGAAGAATGTATTTGTCTTTTCACATCACCTCTTGTGGGCACTGACCGAACCGGGATACATGGACATGGACGACTTCGCCAACGAGCCCTTTGCACCCAAGGTGAGCGCCGACACGGTGCGCATGGTGTATGACAAGGTCTTGGAATTGGCCGGCAAACGAGAGATGCATTGGTTCAGCGGGGATGTCGGGGCGAGCTGGTCAGAGAGCGTTTTTCTGGATCATTCGGTGGATGGAAATAGGCATTTTTACGCGGCAGGTCTCGGCGACAGCGAAACCGATGCCCTCTGGCAAGTCACGGTGCATGTTGATGGGGGTGTATTCCCGCAATTGCTCAGATTGGGTGGCACCAAGGATCAAGAGCTGGACTACTACAACCTTTGGCATTGGCAGGATCGCATGGAGGAAAGGCGCTACAATGAACGTTTGGGTTGGGATGAGCGGATTTTTGCCTTGCTGGCGAGTGGCAAGTTCTGGTTCGGTGCCTTGAGCGGATTGGCGATTGCTTTCGGGGTGTTTTTTTGGTGGCGGAGAATTCTGATGCAGGAAAAGTGAGCAGAAAAGGAGCATAATTTGATCAGAATTTACAGAATTCGCAGAACCAATTCTTGTGTTGAATTCTGTGTGGTTAGTGCTTGAGCAGAATTTACAGAATTCTTAGAATCAATTCTTGTGTTGAATTCTGTGTGGTCAGCGATATTTTTGAAATGATTTTTTGGGGTGGTTATTGGATCGCTTGGCTGACATTACAGTTCTCGTCAGAATCATCTCTCCATGCTTCAAGAATGAAACCGCAGCGTGCGCCCCGTTTGCCGTCGCAACGGGACAGGCGTCGGACGCAGAGCCAAGCAAACCGCTCCATTATCCATTGTCAATTATCCATTGCCCATTATCCATTGTCCATTATCCATTGTCAATTATCCATTGTCCATTATCCATTGTCAATTCTCAAAGCTCTGCTGTTCCAAAATTCTTAAATTGCGGGCGCTGATGCTACTTGACCTCTATCCCATGCGGCGGTTTGCCTTTATTTTTCTGACCTTGCTGTTGGCTGGCTTTGCGCTGCTGCCTGCGCAGCGGCTGGACCAAGACATTGATGGCTTGGCTTTTCTGCCGATGGATTCGACCCGCGTGCAGGCACTCAACCGCATCAGCGAGGCGCTGCTGCGTGATTTTCCGGATTCTGCGATGACTTTTGCAGCCCAAGCCATGAGCCTGAGCCGCAAGGTCAATGACGCATCGGGGCAGACCTGGGCCCGCCTCAACCAAGCACGCGCCTCGATCGGGCGCGGCGATCTGGAGGATGCCGCAGCTGCACTCAAAATCTGCGAATCAGAATTTGCCCAAGCGCATGACATGGATGGCCTCGCGACCTGCGTGCTGGCCACAGGGCAGATCGCACTGCAACAAAAAGCGTGGAATGCAGCCCTTGCAGCCTGCCACAAGGCAGACTCCATTTTGCTGGTCGACACGCTCATCAGCCCAGCACCCGATCTGCTGCGCGGCAAAATCTTCCTTGAACTCGGCAACTACGACCTCGCCAATGGCTTTTTCCAGACGGCGCAGCGACTCGCTGATCGCAGTGGCGCACCGCGTGGCAAGGCACTCGCCGCCGAGGCCCTCGGCGGCTTGATGCTGCAACAGGGCCGCAACGACAGCGCCTTGACACAATTCAATGCAGCTTTTGCCGCTTGGAAAGCCGCCGGCGACCGCCTGGGGCAGATGGCAGCTTTCACCGGCGCAGGTACCGCCAGCACACGTGCAGGCAGGCCCGAGACCGCCACCGCCATGCTCCACGACGCCATCGACATGGCCCGCGAAGACCACGCCGCCTTGCGGCAAGGTCTGGCCCTCACCCGCCTTGCTGAGGCGGAGGTCAAGCTGGGCTTGCCCGACAGCGCGCAGCGGCGCTGCTACGATGCGCTCGCCCTCTTGCGCTCGCTTCCCGACCCCGCGCCCGCGCTCGATGCACGCATCGGAATCGTGCAGGCGGCCCTCATCCGGGCAGACTATGCCCGCGCGCAGCGCCATGGCGACACCGCCATAGCCATCGCAGACAGCTTCAGGCTGTTCAAACCGCTCTTTACGGTGAATCAGCTCCTCTCCAAGGCTTTCCAAGTGCTCGGCGATTACCGGCAGTCGCTCAATTATTTTCAAGCTGCCACAGCCGCCAAAGACAGCTTGCAACGGCTCAAGGAGCGCAATCTCACGCTCGCTTCACAAGTGAAAATGGCCGATGAAGCAGACTTCAATGGCCGCCAAGAAGCCCAAAAGACCCTCAGTGAAACGCAGGGGCTGGAGAGCCAACTTTCGCGGCTCAAAATAGGACTGTTCATCGCCTTGGCGGCCTTGATCGCAAGCCTCATTGCAGGAGCGGTATTCATGCGGCGGGCACGCGGCAGCGGTCGGCGCGTAAGGGAGCTGCTTGCCGAGAAAGACGAGGAGCTCGGACAGAGCAAGCAGGAGCTATCGCGTGTGAGCGCCCGCCTGCAGGAATCTTCGATCGACTATGACGCGATCGTCGCCGAGCGCACCGAGACCCTGCAAGAGGCCGTCGAGAGCCTCATCGCCGAGAACGAGACCTTGCAGGAGTTCCTCTACCACAGCGCGAGCGACCTCAAAGGTCCGGTCGATCGCCTCAAGGAATTGGTGAAAGTGGCCAAGGGCTCCGGTCAGGTCAAGGATTTTGTGCAATCGATCGACAGCATCGACGCCGAGGCCGTCTACATGGGCAAAATGCTGGACAAGCTGCAGCAGGTGCAGGAAATCAAACATGGTTTCAAGGATATTCAACCCGTGAATGTCGAGGATTTGATTCTGGACATTCGGCCAAAGCTCAAGGAATTGCCAGGGGTGAAATATCCAGATGTGCGCTTTGAGGACTTGCTCAAGCGACCAATTTTGGTGGATCGCAACCTGATCAAGGTGATTTTGGAGAATTTGTTGGAGAATGCATGCGTTTTCAGAAGGGATCTGGGGAATGATTCACCGCGCATCGACATTCAGCTCAAGAAGGAAGACGAAGACATCTACATTGCTATCCGTGACGAAGGTGTGGGCATCGCTGCGGATGTGCGGGACCGCATTTTTGACATGTTTTTCACAGGATCGGAGCGTTCCAGAGGGCAAGGCTTGGGCCTGCACCTGGTACAGCGCGCCCTCCGCGAAATCGGCGGCAGGATATCGGTGGAGAGCAAAGAAGGTGTTTACACCGAGGTCATCGTGCGGTTTCATGAGATGGAGGGGTGAGTTTTGGCCGTTTAGAGGGAACCGCAGAGGGCGCAGAGTACGCAAAGACGATTTTGTTCTCTGCGCGCTTTGTTGGGGTAGACCACAGATGCGAAAAGTGCATCAATCCAGCGTCTAGTTGGCTGTTGTTACGCCCCATCGGGGCCGTCTTTCGGTAGCCGGGAGCGGGAGCTCCCCGTTGTTGAAAGCGATGAATTTTGCGCCCCAGCGGGGCCGCCTTTTTTGCAATTCTCTTTCAGTATTCTTATTTTCACCATATACAACCTTCATCTGTTCATGCATGGCTAACACCTTCACTCAACTACATGTCCATTTTGTATTTGCCGTCGATGGACGACAAAGTCTGATTCAAGCACATTTTCGGCAAGAACTGGAGAAGTTCATTGCTGGGATCATTGAGAAGCGGAGCCACAAGATGCTAGCGATTGATTGCATGCCTGACCATGTACATATTTTGATTGGAAAAAGGCCCAATCAATCTGAAAGCGACCTGATGCGCGACATTAAAACGAATTCAAGCGCGTTCGTCAACAGTCAAGGATGGATCAAGCATCGGTTCTCGTGGCAGGAAGGCTATGGCGCCTTTGCCTATTCAAAATCCCAAGTGGATCGGGTGATTGCCTACATTTTAAACCAACCCGAACACCATAAGAAGCAAAGTCTCAAGGAGGAGTTCTTGGAAATGCTCGCGAGTTTTGGAATTGAGTACAATGAACAGTATCTGTTCAAGTGGATTGCCGATGAATAGGGCGTTCAAAGACGGCCCCGCTGGGGCGTAGGATTTGTTGTGTCCTGCTACCGGGAGCTACCGCTCAATGTCATTATTTTAAGGATTTAGTCCTTGGCCTCAAGGTGCTTGAAAATTGCCGGTAGCCCACAAAAAAGTCCGAAGGACTTCAACGTGGATAGCCCCCGGTAAAACCGGGGGTAGGATGCGTTTTTGAATTTACAACCCTGAAAGGGTTGA
>JANPHP010000366.1:0-21958 GCA_031424495.1 Bacteroidota bacterium | reverse complement strand
TGCGTTTGTGGTCCTCGAGTGCCGCCTGCAAGCGTGCCTGTGCAGCGGGCCCCCGGCCCACGGGAGAAACTCCGCGCACCAAGAGCTTGATGAGCGGATCTTTCACAGGCAATTCGTTCTTGTCCAAGGTTGCATTGGCGCGGCCCCATTCCACCACAAAGCCATCATGGGGGATGCCGCCGGGCAGCGCAATGTCGTCGTAGATGTCGTAAAGGGAGAACAGCGGCATGCAAGCCTTGATCGCGGGATGCGCTAAGCTGCGCGCAAACTCGGCTGTAGTTCCCGTGTAAGAGATACCGATCGTCCCGATCTGGGCGTCGCTCCAGGCTTGTTGCACGATCCAATCGGCGACTTCGTAGCCATCTTGCACCTCGTCGGGAGACCAAGGATGCTTGCGACTGCCAAAGGATGCACCCGAACCCCGGCAATCGACATTTACAAATGCAAATCCATGCAGTACCAGTTCACGCACCATTTTGCCTTCATGCCCAAGCAATCCGTCGCCCATCGCTGAAAATGGCCACCGCAACTCCGCACCACGCCAATAGCGTGTTTGGTGAAGTAGACAGGGTAGACGTGTGCCCGCCGGTAGATTTTTGGGCAGCCAAATGTCGACAGCGAGCTCCACGCCGTCGCGCATCGTGAGGAAGACTGACTGCTTGAAAACCTTCTTGTAGCGCCCAAAATCTGGGCTTTGGTAGGGAAATTGCATTTCGGATTCGGGATAGGATGCCCAAAGGTAAGCAGAGAAAGTACTTGGGCCGCAAGGCAAGAGATCTGCTGTCAAATAGAAAATTTACAGCCTTTGCAATTGGTGATCTAAATAATTCAAAATGATTGCTTTGTAAGCTTTTTGCGGGCATCAAATGATGGTGATCCCACTCATTTTACCTCCAACGCAATCCGTTTGCAAGGCGATGTGCTGCGACCACTCGCCAAGCGTCGAGAACGAGCGCAGGGAAGCGCAGGAAAACTGCGCATCCTGCTGCCCTTCAATCCGCACAAATCCATGCCTGAGATGCAAAAAGATTTGATTTCAACAATTTGAACCTCTACCTTCGCGATGGATCACGAATAGAAGTGCGGCATTGGACTGCCCCTATCGCTTTCTTGTGCTGTGAAAAGATTCAGACGCCAAAGAAATGGTCGCTCAGGCGGTCTTCGATTTGTTGGCTGTAAATCAAGCTCATAGCTTAGGCTGGCTAGGTAAATGGTGCGATTGCCGATTTGCCCGTGGTCGTAAGGAATGATTTAGCAATGAAGAAAACTTTGCTTCGATGTCTTGTGTTGACCTTGCTTCTTGGTGGAGCTATGCAGGCTATGGGTCAAAATACCTGTCTTGCAGGTTGGCGCTATACCAAAGCGGTTTCCATGGAGAATTATCTTTTTGGAATCCTCTATGACTGGCAGCTGAAAATAGAGATCAATACACAAGTGCTTGTTGCGGCTGGCAAAATGCGCGCCGATGGGGCAGACATTCGATTTACCACCGACGATTGCTGCACGCAAATACCCTATTGGATCCAGCGGGGTATGAATACCGATACGACTGTGATTTGGGTGAGGGTACCGCAAATCGCTTCATTCGGGACGACCTTCATCCAAATGTACTATGGCAATCCCAGTGCGTCGGTTCCAGTCTCTAATTTGGATATGGTCCACTTCTCGATTGGCAATGACAGCATCGGTACCGACACCGCCACTCCGGGCATCACGGTAGCCACGCAAGCCTATACGGTTCCGATCAACTGCAGCACGGTGCGTTTCAGGGTCTATTCGGCAGATACCATGGCGATCAGGTTCAAGGTCACCAATGACACCAACATGGTGACGGGTTCGTCGCAATTTTTCAATTGTGCCTCGACGCCAAGTTTCAACAATTTTGATGTCGAATTGCCGGTATCCGGTGGTGGGCATTTTGGATGGTATACCAGTACTGGGGGAAGTTTCCTCAACAGTTGTACGCCCACCTTGCCCTGCCCAGGTAGCTGCGGCGATGCTGTGTACAAAACCGCGGATCAAGGCCTGTTTGGCGCTTTGAAAAACGACACGTGCGGCATCCTGCCTTCGATGAAGCTTTGGTATCGGCGCAGCGCCTTTTTTGATCCCTTTAGCGATGCTACTTTGCCTGAATTCGATCGGCAACAGCCTTTTGGCGTCACTGCCTCCTCAGGTACGGTGATGTGTTTTAATGACAGCTTGCCGCTTGGCGTCGCCAACATCGGCGCGGTTAGCTACCAATGGTTTTACAATGGCGTTGCCATCAATGGTGCCACCGATACCACCCTGCAAGGCCAGCTCGCAGGCAACTACCATTGCGTCGCCGACTTTGGCGTCAATTGTCAGTCCATCAGCTCCGACACGGTTGCGCTGTTCTACCACACGCCTGAAGTCAATCTAGGCGCAGACCTCTCGGTCTGTTCCGACACAGGCTACACTGTACAGGCTGCCGGCCAATACACGTCCTATACTTGGAATGATGGCTCGACACTCTCATCGCTGTTCATTCCAAACTCGGGTACGGTCAACGTGCAAGTGGTCGACTCCTTGGGCTGCGTCGATTCAGACACAGTTACGATTACCATTCACGCGATCCCAGTGCCCGTCGTGACGGTTGTGGGTCCGAGTTCGGTTTGTCAGGGGAGCACCATTTCCCTCACGGCGGTGGATCCACAGTGGTATGCCTACCAATGGTTTCCCAACGTCGAGACCTCTGGTAACATCAATGTAAGCGCATCTGGCAATTATGCCGTCATCGTTTGGGATCAATTCTTTTGCAGCGATACATCGGCAGCAGTAGCAGTTACCGTTTTCCCTGATCCAGGACTTGAGCTGGGTGGCCCTTACAGTTTCTGTGCGGGTGACAGCGCCATTTTGGATGCTGGAAACAACTGGACCGACATCACGTGGCCAGACGGATCGCACAATCCACAGTTCACCGTCTACACAACTGGCTATTTCCGGGCAGATATCCTCGATTCCAACGGTTGTGCCGATGCAGATACAGCCATCGTGCAACGGTTCAACAATCCGACTGTCGACATCGGCCCGAGTGACACAATCTGCGAAAACGGCACGATGACCTTGGATGCAGGTCCTGCATTCACTTCCTATGCTTGGACGAATGGTGCCACCTCGCAGACAGTCGCAGTAGGCCCCGGAGTCTACAACGTTTCGGTCATCGACACCAACAATTGTGCGGCGACCAGCAATATTGTTTACCTAAGTGCCTATCCCTCACTTGCTTTGCCGGTCGTGAGCGGCTCTGCAGCTGGCCTTTCGTCGACGACGGCGCCCAACTACCAGTGGTTTTTGGGAACTACTGCGATCGCTGGAGCGACAGCACAGACCTATATACCGACGGTGACAGGATTCTATTTCGTGAGCGTCGCAGATCCTTATGGTTGCGGTGCCTTGGCCTCTGTGCCATTTCAAGTGATTCTGGATATCGTCGCGGAGGATATCCCTCAAGGATTTTCTCCGAATGGAGATGGGATCAATGACCGCTTTGAAATCAAAAACATGGATCAGTTTCCTGCGAGCTCACTCATTGTGATGAATCGCTGGGGACAGCAGGTATTTTCACAACAGCCCTACCAAAACGCATTCAATGGAGTGGGTAGCAGTGGAAAAGACCTGCCCGATGGCACCTATTTTTATGTACTGGATCTCGGAAATGGTCAAACATTTCAAGACTACCTGATCATCAACCGATAAGCACCGAGCCATGAAAAGGAAAATATTCATCTTGCTCACAATGGTCATCGGCTGGGTTGCTGTTCTGCATGCGCAGCAAGATCCGATGTATAGCCAATACATGTTCAACCATCAGGTGCTGAATCCTGCTTACGCGGGTAGCTGGGGTTATTTCACGTCGAGCATGATCTACCGCAAGCAATGGGCGGGCATGAATGGCGCTCCCCAGACGGGTTCATTTTCATTTCATACGCCCTCACGCAACGATCGCCATGGGTTTGGAATGAGCTTTGTCAATGACCGCATCGGCATTACGCAGACCAATGGACTCACCGCTGCCTACGCCTTTCGCATCCACTTGGGCGCAAATGCGCGACTGTGCTTGGGCCTGCAAGGTTCGCTTGACAACTACCGCGCAAATTTTGGCGGTGTGCGCACTGGCAGCACGATCGACCCGAGTCAGAATCCTTCAGACCCGTCTTTCAATGGCAATTCTGTAAATCTCTGGCTGCCGAATGCAGGTGCAGGCGTTTTCTTTCATACCAAGCATTTTTACGTCGGGGCTTCATCGCCCCGCCTCGTGCTCCATGGCCTTAACAACAGCGATGCAAGCAATTCCATTGCATCCATGAGCCGCCATTTTTTCATGACGACGGGCGTCGTGATCGGGCGCGAAGACGCAACCGTGAAATTCAAGCCGTCGATTCTCGCCAAGTACACACCTGGCGTTCCCATGCAGTTTGATTTTAACGCACACTTTTTGTTTGCCGACCGCTTGTGGGTGGGAGCTTCTTACCGCACAGAAGACGCGATCGTGGGCATGGTGCAGTTTCAAGCGTTGCAATGGTTGCGCATCGGGTATGCATTCGACTACATCACCTCCGAAATCAATCCTTATGCCAGCGCATCCCATGAATTTTTGCTGGGCCTGGACCTGAATTTCAAGCGTAAGGCAATGGTTTCCCCACGCTATTTTTGATCCATGATCGTGGCACGTTTGAAAGCTCAGAATTTCTCCTATCGCATGAAAAACGCCAAATCCGTTCTGGCACTGATGGCTGTGGCCATGTTGTGCAGTCAGCTATTTGCTCAAACTGGAGCGCTCAAGAAAGGCGACAAGCTGTATGAGCAAATGGTATATCCCGGCGCAATCAGGCAGTATGAGCGTGGATTGGGCCAATCACAGGACCTTCGCGCGGCTGAGCGCTTGGCCGATGCCTATGTACAAGTGAGCAACTTTACCATGGCGGAGAAATGGTATGCCAAAGTGGTGACGATGAAGGGGGCTGCTCCTGTAAATCTGATGCATTACGGTATGATGCTCAAGACCAATGGCAAATATGCCGAGGCCCGCGATTGGTTCAATAAATACCTACAAACTGGCGAAAATCCTTCTGCTGCTGCGCGCCTGATCACATCTTGCGATTTTGCGGTCGAGGCACGCAAAGACAGCACACGCTACCAGATTTCACCAGAGCCTTGCAATTCCAAGGGTTCAGAGTTTGGGCCAGTGCTATTCCAACAAGGATTCATGATGGTGGCTGAGGCCCACACTGGAGGTCGCCGCATCCTCAATCAACGTAACAACAACAGTTTTTACGATGTCTATTACGCAGAGCGTAATCCATCCAAAAAATCTGGTGTGAAGGTAAAGCGCCTCAAGGGCCAAGTGAACCGCAAATACCATGAAGGGCCTGTGGCCCTGAGCAAGGACCAATCTAAGCTCTATTTTACACGCAGTAATTATGTGAAAAACCGCAAAGGGCGCAACCCAATGCAGCAAAGCAAGCTGAAGATTTTTACAGCAGATTACAGCCGTGGCAAGTGGAAGCATGTCGAATCCTTGGCCTTCAACAGCGAAAACTATGGTTGTGGACATCCGGCCTTGTCTGCCGACGGGAATACCTTGGTATTTTCTTCAGATATCCCCGGTGGATTTGGTGGGACTGACCTTTATGTCTGTCAAAGAGAAGGTTCGACTTGGGGCACACCCATGAACCTCGGGTCTGCTATCAATACCGATGGCGATGAGCAATTTCCCTACTTGCATGCCAATGGGACGCTGTTTTTTGCCTCTACTGGACATGCCGGTTTTGGTGGCTTCGATATCTTTGCGGCACGTAAGTCAGGCGACCGTTGGAGCGATGTCGTCAACGGCGGCTATGGACTCAACTCGGCCAAGGACGACTTCACGATCACTTGGCTCCCGGGCAAATCGATGGGCTATTTTGCATCCAACCGCACGGGAGACGACAACATCTACATGTTTAAGCGTCAAATGCGGGTAAATGGTGTGATTGTAGATCGGCAGACCAATCAACCGATTTCTGGAGCGACTGTTTCGCTGCTGGATGCTTCCAATCAAGAAACTAAATATGTGACCGATGCACAAGGCCGGTTCAGCCACCAAGCTGAATGGGGCAAGGAATACCTGGTCACCGCGAGCAAAGATCAATACTTGCAGCTGCGCGAGCGCCTGAACACCAATGATGTGAGTCCGATGGAGGATCTGAGCAAGACGCTTTCCATGGAGCACGACTTGATCTTGTCGGTGTCAGGGCAAGTCACAGATGCAGCGACCAAGCAGCCCATTACCGACGCACAAGTGCGCGTCGTGGCCACCGATGACCGCAGCTTTCCCACCGATGGACAAGGCAATTATTATGCAGAATTGGAGTCCGACCAAGAATACGCAGTGATCGTGCGCAAGCCCGGTTTCATTCCCCAAGTATTCTATTTTTCGACCGAGGGTAAGCGGAAATCAGAAGAATTCAAGTTCAATGCCCCGCTGATAGCCGGCAATGCCGCGCTTGTGCAAGGCAGGACTGTGGAAAACGAATCCCGTATGCCAATTGCAATGGTGCACGTACGCGCTTATTCGATGTTGAATCAAAAAGAGACATCGGCTGCATTGAGTCGCAAAGACGGTCGTTTTTGGGAAATCATCGTGGATCCCAAGAGTGATCCTATTTTGATCGGGTCGAAGGCTGGGTATTTTGCAGCCCGCGCCGAGATGCCGGGTCTGGACAGCACATCCAAAGACATGCTCATCGATGTTACGATTGGGATGGTGCCTTACGAAATTGGCGCGCTTGTGAAAATCATCTATTACGATTACAACAAGAGCGACATCCGCAAGCTCGCTAGCCGTGACTTGCAAGAAATCGTGTATTTCTTGGAAGACAATACCGAAGCAAGCGTAGAGTTGAGATCCTACACCGACTCACGTGGTGGTGCGCCGTACAATGAGCAGCTGTCCCAAAGGCGTGCTGATGCTGCCGTCGGCTATATTTCCTCGCAAGGAATTTCCAGCAAGCGCTTGTCTTCCAAAGGCTTTGGCGAATCGAACCTCGTAAACAAGTGTGCAGACAATGTAGAATGCACAGATGAGGAGCACAGCGCCAACCGCCGTACGGAAATCCGCATCACCAAACTGAACTAGCTTCAGTCCATGGCTGCGCGTTCGCTTTCGTTGTGATCGCTGGTTCAGGCATGGAATTCTCACGAAATTGAGTTATCTTGCATTGTACCTCAGTGTAAGTATGGGAAAAACCCGATGACTTTGATTTCAACCCTGCGCAAATACCTGCTCTTCGCCCTGTTATTGCTTGCTGCCACCTTGGTAAAGGCGACCCATTATTATGTGGACTCGTCAGCAACAACTGGCGCCAACAATGGACTCAGTTGGGCGAATGCATTTCGAACGCCGCAACCTGCAATCAATTTTGCATTGGCTGGTGACACGCTTTGGATCGCCGACGGTCACTACTACACAGGCTTATCGGGTGACAATGGGAGTTATATCTATTTAAAAAATGGAGTGACGCTGTTGTGCGGATTTCAGGGACTCAGTGGTGCGCAAGAAACCAATGCCGCGCAGCGCAATTTTCTCCTGAACAAAACTTATTTCTCAGGTGACTTGGACAAAAACGGAGTGCACAGTACAGCAGACGCCTACCACGTGGTCTGGACTGCAGGCAATGACACCACCGCGGTAGTCGACGGACTCATCATCGAATTTGGGAATGCAGATGGCCCAGGTTTGGGTACGCTTGCTGGGGGCATCATGGGTTATAACGGCGGGGGTACCTTTCGGAACTGTGTGGTGCAAAAGAATTATTGCTCAGGTTTTGGCGCAGGCGCCTACACCATCGGGCACTTCAATTTTATGCAGTGTATATTTCGAGACAACGTCTCGGGCTCGGTAGGAGGGGGATTGTGCCAAGCTGGCAATACCTTCAAGGTGCGTATCCACAATTGTGTATTTCTCGACAACATAGCCCCGAGTTATGCAGGTGCCATTTATTCGGAATCTCCATTCTGCCAGATATTTAACTGCACTTTCAAAGGAAATACCTCCAACAGCATGGGCTCGGCTTTGTTCCTGAACAATGCCGGCGTGTCGGTGCAGAATAGCATCCTTTGGGACAATCCCGCCAACGACATCGCTGGCTCAGCGATTGTGAACCGTTGCATTGTCGAGGGCGGATTTGCAGGTGGGACGAATATCCTCAATGTCAATCCAGCGTTTTTGGATGCCATGGGGCGTATCGGCTCCTGTTCACCAGCAGCCGACGCTGGCGATACGATACTTGTGATCGCCAAGGATTTTGATGGCAATCCCAGGCCTTTTGATGCCGACGGCAACCTCGTCGCAAAATGGGATTTGGGTGCATTTGAGGCGCAAACGCCACGTTCATTTCCCAGCGCAAACCCGATTGTCGGCCAAAATCCTGCTTGCGCAAATTCATTCAACAACTTGTACCGTGTCACGACCGACAATTCCCCTACCAATACCTACAAATGGACGCTGGCCTCTGGAGGAACGATCGCAGGAACGAGTACAAATGACTCTGTGCGCATCAATTGGGGCAGCACGCTCGGCACGTATGTGCTTGTCGTCCAAGAAACAAATGCAGCCAATGGCTGTTCGACGACCAACTCTACATCGGTGGTCTTGAGTGCTCCGCCGACTGTGACGATCAACCCAGCACCGCGTGACTCTATCTGTACAGGTGATTCTGTTTTGGTCACGCTCGTCGGGGCAGGTGTCTCGCAACAGTGGTACCGCAATGGGCTAGCGATCAGTGGTGCCACAGGTGCCACGATTAGGGCTAAATTGGCTGGAAATTACAATGCGATCAAAGTCGGGGCGAATGGTTGCGGCGATAGTGCAGCGGTCGCGCTCAAATTGTATTTGCGTCCCTTGCCAGTTGTGAATCTCACAACTTCGGTGCCTGTGCCGATCTGTCAGGGCACTACCGTGACGATTACCGGCAGCTCAGGTACGGCGCACCAATGGTACCGCAATGGCATCACCCAGGTGGGGGCCACCACCAATACATTTGCGACCAGCGTAGCAGGCGTGTACAATATGCGCAAGACGGATGGGTTTGGTTGTCGCGACTCTGCCGCGACCGGTTTGAATCTCATCGTGAATCCGCTGCCTATCGTCACCGTCAACCCGCATGCAACCGATACGATTTGCATCGGCGACAGTCTTGCACTCACGGCGATAGCTGCCAATCCTGTGAGCTACCAATGGTTTCGGAACCAAGTCCCCATCTCCTCGAGCAATGTGAACCCCTTTCAGGCAAAGTTGAGTGGCTACTACAACTGCCGACTCACCAACAACAATGGCTGTACCGACAGTGCGTCGGTAGGCGAACGCCTGATTTCCAATGACTTTGTCAATCCCGTGGCGCTCTGTAGAAATTTGACAATACACCTCAATGGAGCTGGAAGCGCAACCCTCACACCACCGATGGTCGACAATGGCAGCTCAGACAATTGCCGCATCGCTACATTCGCCCTGAGCACCAGCAACTTTACCTGCGCGCAGCTCGGCACCAATCCCGTCACACTTACAATTACCGATCTTGCTGGCCGCACAAGTACTTGCGCGTCAATCGTCACGGTACGCGATACGCTCAAACCCAATGTCGTTTGTAGCCCTGCGACTGTCTACTTGGCTGGCAATGGACAGCTCGTTCTGAATCCTGCGATCGTCGGGGGAGCAAGCACAGACAATTGCGGCATCACGCTCGCCACCGTTTCGCCCTCCAACTTCGTTTGCGCAGATACCGGCGCGCATCCTGTCACGTACACTGCGCAAGACGCGAGCGGCAACGTGCGCACTTGCACGACGACCATCATTCTTGAGGACTCCACACGGCCCAACGCCCTTTGTCGATCGGTTACAATCTTTTTGAATGGCCTTGGCAATGCATCTACCACAGTCGCAGCCGTAAACAATAGCAGCTCAGACAATTGTGGAATTGCTTCCATCGGATTGAGCCGTAGCAATTTTACGTGCGCTGATGTGCCAGGCGTGTTCGTGAGTTTGTCGATGCAAGACGTTTCGGGGAATATGAGCAGTTGCTCGAGTTATGTGCGTGTCGTGGATTCTGTCGCGCCTGTGCCACACTGCCGCGACACGGTGATCTTCATCAACTTTACCGGCATCGCCAACCTCACTCCTGCAAATCTCAATAACAATAGCACCGACAATTGTTCAGTAGACTCGCTTTGGATCAGCCAAAGTTCATTTACCTGCGCAAATACCGGGTTGAACAACGTCACCTTGAGCGTTGCAGATGCCGACACGAATATCCGCACTTGCATTTCGCAGGTCACGATTCAAGATACGATTGCGCCACAAGCGGTCTGCACCGACACGACATTTTACCTGAATCCGTTTGGCATCGCAACAGTGAATCCAGCGGTGTTTGGGATCAACAGCGTCGACAACTGCACATATTTTGATACTGCTTACGTCAATGTCGGCACGTTCAATTGCGGACAGACAGGATTTCATCCAGTCATGCTTTATGTCGTGGATGTAAGCGGGCGCATCGACAGTTGCGCGGGCACTGTGAGGATCCTAGACAACCTAGCCCCGTTGGCGCAATGCAACAATATCGCTCCGATTTTGTCACCGGGCGGCACCGTGAGCATCACGGTCGGCCAAGTGAACAATGCGAGCACGGACAATTGCAGCATCACTTCTCTGGCATTGAGCAAGACTTCCTTTACGTGTGCGGATGTCGGGCCCAATAACATCGTGCTGAGTGTGACCGATATTTTTGGGAATGTGGGCACTTGTACATCTGTGGTTACGGTTACGGATACCGCAGCACCTGTACCAATTTGCCAGAGCGTAACGACCTACCTCAACGGCAGTGGCAACGCATCGATTACGGCAGTGCAGGTGAACAATGGCAGCACCGACAACTGCGGAATCGCGAGTATGGTGGTGGCGCCCTCAAACTTTACCTGCGCCCAAGCAGGTAACAACTCCGTGATCCTGACCGTGACCGATGGCTTTGGCAATGCGCGCATTTGTAGCGCGAATGCAACGGTCTTGGATACGATCAGGCCTGTGGCAATATGCCAGAATCTTACGGCCTACCTGAATCCCAGTGGCCAATTCACACTTACACCTGCCATGGTGGACAATGGTAGCACCGACAATTGCGCCATCAGCACCCGCATTCTGAGCCAAACGAGTTTTGCTTGTGCGCAGATCGGCTCCAACACTGTGACCTTGACCCTGACTGATCCATCAGGAGGCACCCGCACCTGCACGAGTACCGTCATGGTAGTGGATTCCTTGGATCCAATCGCAATCTGCAGCAACGGCACATTCTACCTGAATGCAGCCGGCAACCTCACGCTTACGGTGGGCGATATCGCCAGCGCGAGCAGCGACAATTGCAGCATCAGCAGCAGCGGATTGAGCATGTCGGCCTTTACTTGCGCCAATCTGGGCGCAAATACCGTTACCGCCAATTTCAGCGATGCTAGTGGAAACACAAGCTCCTGCACAGCAACGGTCACCATCGCCGATACCATCAGACCCACGATGGTTTGCCTAAACTCCAGTGTCGTGCTCAACGGTTCTGGCAATGCAACGATTACGGTCGGGGATGTCAATGGCGGTAATGCAGATGCTTGCGGCATTACCGCTACGACATTGAGCATGAGCAGTTTTGCTTGTACAAATGTCGGGTTGAACCTAGTGACAATGACCGCGACCGATGGCAGCGGCAATAGTGGAACTTGCGTCGCCAACGTGACGGTGCTCGACACCATTCGCCCTGTCATTGCTTGCACGACTGCCACGGTATCTTTGGATGCCAATGGCAACTATACATTAATGGGCAGCTTGCTAGCAAGCGGAAGTACAGATGTTTGCGGCATTGATACGGCTTACGCCGTTCCAGCATTGTTCAGTTGCGCCGACATTGGCAACAATACGGTACAGGTTTTTGTCGAGGACCCCTTTGGCAACCTGGATTCATGCACCACGACATTCATCTTGCGCGACAATCTGGCACCTGTCGCCGATTGTGACAGCGTCCTTTTGCAACTCGGCAGCAACGGCCTTGCGACATTGACACCTGCGATACTCGGCCCCAATTCCAGCGACAATTGCGGCATCGATTCCAGTACTGTGAGTCAGTCGGTATTTTCCTGCGCCAATACTGGATGGATCGCCGTGACGCTCACCCTTTGGGACAGCACGGGCAACCAAAGTTCCTGCCTAGGCCATGCGATGGTCGTGGACACGTCTGGGATTGCTGCACCCTCTTTAAACTTGGGTGCCGACACGACAGCCTGCAACGGCGATGTCTTGTTACTCGATGCTGGCGCCGGCATGAGCAGCTATGTCTGGTCCAATGGCGATACGACGCAGAGCATTTCGGTGGCTACGGCAGGACTCTATTGGGTGCAAGTCGTGAGCCCGCAGGGCTGCATAGGCAGGGATTCACTCATACTGAGCTCATTCGTCACGCCCAATCCTAACTTGCGTACAGAAAGCGGCAACGATGTCGTTTGCTTGTATGATACCTTGAGACTGTTGGTGAATCCGATTTTCTCCAGTTATGTTTGGTCCACGGGCAGCACATTGTCCTATACCGATGTACAGACTGGCGGCAATTATTCAGTGATCGTCACCGACAACAATGGCTGCGAATTGCTGCAAACGATTGCCGTCTCATTTGCACCATTCCCCGGCCCCAATCCGCAAATCAATCCAAGTGGCAATGTCGGGATGTGTGAGAATACAACAATCCAACTCGATGCCGGTGCTGGATATTATGTCTACCGCTGGAATACCAATCAGACAACGCAGACCATCACAGCTTTCGTCCCTGGCGCATACAGTGTGCAGGTCTGGAATGGATTTGGATGCCATGCAACGTCGCCGGTAGTGACGGTCACGCAGCTCCCTTCGCCCTATCCCGACATCAACCGCCTCGGTGACACACTCTTTACCAATACCATCGGTTCCGCCTATCAATGGTACCTGGGCTCGGTTCCGATATTGGGCGCCACTGGGCGGCAATATATTGCTGCGATGAATGGCGACTATTCTGTGCGGGTATATTATGCAAGCGGTTGCACGGAAATTTCCTCCTCGATTACATTTATTGTGGGCATTGCCGATGCCTTGCAGTTGCTCAATGGTGTCGATGTCTACCCAAATCCTAGCGATGGAAATATCTCCTTGCGTCCAAGCAGCCCGATTCGCAAATCGATCGAGTTGCGGGTGACTGACATGTATGGCAAGCAGCTGAACAAGGAGTCGTTGCGCAATCTCAATGCGGAACAAAAGCTGAATCTGCAAAACCTGCCGGTAGGAATGTACTTACTCGAATTGAAGACTGCAGATGCGCGCATCGTACGGCGCATTGTGATAGAATAAGCTTGTAAAGCTCACGGTTTAGGCTGCGATTGGCGCATCTCAAGATTCTCCTTCCAAATTGTTCCGGGTCCGCCGTTGGCGGCCCGGTTCAGGAGTTTGAATGAGGTGTGACTTCTAGGGAATTTGATTCGAATGCATGCACTAGACTACTCAAAGCCAAAGGGCGATCCTGCGATCGCCCTTTGGCTTTTTCACCCAGCTATTTCTTGCGGCGATCAGAGACTGATCGGCGAGTGCGCATTTTCAAAGCTAAATTCGCCTGCATCATCCACATCGACCAGGATCACATCATCCTTTTCGACTTGACCAGCGAGTATTTTTTTGGAGAGCTCGTTCACGACGGCGCGTTGGATCACGCGCTTGAGCGGCCGCGCACCAAATTGCGGGTCAAAGCCGATCTCAGTGACTTTGTCGATCGCTTTTGCGGTGAAGTCGATCACGACGTCGATTTCCTTGAGCTTGGCCTGTAGCAGGTGCACCTGCAAGCGCACAATCTCACGTACTTCATCTCTGCTGAGCGGCGTGAAGACGATGGTCTCATCGATGCGGTTCAAGAATTCTGGCCTGATCGTGGCTTTGAGCAAGTCCAGGACTTGGTTTTTGGTGCGGTCAAAGACTGCCTCACGATTTTCGGGTTTCAAGCCCGCGAGGTTCTCCAGGATGAGTTGTGAGCCCATGTTGGAGGTCATGATGATGATGGTATTCTTGAAGTTGGCGAGACGGCCCTTGTTGTCGGTGAGGCGACCGTCGTCGAGCACTTGCAACAAGATATTGAAGACATCGGGATGCGCTTTTTCGATCTCGTCGAGCAAGATCACGGAGTAGGGCTTGCGGCGCACGGCCTCAGTGAGTTGCCCACCTTCTTCATAGCCGACATATCCAGGAGGCGCTCCGATGAGGCGGCTCACACTATGCTTTTCTTGAAACTCGCTCATGTCGATGCGCACCATCGCCTCATCGTCACTGAAGAGAAACTGAGCAAGCGCCTTGGCGAGCTCGGTCTTGCCAACCCCCGTGGAGCCGAGGAAGATGAATGAGCCGATCGGGCGTTTGGGATCTCCCAAGCCTGCACGGCTGCGGCGAATAGCGTCTGAAACGGCCGCAATGGCCTCTTTCTGACCGATGACGCGCTTGCCGAGCTCCTCCTCTAGGCGCAAGAGCTTAATGCGCTCACTTTCCAGCATTTTGGAGACCGGAATCCCCGTCCAACGCGCCACAATATCAGCGATCATGGAAGGCACGACCTCCTCGTTGAGCATTTTGCGATCGACTTGCAAGACTGACAATTCTTCCAAGAACGCTTTCATCTTGGCCTCTTCGGCAGGAATCAGGCCATATTCGATTTCTGCAGCACGCTGATATTGCGCTTTGCGGTTGGATTGCTCCAGCTCGGTTTTGAGCTTCTCGACGGCAGTTCGTGAATCTTTAATGCCGATGAGAATGCGCTTTTCTTCTTCCCAATGTGCGCGTAGCCCCTTGGCTTCTTCCTCAAGGTCAGCGATATGACGGGTGATTTCCTTGGTTTTCTCTTGGTCATTCTCCCGCTTCATTCCCTCCAACTCGATATTGCGCTTGCGAATCTTGCGCTCCAGCTCGTCCAGCTCCTCTGGCATCGAGTCGATTTCCAGCCTCAATTTGGCCATGGACTCATCCATGAGGTCGATGGCTTTGTCGGGCAATTGGCGATCGGCAATGTAGCGGTGGCTCAACTCGACGGCTGCCACGATGGCCCCGTCGGTGATGCGCACGCCGTGGTGTGCTTCATAGCGGTCTTTGAGGCCGCGCAAGATGGAAATCGAGTCTTCTACCGTCGGCTCGTCGACCACGACGGTTTGGAACCGGCGTTCGAGCGCCTTGTCCTTCTCGATGTATTTCTGGTATTCGTCGCGGGTGGTCGCGCCGATGGCCCGCAGGTCGCCGCGCGCAAGAGCGGGCTTGAGGATGTTTGCCGCATCCATCGCGCCATCGGTCTTGCCCGCGCCGACGAGGGTGTGGATCTCGTCGATGAAAAGGATGATTTCGCCTTCGGCATCGACCACTTCTTTGACGACGGCTTTGAGCCTTTCTTCAAATTCGCCTCGGTATTTCGCACCGGCGATGAGGGCGCCCATGTCGAGGGAGTAGAGCGTCTTCGACTTGAGGTTTTCGGGCACGTCTCCGGAAACGATGCGGTGGGCGAGGCCCTCGGCAATCGCAGTCTTGCCCACGCCTGGTTCCCCGATCAAAATTGGATTGTTTTTGGTGCGGCGGGTGAGGATGTGCAGCACGCGTCTGATTTCCTCGTCGCGGCCGATCACGGGGTCGAGCTTGCCAGCACGCACGAGTTCATTCAGGTTACGGGCATACTTTTCAAGTGCATTGTAGTTTGCATCTGCATTCTGATCCTCGACCTTTTTGTTGCCACGCACTTCGACGATGGCTTTTTTGAGGGATTTGGCGTCTGCGCCTTGGTCTTTGAGGATGGCACCTGCCTTGTCGTCGCTCATGAGCATACCCATCAGTAGGTACTCGACGCTCACAAAGTCGTCCTTGGCCTTGCGGGCTTCCTCCTCTGCGAGTTTGAGCACTTTTTGCAGGTCGTTGCCGACATAAGGATCGCCGCCGCCAGAGACTTTGGGGTAGGTAGCGATGAGTTCCTCTACCTTTTTGCGGGTGTAGTCCAGATTGATGCCCAGCTTTTTAAGCATCGTGTGCACGATGTTTTCTTCTGCCGTGAGCAGGGCTTTGAGCAGGTGCCCCGACTCGAGGGCCTGCTGATTGTAGCCGACCGCAATCTCCGAAGCTTGTTGTATCGCCTCTTGAGATTTGATGGTGTATTTATTGAAATTCATGGGGAATGTATCAATTTTCAATCCTCCCTGCGAATCGTGATCCAATCGCAGATAAAGCCCTAAAAACTGTAAATTTTACAACATAGGTGGCCATTTTGGCAGAAATGGAGAGGGTTTTGACCTCTGCATCCTGCCAAAATGACTGTTTCTCACGTTTGACCATGTACTTGGGTTTGATTATATTTATTCTGGTCGAGTTGATCGCGCTTCGGCCGAAATGGCAAAAAGGACTGACGATATTGGGAATTTGGGGGAATCTTGATGCCTGATATTGTGAAGCAGTTTGGAGCGTCAAGAGGTATCACCATCCAATACTTGAAAGATGATCTACAGCGTGAGTTTTACATGGAAATGTGTGCGAATTAACGTTGGAGGAGTCGCCACTGCAAGAACGAATCAACTCCATGCTTTTGAAAGAACTATTTTGAGCAAGAAACCTGAGTAGACGATCAAGAATGACTTGGATGACCAATAGCAACCCTCCTACATTCCCAAATAGCCTCAGCACCAGCATCTAGATCAAAGTTGGGGATGCAATTGATAAATCGTCCACTGCAGGGAGGAACGGTCAAAATGGTAAAGTTGCTTGGTGAGCAGTCTTGTACCATTCACAAAAAAATCCTCGACAAATTGTATTAGTGCGCCAATTTTTCCCAAGTCGCTTGCAGGCACCATCATCAAAAGGTCTTTGGCCGGTGCCGCCACGACAAGATCGTCGTTGATCTGCGCTGCACACCATTCCCAAATACCAGGCCAGCACAATGCTCCCGTTTCATGGTCGCCGCCAGCAAGCAGGCCATGACCACCAAAACCGGTCTCTACAAACCGAAATTGAACATCACGTGCCAGGTTTTCCAGGGCGATCCTTTCAATATCTGCAAGCGTGATCTCTGCTGGGACTTGCCGGTTTTGCAGAATATCAAACCGATCACCTTGATCCACAGCATACATGACGATAAGGTCGCCCAGCCAAGGACGGAGGACCGGTGAATTAGCGAAATCCAGGTCCAGCGACTCCGAAGTGCCTTGGTTGTCGTCTAGGTCAAACTTGACTTTGATCCAAGGGTAGATTTTAGTGCTTATTTCCTCAAATTTCATGGGACACTTAATACTCGATCAGGAATTGATTATCAATGTGAAGGGACAAATTTCACCCCTTTTTTCTGAATTTTACCCATGACGCTTCATTAATTTTTTCTGCATTGCGGCCTGTCTTCCTTACCCTAAGTTTCACTTTTTGCTTCCAGCAATTGCAGCAAGAGAGTGATAATCATCTTATCTGGTTGTTGCGACACATGAGCGTCTTCGTTATGTTTTTGTGCGGGTTGGGCAGTCAGTCGAACCAAAGCGATCACGCTTTTTCTAGCGATCGTAGAAACTGTTCAGCATTGTTTAAATGCGTCTGCTGCTTGACGGCAGGCATTGCATCAAAGCTTTTGATCAACATCCCTAACCTAGGATTTTGTAAAAAGAAATCCCTGTGGGAATGCATAAATCGCCAAAATAATCCGTCCCATACATTTTGCCACGGACCCTTTTTGTAGTCGCTCATTTTCATCAAATAATTGCTGCCACTAATATAGGGTTTGGTAGACATCAGTCCGCCGTCAGCAAATTGACTCATGCCATACACATTGGGCACCATCACCCAGTCATACGCATCGATAAACAGCTCCATGAACCAACGGTAGACCTCATCGGGATCAAATTCGCATAAGAGCATAAAATTTCCCAATACCATCAAACGTTCGATGTGATGGCAATAGCCAGTTTCCAAAACCTTTTTGATCGTGATGTCGATGGGCTCTATGCCCGTCGTTCCAGTCCAAAACGAGGGTGGGATTTTTCGCGTAAAACCCCAGTAGTTTTTCGTGCGTTCTTCATCACCTTTCAGCTCATATACCGCGCGGATAAACTCTCGCCAACCGATGATCTGCCGGATAAAACCCTCCAACGAGTTGATGGGAATTTCAAATTGGCTAGCAAAGATGAGGGCTTCATCGATGACAAATTGTGGCGTCAACAATCCCACATTCAACATGGGAGTCAAAACGCTGTGGTGCAAAACGTGTTCCTGTTGCAGGATTGCATCTTCGTATTTACCAAATTCTGCAAATCTTGAATGCAAAAAATTTCTCAGCCAGCTTCTGCTTTCTGAGAAGGTTGTTGGATAGATATAATCTGCATTGAGTGTGCCGTAATTATTCGGGAAATGGACTTCGGTATAGGTGATTGCCTCTGCATGGAAGGCATTCGGAGGTAAAAAAGCCGTCTTGGGCGGTGTACTTCCCTTTGGATATTTGTTGCGATTCTCATCGTCAAACGACCATTTCCCTCCAAGGGGTTTCTGTTGTGCTTCAAGCAAGATATTTCTGCGAACACGTTGATGCTTGTAGAAATCTGTTTGAAACATTTTCTTTCTTCCCGCAAAATAAGACAAGATCTCATCGGTGTCGTTGAGAAACATCGGCGTGCGATTTTTGATCGTTTCGAAACCAAGCGCTCCGCAGGTTTTACCGATCCGTTGCTCCAGCCAATCATCGGTGGTATCGATGTAGGCAAGGGTTTCCACACCTTGTTCTTTCAAGAAAGGGAGCAGGTTTCGAATGTCGGCAAGTGGATCGAAAGCATTGATGTAGTGGACTTCTAGGCCCTTGTCGAGTAGGTGATTTTCATAGAATTTCATACTCGCCCTGTGGAACGCAATTTTCCTTTTGTGAAAATTGAATTGCCTGAAGAATAAATATTCTTCGATCAAATAGATGCGATCGCAATTGACAATCAGTGGATTGTCCTCAAACAATTGATGCGGAAATAGGATGCCAATTCTCATATCTTATGCTTATTCATGCGGCATTGATCACTGCAATACTTTACTTCTTCCCAGATTTTTTCCCACTTTTTTCGCCACGTGAAGGGGCGCTGGCAGACGATGCAAATGCGTGTGGGAAAATCAGCTTTTTTTCGTTGTCGCATTGCAATTTCAGGCTTTTCTTTTGGATGGATTCACGTGCTTTTTGAGGATTCTTTTACCCTCCACTTTTACATAGTCGGTTTTCCTGAAACTCCAAACGATATCACTTGCAGCTTTGCGGGTGGCTTCAATATCGACGATGGGGCAAGGGTAATCGATGCCGATCCTGACCTTGTAGAGATCCTGCTCCAAAAGGCTCATTTTCCAAGGCTCGTGGATAGAGACGGCGGGCACATCCTTCAATTCCGGAATCCAAGTCTTGATAAAGGTTCCGTCTGCATCGTGCTCTTCAGAGTTTTTAATCGGATTGTAAATGCGAATCGTATTGATGCCTGTTACACCCGATTGCATTTGCAATTGTGGGTAGTGGATGCCCGGTTCGTAGTCCAAAAATTGCCTGGCCAAAAAATGCAATTCACGCCAATCTTGCCAGAGATTGAAAACGAAAAACGAAACAACCATGGCGCGCATTCTAAAATTCAAGTAGCCTGTTGCCACCAAACAACGCATACAAGCATCGACAATTGGAACCCCGGTCTGTCCATTTTGCCATGCAGCAATGTAGGCTTCGTTTTTTGGCTTTTCCAAAACATCGTAAGCCGAGTTGATATTTTCATACTCCATCCGGCATTCGTCCTCAAATTTTTGAATAAAGTGGCAATGCCAATGCAAGCGCGAAATGAAATTGGAAAGTGCCCTTTTATTACGTGCAGCGGGGTATTGCGCCATCGTGAGTTGATAGACCATCCGCATGCTCAGATTTCCATAGCTGAGATAGGGTGAAATGCGGCTACAGCCTCTGCGGCTCAAGGCTGGCTTGGAAATGTGCTTGGAATAGTTGACGTAGCGTTCCCTCAAAAAGCTATGCAAATATTTCCATGCAAAGGATTCGCCTCCTGTCTGGAATGCAGGATGAAGAATCGTAATCTCAGGCTGCAAATCAGGTCCCTTGATCGCATTGTAATACTCTGCATCGATGTTCACAAAATTCCAATTGCCAATGTCTAACGATTTGATCGGCTCTTCCATCTTCTGTTTCCAGCGTTTTTCCCAATCCTTACGCGATCTGAGTTTCCTGATCACGCCATTGAGCTGTGACTCCTTCCACCCGATTTGATGCATCAAGCAAAATCGTTGCATTTCAATGTCCCTGTCGTAGGTGATTTTGTTGCCGACCTCCTGATGGGAAAAGATGTATCGAATGTTGTATTGCGTGGCGATGTTTTCAAAAACGTGGACTGCCTCGTCGTGAAAAATGGCAATGCCACCATCAAATGCCGCAAGCTTTTGCTGCATTTCTTGCAAAGATTGGTAAACAAATCGCCAATGACGCACATCGCTGTCGGCAGCATCCATCACGGTGGGTTCAAAACAATAGATCAGCAAGACAGGCAAATTTGCTTGTTGCGCAAGGTAAAGTGGCTCATGGTCAGTGAGTCGCAAATCGCGCTTAAGCCATACGATAGAAATATCTTGCTTCATTCTATTTTCACAATGCCTTCGATGACCATCTCATGATCTTATGGTTTTGCATAAGGTAGCCGGCCAATTGGTTGTGCAATATAGTAGGCGTCAAGCCCTTGGCTGATCAGCACGTCTGCTTCTGATAATGCGACAAATCCATCTGCACCTACGATTGCAGGGTCGATTTCCACGTGGGTGATGCTACCCACAATCAGGAGCGTACCATTGATCGAAATCGGAATTGTGTCCTCAAGGTGCATCCCAATTTTCACCACTGCGTTGGCTACAAATGGCGCGTAGCACCCTGGATGATAGATTTCCTGGAAACCAACCATTTCAAATTCGGAGACCTCTTTTTCATACCTCGCAGAGGTTTGATGCGCCATTTCATATTGAGAAGATTGGACATAATTGAAGGTATATTCTTTGGTTTCCAGAATATTTTGAAGCGTATCTCGCTGCACGCTGTCCGGTCTGCTGATGATTCCCAAAAGCGCGGGATTGGCACCCAAATGGATCAAAGAATTGAATATGGCAAGATTTGGATGGCCGCTAGATGACTTGGAGCCAACCAAAACCGCTTGCCGGAATCCCGCCAAGGAATTCACAAAGGCGGTGCGGTAGCGCTGTTCAAATTGTACAATGTCTTCTTTTTTGAGAATCATATCGCTGAGCTTAAGGGTTCAATTGTTTTTCGACTTGCTTCCAATAGGCAAAAAAGGAAGGGTAATATCCGGAAATGTTCTCGACGATCCAATCCCTTTCGTCTTGGATACCGACATAACCCTGATTGAGCGGATGTTCCTTGTAGTAAATATTTTGAACATCGTATTGATCTACAAATGACTGGAATGAGCCCACATAAACTTGGATACCAGCAATGTTCTTGCTGAGCGCGATCATAAAATCGAAGCACTTTTTACTGATGGAATATTTTTTGAAAACATCAGGCTCCAGCAGCAGTACTCGGTTTCCCAGTTGTTCTTGATGCCACGACGGATCCAAGTTGTAATAGTTGTAGAGAAACGTAGGCATGGATTTATTGTATTGAAAATCAATTGTGTGTGGTAGATGTAGATCGAGGTTAAATCTTTGGGTGGCCAACAATGCACTCGGCGTTTCCATGGTTTCAATCTCCTCGTAAGGAAGATCTAAAAACGTATTCGTCTGCGCTGTATGTGTAAATTTGTTGATGTTTTCCTGATTGGCATAGTACTTTTTGTTGCTGTTTGCGCCAGCAACCCATTGCCAACTACAGGCATTACTTGCCCAATCTCCATC
>JANPHP010000365.1:0-30136 GCA_031424495.1 Bacteroidota bacterium | reverse complement strand
CCAGCACGAGCACCTTCTGCCCGCGACTTGCGGCCAGATTTGTCGGAATTGATATAATAGGGCGCAACCACACTCACGGTCTTGTCGCCATGTTTGATGCGCATATTGGCGTAGGAATCGAACATCGATTCAATTTTGCGACTCGTAGTAGAGTCGTCGAGTTTCCCAGATTGTTGCTGTTGCGGAGCGGCCTTCTGACCCGAATGTTGGGTGGTCGTACCGCTATTGTGCTGTGTTTGCTGCGGATTTTTGGGCGAAAGAAGACCAAGTGCGCCACTTTCTTGTGTACCCCATAATATAAAGTCTGTCAACTCAGATTTTAGATCTGCGACCAAATCCTTATTGTATTTGGATAGATACACTTTTTTGAGTGCCTCAATCTTTTGTGCATCACGATTCAGGAGCTCCAATGCAGCAACAATTTCGCCTTCATTCGAGCCAAATCCGGTGCCAAAAAAGGTTTTGTGCATCGCGGCATAGAGTCGTTCGGCGACGGATGCGATATCGATTCCCGTTGGCGCTGTAATCTTGGGTTTGGCTTCTGGTGAAGATTGCGTTTTCTCGCTTTTGACTTGGCCGCCAGCCAAAGCTTGGAATGTTTTTCCACCAGGATCCACAACGCCATCTGGGGATCTCCAGCCAAATGTCTTTTTTTGGAAGGCCTTGATGTGGTCGATGTCCTGAGCGTCCATCGTTGGGATCATCAGGACTGGATAGCCCGCCTTGATCAGCAATGCTTTCACCACCAGGATGTCTGCGCTTTGATTGATGGCGCCATTGCCGACTGTTTGAAGAATTTGGTATTTCCCACTTTTGGCTATCGGATCGATCTTTGTCGTCTCCTGCGTAGGCTTTTGTACCGTTTTGGCCGTTGCATTTTGCGTTTTGACAGGGCGGCCGCCGGTGATTTGTTTTGCATTTCCTGCAGGAATTGTTCCTGCTGCCGATGGCCAGTGGTTACGCACAGTATTCATCACGGCAATTAATTTCTCGCCGTAGGTAGGCGAGGTTGCATAGCCACCTGCAGCCACCGCCAAAGCAAAATCATCAGGCGTTTCAGTGTTGAAAGCGGCTGCATAGCGCTCATATTTATTGAGAAATTGAGAATGATCAAGCAATCCCTCTTCCACCGTATCGTAATCTCGGAAATAATCCTTGACAGTATATTTGTATTTGCCAGCATTCTTTCCTTCAGAAACTTTTTCGATGCTAATGACTTCGGGATATCGATCTCCTTTGTCATTGGTATCGTGAAATTCATGCGTAGTGACCAATTTTTTCTTGCCTTCCCATTTTTTTCCGGCCTTGATCCCAAAAAGATTGTTTCCGATGGCGCTTTTTCCCCACCCAGATTCCAGTGCACCCTGTGCAAGCGTGACCAATGCGGGAACACCATGACTTTGTTCAAGCCTGTGCGCAGGCTCAGCATATTTGTAGATGAAAAGTTCGACCTTGCTAAATTTTGAAGTATCAACTTGGGGAACATCTTGACTTTTTACAGGTCCAGCTTCAAGCGAAAAAGAAGGTGGCTTCATCGAAACTCCCTTTTCTTCTTGTGTAGAATCGCCACCCAATTGTTTTTGGTGGCTAGCAGGTTGCACTTGATCTTTATCCATGACAAATACGGCTATGTGGCTTCAAATTGGATCATCTCAACAGTTTTCCAACTCAAAAGGCCCCAATGCGGTGGGCGCCAATCGCGAGACAGAAAACCATTCGACTGCCAAAATAGACCTTCCATTTCACCTGATATCGGTCAACTTGAGGAATGGCTAGATTTCTTCAGGAATGGATATTCCTATAATAGAGGGTGTTGAATATTCGACGACAGGGCTTTTGTACCTCTAATCGATCTCGGTACAGTGAAGTTGCAAGCGAATCGCCTCGTCCGTTTCATCGCTGTCTTCATTGGGCATCATGTCTTCTGGCGCTTGGCCAGTGGCACGGATGAAATTGTCGCGAATGGCCATGTTTGCCTTGCGCAAGCCGGACTCATTGGAGGTTTTTGCAGCCCTTTTCAATCTGTAATATTCAGGTGGCCCGTCACCCGACGACTTGATTCAAACCTACACATCAATAAAGGCTCCGCCGGCAAATATTCCCAATGGTACCGCTGGACGGAAGACGCGTGGCAAAGCAGCGTCAGGGGCAAGTTTTTCTGACAAACGGGCATTTTCGGGGGGCGGAAGGTCGAAGTGCCAGGTGGAGGATCGAGGGCGGGCGGATACTGGAAATCGCTCCTGTTGAATCTTTAGATCGTCGTAGGCAATTTTGGGAGATGGACTGCGTACATTGTCTAGTGTATGGAGCTGGTGATCCCCAAGAATTTTCATCGGCAATTTGCCCAATTGCAAAACAATCGGCATTTTGAGGGGTCAAAGTCAGAACCACCTACTATTCGTCCACGATTCATGAAGACGCGTTTTTTACGATTCCTTTTCTTTCTCATTTTTGCTGGATGTACGGTCTCCCTGTTGTGGGGCCAAGGGCCTGATGCTGTGGGTAAAGCAAAAATTGCCTCCCTGTTGGCGAGGGCGGACAGTCTCTTGGTGACTGACCCGGACAGTTCGCTGAGTCTTGCCACGCTTGCCTTGGCAAAAGCGGAGGGAGAGGGAATCCCCGATTTGAAAGCGGCATCAGAATTTATCTTGTCGAGAGCCTATATGAACAAGGGGTATTACCAAAGGGCTTTGAATGCGGGGTTCAATGCGTTGCGGTATTATGAGTCGGTGCGGGATACGGGCGCGATGGGTGAAGCCAAACATCGCATTGCGACAATTTACCTGGAAACGGATAACGCTGTTTTGGCTCAAAAATATGAGCAAGAAGGCTTGGAATTGCTGTTGTTGGATACTGAAAAGGATACGCTAGCATTGGCCTGGACATACCTGGGGCTAGGGAATTTGATGGACCGCGCCGAAAAATCGGATTCTGCCTTGTATTATTATTTCACCGCCCTGGAATTGGCAAAAGCCGTGCACAATATTCGGGCGATGCATTCGTGTTACAACAACATTGCCTTGATGTACAAGGATAAAAAAGATTTTGACAATGCCTTGTCCTATTTTCAAGAGGGAATCGCGATCACGCGCGCAAGTCAGGATTACAGTTCCACTGCCTTCATGCTGGACAATGTGGGGCGCATGTATTTCCAAATGGGGCAGCCCAAAGAAGCCTTGCGGTACAGCGAAGAAGCTTATGGAATGGCCCTTGAGCATCAAAGCGCCTCTGGTCTAGTCAACATCCATTCCAATCTCGCGAATGCCTACGCGGCAACAGGCAAATGGGAGAAAGCCTATTTTCATCAACATGCCTATACTGAGCTGGTGGAAACCTATTTCAATGAAAAGAGCTCCTCTTCCATGGCGGACATGGAGGGTAAATACCAAAATGAAAAAAAACAGGCAGAGATTGCGTTGCTCAACAAGGACAATGAAGTCAAAGCCCTGCAGATTGACCGCCAAAATACGATCCAAAACCTGTTGATCGGGGTGATGGCATTGCTGCTGCTGTTGGTTATCGTGGCGGTGGTGGCCTACTTGGACAAACAAAAAACAAATCGGCTGCTGCACGACCAACAAGAGCAAATCAAGCGAATCAATGCGGGTTTGGAAGAGAAAGTGATGGAACGGACACAGGCCTTGGAAATCGCGAACAAGGAATTGAATGACCTTTTGTACCGCACTTCGCACGACCTGCGCAGCCCGATCACCAAGATCATGGGCCTGTTGGGGCTGGCCAATGTTGAGGCAATGCCCACTGGAACGGTGTTGGGACATATTGGTCGGACCATTGATGAGTTGAATGCGCAGAATTTGAGCATTTGTGAGCTCGGATCGATGCGGCACCATATTGCGGCAACCGCATCACTGGACCTGCGTGATACCCTTGAGGAGGTACTCGCCGACTTAAAAACCAACTTTGACGTTGACACTTCAGAGGTCATGCTGGAGGTAAAAGCGGGAACGGTCTGCACAGCGGATCGCTATCTTTTGAAAATAGCAGTGCGGGAAATCGTGGCCAACGCCCTTGCATTTGGCGGCGCACCCCAAGCCAAGGTGCGCATTGTCGCGCAAAAGGAAGGCAACCATTTCCGCTTGGCAGTAGAGGATGAGGGTCCGGGCATCCCCGCAGCAATCAAGCAGACCTTGTTTGATCTGTTTGTGAAGGGGAACAATTCCCCCGGGCATTTTGGGCTGGGGCTGTACAAGGCACGGTTGGCCGTGCAGCGGATGGGAGGGATGCTGGTGTATCGGTCGGAGGTAGGGGTTGGGACGGTTTTTGAGATTTTGGTGGGGGGTGAGGAGTAGGGGGATTGTAGGATCTTAGGGGGGAGCTGCGGCTCGGAGGTGAGCTGGGGAAGGTCAGTAGCTACCATGCTGAGCCTCACGGCGCGGAGCTTGAGCTCGTTGTCGTAAACTCTTCTTTCTTTGGACGTTGTGTCATGTGGAATTTTATGCCTTGAGGCT
Organism: Bacteroidota bacterium; assembly: GCA_031424495.1. Classification (GTDB taxonomy): domain Bacteria; phylum Bacteroidota; class Bacteroidia; order J057; family JADKCL01; genus JADKCL01. Next base: position 25,667 of record JANPHP010000365.1, on the reverse strand, counting down.
GGCGGCAACGCAATTGTAGCAGTGTCCACTACTTCCCGATGCAAAACTTCCCAAAAATATTCCCCAAAATCTCATCCGTACTCACCTCGCCGGTGATACTACCCATCGCATACAGCGCTGCCCTAATATCAATCGCAACAAGGTCGCCCGACAGGCCGATGCGCATCGCCTCGCGGGCGGAGGCGAGCGATTCAAAGCTTTGCCGCAAGGCTTGCAGGTGGCGCACATTGCTCACAACGACGGCTTCTGATTGGTCCGCGCCTTCCCAATAACTACGCACGGCGGACGTCATCGCAGATTTGAGGGCATCAATCCCATGCCCCAACTTCGCCGAGATCGGAGCAGAATTTGAAGCAAAATTTACAGAATTACCTAAATTACCAGAATGCTCAGCACCACTTAAATTCTGGTAATTCTGCAAATTCGGTAAATTCTGCTCGAGGTCGGATTTGTTGGCGATGCGCAATATTTTGGTGGAGGCTGGCAAATTCAGTTGGGCGATGGCTGCCTCGACGGACTCGCTGTTTTCCTCGGACGGATCAAACAAATAAATCACCAAGCTCGCTTTTTGAGCCAATCCGATGCTGCGCTGCACGCCTTCGGCTTCGATTTCATCTTGTGTCTCGCGGATGCCCGCCGTGTCTTGCAGCCGAAATTCTATCCCGTCGATGACGAGGCGCTCCTCGATCATGTCGCGCGTGGTGCCCGCAATCGCACTTACGATGGCGCGGTTGTCTTGCAGCAATTGATTGAGCAAGGTCGACTTGCCGGCATTGGGCTTGCCGACGATGGCGGTGGGTACGCCTTCCTTGACGGCGTTGCCAAAGCTGAAACTGCGGATGAGGCTTGCGATGCGCGTCAGCAATTCCTCCAAAAGCGCATCAAACTGGGCTCTGTCGGCAAATTCTACATCTTCCTCGGCAAAGTCGAGCTCCAGCTCCAGCAAGGAGGTGAAATCGAGCAGGCGGGAACGCAATATTTGGAGTTCGCGGGAGATGCCGCCCCGCAATTGGTGCATGGCGAGGTGGTGGGCCTGTGCGCTGCTGCTCGCGATGAGGTCGGCGACAGCCTCGGCCTGTGCCAAATCCATCGCGCCATTGAGATAAGCCCGTTGTGTGAATTCGCCGGGCAGGGCAAGTCGTGCCCCCATGCTCACAAAAAGGTCGAGCGCTTCCCGCAAAATATAAGGGCTGCCATGAAAGGAAATCTCGACGACATCTTCCCGTGTGAACGAACGCGGCGCGCGAAACACGCTCAAGAGCACTTCGTCCAAAACGGCATTTTCCTTGCGTATTTGCCCAAAATGCATGGTATAACCAGCAGCCTCACCGATGTCTTTGCTGAATGCAAGATTGGCGAAATCAATCGCTGCATCCCCCGAAATCCGGATCATGCCAATCGCCCCCAAACCTTGCGGAGTGGCAATAGCGACGATCGTATCTTGGGCAAAGTGGCGTATCATTATCGTGATTGCTTTCAGATTAAGAATGAAGAATTGAAAATGGAGAAACCTGCATCGGGTTCAACCCAGCCAATGGCAGAGCAACTTAAGCAGAACTCAATTCTCTCCGCCCAAGCGGACTAAATTCCTAATTCTCAATTCAAAATTCATTTCCCGCCGCCAAAACTTTGCTCCAATTCCTTTTGCGTCTTGAGCTCATAGCCCGCAGGAACAGCTGTCGAGAAAAGCTTGGCGTCTGGTTTTTCCAAGTAGACCTTGGTGGCAACCATTTTGATTTTCATGCCGTCTTGGTTGATCTCCATTTCCAGCGGATAACCATTCACGTTTTTAAAGGAGAAATCCGTCGCGTTGCTTTTGGGTTTGATGGCCGTGGTACACCACATCTGGGTTTGTTCGCCCTCGGTGGTTTTTACGAGATATTCTTCACATTTATAGCCGGCGATGGTCTTGGTTTTGCCGGTCTTGGTGCTTGTCGCTTCAAAACGATCTTTGATTTCAGTTGGATCTTCGTCGGGGATCATTGCGATTTTTTTGCCCATCATATTGAGCAGGACGACGCTTTTCTTGGTGGCTTCGTCATTGATGGCAACGGTATGCATCATGGCGTTCATATTCATGTCCACGCGGCTTTTGGCGCCGAGAAATGAGATGCTCATCTTGGCACCGCTCATCATCATCTTGGCCATGGGGTCCATTTTGGGATCGTTGAGGTCGATTTTGTAATCGATCTTGCAATCAGAAACAGGGGCGGTTTGGGCAAATGTCCTCAAGCTGAAAAGCAGTGTGAGGGCCAGCAAGCCCATGCGAAAAGTGTTGTTCAAAGTCATATTCTTATTTAGTGCGTTCAAAATTAGGGTAGAATGCGCAAACTGGGAAATCTTCTTCAAATCAAGTGCCAAATCTTGGGTAGGAAAATGAATGCAGCCACGGCCAATGCGCCAAAACTGGCGAGCAAGACAGCTCCTGCCGCAACGTCCTTGGCGCGTCCGGCAAGCACATGATGGTCGGGCGAGGCGAGATCCACCACAAATTCGATGGCGGTATTCAGGGCTTCAGCGACCCACACGCTGGTGATGGCCAGGCACATGAGCGCCCATTCCACTGCTTCCAGGTGCAAAACGATGCCCAGACCGATCACGATAGCCGTGGCGATGAGGTGAATCTTGGCATGGGCTTGCGTGCGAAGCAAGGTCGCGATGCCTTGAAAGGCGTAACCAAAGCTGCGCACGCGCCGCTGCAGGTAGTTTTGCGAATTCATGGCTGGAATATACGGATTTGGGCATGCAGATGGTTGGCGAATCCGTGTCAAGGCTGTATTTTGCAGGAAAAACTAAACTATGGATGGCATTGTAGGAATGATCAAAATGGTGCTGACGCTTAATGCGACGGCTGAATGGCTGCCTTGCGACGGACGTTTGCTCTCTGTGGCCGACTACACCGAGTTGTTTGCGCTCACGGGCTTTCGATTTGGTGGTGAGGGCGATCAGTTTGCATTGCCGACCGTGCCGTCTCAGGATCAGGCCCACTACATGATCAAGGTGAAGCCGTTGACAAATGAAGCAGCGTTTCAAGGTTTGATCGCCCAGATGGTGATTTGGGCTGGTGAGACCATTCCCGAGCACTGGGTGCCATGTGATGGTCGTTTGGTGATGGGGGCAGACTATCCCATGCTTCAAAAGGTAGCTGCAACCGCAGCAAACGGCGTGATGATGGAGCAATTTCACTTGCCACAGATTCCTGCGAGCCCGGGATTACAATATTTGATCTGTGTCGAGGGATTGGATCCGACCGTCGGCATGTCGGGCCCGACAGGCGGCAGCGATGACGATTATTGAGTTCGGATTGCTGTTGGAACTGGGTCGAAAGGCAGACTGGCCAATTATTAACCGCATAGTATTCGGCCTCTTGGGATTCAACCTCGGGGCAGATAACTTATTTGACGAAGGTAATTGGCCGCTCCTACGCCCCAGGGGGACCGTCTTTGGGTAGTCCCGCTACGGGAGTAGCGGGATGCTCCCGGTAGAATTGGCGTTTGTTTTTACGCTGCGCCGCGGCGTACCGTCTTTTTTGAAACAGCTATTCATCAGTTTGACGATCAGCAGCTAGGGGCGAATTTTGGCTAACATGTTGGTGCTGTAAAGGCGGCACCTACGGCGCGCATGTAGGTGGGCGCATTCTAGCCGGACGCTTCCGCACAATGTCATCAAGTTAAGGATTTAGCGCTTTCGGTTGAAAGCGCAGAATTGCCATTTTCAGCTTGCAAAGTCCGAAGGACTTAAACGTGGATAGCCCCCGGTAGAACCGGGGGTTGAATGCGTTTTTTTTATTGTCAACCCCGAAGGGTGTTGAATGTGAATACAATCCAATATTTCACAAATCATGTTCAACCCACTTCGGGGTTGATCTGGATATGCTATTGCTGACCGTGGGTTTTACCCACGGCTATCCAAGTTGAACGCGCCGCGGCGTGTTGAACGAAAGCACCAGGACGGGTGCGTTTTCCCTTAACTTGATGGCATTGCGCTTCCGCATCCGGCTACCGAAAGTCGGTGCGCCGCGGCGTACGAAAAAGCACAACTTGTAACCAGCTCATTTTCAACAGCAATGGGATTGGTTATATAGTAGGGCGCAGAGGACGCTGAAAATGCGCTTACCTTCATCGGGTTGATTTTCATGCAAAGCGGGATGAGAATTTCTAATCCAGCTTTACCATCATTCCTCCGTTTCCGGATCCGCATTGCTGCCATCCATCGGGCCGGGCGGCAGTTTGGGCTCACGCCATTGGATTGGGCTGATCTTTTCGATGGCGTAGCTGAGTCCCAATGCAAGCAGGGTCACGGTTGTTTTCTTGAAAAAGATGCCCGTGAGGATCGCATCATTGCCAATGCTTGCGTTGATGAGGTAGGCGCCGACAAGGATGGCTGCGTGCAGCCCGATGCGCCCCATTTTATAAGGGATGTAAAAATACTTTTGGCCACTCAAGTACACGAGCGCGGCCATGATGGTATATGTGATGAGCAAGGCGTAGGCTGCGCCCAAGTAACCCATGCCCGGGATCATGATCGCAAAGAGCCCGATCATGATCGCAACGCCCATCCCCGAAAACAAGATGCCAAAACGAACCTGTTTCGTGAGTTTGTACCAAATCGTGAGGTTGGTATAGGCCGCCCAGACCACTGCCGAAAACATGAGTGGCGCAACGGCATCGAGCCCCTTCCAGTATTTTTCGTGAATGAGCGTGAAGCCTAGGATCTTGGTGGAGACCAATTCGTAGCTGAAGCTGCTGATCATCAAGAAGGCTGCCAGCGCGGCCAACATGAAGTAGTGAAAGACCTTTGCATAGACAACGCGGCCCTTGTTTTGGCTGGCATGCCTGAAAAAGAAGGGTTCGGCGGCGTAGCGAAAGGCTTGGGTCACGAGCAAAATGAAGACCGCCAGTTTCTTATTGGCGCTGTAGATGCCGTTCATCGCAGCGCCGGTGTAGAGCACCCCGTGGTATTCGGCAGGTGCCTTGCCCCAGATGCGGGTGATGAAGTTGCCATCAGAGCTTTGGTTGATCATGCCAAATAGGCCCGCCAGCATGATGTAAAGCCCAAAGCTCGCCATGCTGCGCATCATCACGGGATCGACCTTCCAATAGGAGGGGAGCAGCTTGAGATCTGCAAATTTATCCACAATCTTGCCCTTGCCTTTGAGTCGTTGCATCACTGGGAGCGACACAATCAGCATGAGCACAAATTTCATCACCGAAGCGATCACATTGGCCAAAAAGACATATTCGGCCGATGTTTTGTCGAGCACGAAGATGAAAAAAAGGTTGAGGGCTATTGTAATGAAGATGTTGAAGAGGCTGAGGGCAGCGAAGGCGATCGGGCGCTCGTCGTGTCTCAGCTTGGCCATGGGCAATGCCGTCACGACATCAAAAAAGGTGATCCAGACGACCATCATCACCAGCAAAGGCCGGTCGCCATAACCCAGCAGGCCAGCAAGGCTAGGACCTGCCAGCGAAAACAGCAAGACAAACACCAATGCGAGGCCCAAAACAAAAATGAGGGACTGCGTGTAGGGCTTATCGTCGGTTTTGTCACTGCCAGAATACCTGAAAAAGGCCGTTTCCATCCCAAAAGTGAGGATCACGAGGAAATATGTGGCGAATGCGTAGAGGTCATTGAAGATGCCATATTCGGCCACGGCCATCTTGAGCGTAAGCAACGGTGTAAGTCCAAACATGGCTATCCGCCCGATGATTGAACTCAGGCCGTAGATCGCTGTCTGGCTAGCCAGTTTTTTGATGGCACTCATTTCTAAGCGCAAATATCCACAAAAATTGAAACCCCCAAGCGCCCTTTCCGCGCATCCCGGCCCCAACTGCCGACTACAATGGACACTCAGCCCATATCACAGCGGCAAAACACCCATTTCCCAACCAATAAACGCCCAACGCTGAAACAATGCAACCGCAGATAGCGCCCCGTTTACCTTCGCAACGGGATAGACGCCGTTTGCAGCGCAAAACGAATTAATCAATCCAAAACTCTCAACTCTCAATTGTCCATTCTCAATTGTCAATTCTCCGTTGCCCGCAATTCCGTATCTTTACCCCATGCATTTCCAGCATCAATTCATTAAGCAGCTTCGCTGTTGCTTGCTTCTCGCGCTACTCGTCTGTGCAATGCTGCATTCGCATGCCCAATCAAATCCGCCAGCAGGCTACAGTTTTGGGGATGTCGAGGTCTTGCCAGACAAAGTCAGCGACGGCGTCAAGGGCCTTGCATTGCGTTTTAATCTGCGAACCAAGGACAATAAGCCCACGACGCCCATCAGCAGCTATTTTCTCGAATGCCAGCTGACCGATGAAAATGGCCTGCCGCTGCCAGCAGCAACAGGCGCCGTCGGCAATACCAACAACGCTGCACAGTGCAGAGACAGCATCGCTCTTGCAGCCGGTGCCCTCGATCCCAAGGAAAGCCACATTTTGTTCATTCCTTACTGCGCCATGAGCTTGAACGCAGGTCCCAACCATATCAAAATCAGGCTCATACTCGCTGAGCAAAAGTCCCGCCAACTTATCGCAACCACAGACCCAATCGACGTGCGGTTTGAAAAACCCCCGATGAAGCTCTACCGCATGAAAGTAGATCGCATCGAGAGCTACGTCACCGATGTCGATGGCGAAACCTGGGACTACAAGTTTCTGAACGCCAGAGACATCTATCCCGAGCTGATATGGAGCCTGCGCCGCGGCAACCAAAACGTATTTGAAAGTCCCAAGCAAAAAAACGATACCATTTTTATCGGCGAGTCTGGTGACCGTAGTCAGTGGATATGGCTATCTGATGGGGATCGCATCCATTATTATGTGCATGATTTTGACCTGCTCGGATTTTCAGACCTTGTGGGCAGCCTGCCCATCGATGTATGGCAGAGCGGCTTTCGCAGCGGGGCCACCGTGGACCTGAGTTTTGAACGGGTGCGCCATGCGGATGTAAAGCAGGAGGCGATCGTGGCCCCCAAAGTGGCGATTACCAATTTTGAGGTGATCGAGCAGGATCAGCTCAATGGGCTGACCGGCGTGCGCGTAAAGTGTGACTACGCAATCCAAAACGGGATCGCCGGCGCCAAGTATTACCTAGCCCTGCAACTGCGAGACCTGAAGGGCAATGCCATGCCCAATCGATTGATCATCCTGGGGCCAGGCGCCATTCCCTTTTCAGACGACGTCGTGGAGCTCATCGCCGAGCAAAGCAGCTTGGAATTGTTTGTGCCGCACTATGCCATGCCTGTCGGGCTGCTGTCTCAGGCCCGGTTGCAATTGATTGCTGGGGTGGTCTTGGATCAGCAACCGATCGTCTTGTCGCGGGTATTGCGGCCCATCATCGGTGGAGATCAGGCCATTGCAGACATGGTCTATGGGCAGTGGAAAGTCGGCATCGAAGACAGGGCAGGCCAAAGCGGTTTGCAAATCGAGCTGGATTACGAATTGCCAGCCAGCTATTTCCAAGAATTGAGCCGCAAAACGGAAATCGTGATCCAGCCAACCATCGAGGCAAGCTGGGGACTGATTGCTAATCAAGATTTTGAAGTCATCGGGCCGGAACGCAGCGGGTGGAATGGAAATGGATTGGTGCTGAATGCCGCCAATCGCAAGGGTAGCTTGCATTTGTTCCTGCCATTTTCGCACTGCCCACCGGGCGGAGGGGAGACGCAGCTCGTCGCCGACTATGCGACGGTTATGCACCATGACGGTCGCGACATTGCTTTGGGCGACGTGCACAAAGCGTCTGTCGTGGACCTGCCGCCCTTGCGCATGCTTGCGCTAGGGTTGCGCGAGGCCGCTGTGGCACGGCGGTATTGGCTGCTGAGCCACCCGAGCATGTACTGGGAACTGCAATGCGGTGGCAAAGTATTGGTCAAGTCCGATGTGATTCCAGAGGAGCGCAATGCCCGTTGGCCAGAAACGATCGCTTACCACGGCGTCGTGGCGCCGCAAGATAGTGTCGTGCTGCGTGTGTACCACAAGGGGCAGGCAGGTGACCCTGATCGCCTGCTAGACGCGTGGTCAGGCCCTGTGAGTGCACTCCCAGGACGTGAAAAGGGCAATTTCAGGCTGCCATCCAATGATCTCAAGAAAATGGTCATCCACTTGGAATACATGGACCGCGACAAAAATGACAATGGTCCACGGTAAGCGCGGGTCGCTTCAGAAATGGGTAGGGCAAGGTATGCTGGCCCTGCTATTGATTTGCTGGACGGCATTTTCGTTGCAAGCCCAAGACTTCAATGAACCCGACGAGGTATTGCATCTCATGGAGAAATCCAGCGTGCGTTACAAGGTCGTCATGTCTGATGCCGTCGTCGCTGAACCGGTTGCAATCGGGCTGGAAAATGATCCGATGACCTATGCGAGTGCCGAAGATGGTGTGTTTGCAATCGCAACCTATCAATTCGACGAGGTGACTGCTGCGATGTACAAGACTGGAGATGAGGAATATGGCAAGGGCAATTTTGCAGAGGCGAGGGGCAATTACATCAAAATCAATGAACTGAGGCCTGACATCAGCGTGATGCTCACCCTGATCGGGCGCACGTATGAAGCCGAAGGCAATCCCGCCGAAGCAATCAAGTGGTATCAGCAGGGCATCGCGGCCAGCTTTCATGATCCCTTGGCCCATTATCGCCTCGCCGAAAACCTATTTGCGCTCAAGCAATTCAGCTCCGCTGCCGAGGAAATCTGCGTCGCTTGGATCCTCAACCGCAATTCGACAGCAATCGCTGCCTCAGCCGCAAAAATATTCAAAGCCGACCGGCGGCATTTTACAGCATTTGACTTTGTGCCCAATTATCGCCTCGTGAAAACAGGAGGGGCAGTCGAGATTCACTTTTCAGAAGATTGGATGTTGTATGCATTTTGCAAGGCTTTGTGGAGCTATGAGCCTGGCTATCACCGCGAATTGGGCGGGGGGAGAGGCGATTTTGACATGGTGCAGGAAAAGGAATGCTTGCTCAACCTTGCGATGGGTTATGACCGCATTCACCAAGGCAAGGCAGGAAAAAATGTCGAGATCAATACGTTGATTGCGGCGATTCAGGCAAAAATGATCAATGAGTTTATTTTTATGGAGGAATGGCTGCGCATCGAGCCGCTCATTGCCTACACCCAACCCAAAGAGGCTGTGATGTCAATCGCAAGCTACATTTTGGAGATCAGGGCGCCCAAAAAATAAGTCCTCAATTCAAGCGCACCCTTACAAAACCGCCACAAAGGCTGCATGTGCCTTCGATATGTGGTTCACCATGAATAGAGGAGTAAATGGGATTGTAGAGTCCCATGCCCTTGTTGCAATGGTAGCAGACCACTTTGTTGAGCCTTGCTTCATGCTTGGTGCCTGAGAGCTTGGCAATGAAGTTGCGCAGCCCTTGCATCAAGCCCTCCACCACACTGGGAAATCGAATGAGCAACAGGTAGACCGATAGCAAAGCCGCAGCAGTGGTAAACACTGAAAACAATGCTGTTTGCATTTCCAAGGGCAGATTTGCTTGCTGAAAGCCGAATTGAGAACCGAGGGAAGCGTAACTAAAGGACATACACGATGCGATTGATGGAGTCAGGTGCAGTTACCTACGACCGAAGATACGGAAAAAAAACGGCGACGGCTGTAATTCATCGAAAATAAGGTCTGCTTCTGATGACGATCATCTCGGCAGCTGATTTTCATCGATTTCAAGGCGCAGGCAGGGGCGGCAAGCTGTCGGCAGGATTGGGCTTGAGATGGGCCTGAAATTCAAACATGTTCCGCAGATTACTCTCCAAAACCATCAGCACAACGGCATCTGCACGCTCGTTTTGCACGATGTTCGCATTGAGCTTGTATTGCCAGCAATCAAAAATCCTCACCGAATGGCTGAAATGCTCCGCGAGAAACGGCATGATCGTGTACCCAAATGAATCGCCGATCAACAAGAGCCGTGGCAGCGTGGAATCTTGCGTCACAAAAGTTGTTTCAAATTCATTTGGATAGGGAAATCCTTTGACCATTGGATAGGAGAAATTGGGGGCCAACCGTGCCTTGAAGCCATCCCGCGGCTTCATCGCGATCATTGTATCCTCGAGTGCGACCTCAAACCCAAACATCTGCGACAAATTACCATTGTTGATGACAGTTTTCACGATGTCAAAGTCAGCCTTCAAATCGGGAGCGATAAGTGGGAAATCTACGTGCATTGTCTCCAGAATCACATTGGACGCGTAAAACGCGCCACGTTCATTCCAGTGGTTGTCGAGCTTCAAATAAGTCATTTCTGCCGCATGCGTCGCACTGAGTGTGGGGTAGGCGTCGATCACATTTACCTTGCTCTCAGCCTTTAAGTAGGCATTGAGCTGCTGTCCCCATGACTCCTTGGACTTGGGATGCACGGTATAGGGCATTTGGTCGGAATAGATGACGTTTTTGGAAGGCACAACCATGAAATAAAACTTGCCGCCCAGCCGCTCAATGTATTCCTTGCGGTATTCCAATTCCAACCTGAAGTTTTCCAGCTCCTCTGGACTGAATTTAAAATCACCCATGTAGGCTTTTTGCTCATCGCCATTCATGAAAAACCAACCATTGCGGCCCATGATTACCGACTGTGGAACGGGGGATGTGTGAAAGATGCGGTATTGCAGCTGCCCAAAGAGATTGATCGCGCTGTAACGCAAGGGAAAATTGTCCTGGTAATACCCATCATAGCGCAGGGGAAATGAATCCAAGCTATCCAAAAATAGCAATGGTTCCTCCGCAAGCTGCCGATTTTCTGAATTGGGCAGGTCAGGCACCCATCGAAATTGCCCATTCACCCAAGGAAAGAAAAGCAAGGCCGCAAAAACGACTGCAATCACACCGGTTCTAAATTGGAGATGGGTCATTTCAAGGAGGCAAAGGTCAATTGGATGGGGATATGCGCGGTGCTAAGTTTCAAAATTAGGTCGGGGATAGAAATGTTGCAATCTTCAAGGCGTTGTCGAGGACGGCGCTTCGGCAGCCTCTGGGTAAGACATGTGGTCCAAAATATGCCGCAGATTGGATTCCAAGATCATCAGCAGCACGACGTCGGCGTGCTCGTTTTGCACGATGGGTTCATTGAGCTTGTATTCCCAGCCATCAAATATTTTCACGGTCTCCCGAAATTGCTCCGCTGCAAATGGCATAAAAAGCTCACCAAATGAATCGGTGAACAGCAAAATCTTGGGTTGCTGTGAACACTCAATCGCGCGCCGCGTTTCATAATGGTCAGGATAAACAAAACTCTCCATCACCGGATAGGGCAGGTCGGGGATGACTTGCGCTTGGAAGCCATTGATCGGATGCATTTTTACCGTAGAGTCTTCCAGCGGGAGCTCCAGTCCAAACATCTCCACGAGGTTTCCCTTTTTGAGATCGATTCGCTCGATACTGTAATCACTGATCAGATTGGGATGCACCGTCGGAAAATCCTCATGGATCACCGCAAGTACTTCATTGGCAGCGTGAAAAGCACCCCACTCATTCCAGTGGTTGTCGAGTTTGTAATAGGTCATTTCCAGCTCATGATTGCGTTGCAAGACAGGGACGATGTCGATGAGTTTGATCTTGCTCTTCTTGCGCAGATCGGCATAAATATGCTCGCCCCAAGATTGGTCATGCTCCCGCACCACATTGCGCTTCATTTTTTCTGAATAGATATTGTTTTTGCTGGGAATGATCATGAAATAAAATTTGCCGCCGTTTCGCTCGACAAAGTCGTTGCGATAGGTCAGCTCCAGCCGCAGTTTTTCCAGCTCCTCATCATTGAACTGCCACTTGCCCGTATAAGAATTTTGCTCATCGGCGGCGAGAAAAAACCAGCCATCGCGCCCGATGATCACCCGGTTGGGGATGGGCGAGGCATCAAACACACGGTATTGCAACTGCCCATACCAGTTGATTAACCGAAACCTCACCGACAAGTGATCGCTGAAATACTGGTCAAAATGCTTGGGATATGATTCCAAGCTATCCAAATTCCAGCTTGGTGCATCTTCCAATTGGCGTTTTTCCTTGCTAGGCAGGTCCTTCACAAAATGCAAACGGCCATTGACCCATGGAAATGCGATCAAGCCTACAAAAACAACCATGATGAGCCCCATCCTGAATCGTTGCGGCGTCATGCTCAAAACCGATAATAGATGAATGGATTGTAGGATCCCGCAACCAAATAGAGCGTGCAAAGGATCAAAATGGCCGCATAAGCAACCGTAGAGGCCAAGTGATAGCCATAGGCAAACACGGTAGCTACCGGACGTGGGCTCGCAAACCATCGCTCCAGAGCCGTTTGAATGCGTGCATAAACCCCAAATATGCCGGGGATTGCCACCGCAAATGCCACTGCAAGTTGAGGCTCCAATTGGGCCATCAGCAATGCCGAGCGGCCGTTGGAGGGCTTGAATTTAAACATGACCTCCCAGTAACCGAGCGCGTGGCTCAGCGTGTCGGCCCTGAACAGCACCCACGCAAACATCACCACCAGCAGGGTGTAGAGCTGCGGCAATGGCCGCCAAGCCTTCTCCAAGATCCGCTCAAAGCCCAGCCGCTCGATCACCATAAACAGGCCATGCATCAGCCCCCAGACCACAAAAGCCCAGCTCGCACCATGCCAAAAACCCGTGAGGAAAAATACCAATACAAGGTTCACGTAGGTGCGACGCACGCCCTTGTGGCTGCCCCCGAGCGGGATGTAGACGTAGTCTCTGAAGAAGGTGGACAAGGAAATATGCCAGCGTCGCCAAAACTCCTTGACCGACCGGGCCATATAGGGGAAATTGAAATTCTCCTGAAAATCAAAGCCAAACATCCGCCCCAAACCGATCGCCATGTCTGAGTAGCCAGCAAAATCACAATAGATTTGCAAGGAATAACAGACGATGCCCAGCCAAGCCGAAGGTGCATGCAGGTTGAGCAACTCGGCACCAAAAATATTGTCGGCTACCCGGGCAAATGTATTTGCGAGCAGCACTTTCTTGCCCAAGCCGATCAAAAAGCGCTCCACACCCGATGAAAACTGCGCCATGCTGTGCGTGCGCCCCTTCAGTTGCTGCCACACGTCGCTGTAGCGGATGATGGGGCCGGCGATCAGCTGCGAAAACATGCAGATGTAGAGCGAGAGGTCCAAAATATTGCGCTGCGCGCTCACTTTGCCACGGTAAATGTCGACAAGGTAGCTGAGTGAGTGAAAAGTATAAAAGGAAATGCCGATCGGCAAGATGATGCTCGTCTGCGGAATGAGCGGGATCGTCAGCAAGCCTGCCAGACCATTGATGTTGGCGATGATGAAATTGGCATATTTGTAAACGCCCAAGATGCCCAGATTCACGCTTACACCCGCAAATAGCCATCCATACCTTGCCTTGCTTTCACGGGTTTGGTCGATCAGCAGCCCGAAGCCATAGTTCAGGATGATCGAACACAACAGGATGAATGTGAAGGCGACGCCGCCCCAGGCAAAGAAAATCAGGCTCGCCGCCAACAACCAATAATTGCGCAGGTAGTCGTGAATGAGGTAATACCCCAGCAGTGTAAACGGCAAGAACAGGTAGAGAAAGATGGTCGAACTAAACAACATGGGGCTAAGATAGCAGAATCGTTGCAGTTCTAGACAAAATGATGACCATTCTCAGCAAATGTAATGCATGAGACAATCCTCAATCGTCGCCTTCGTGGCTCCCATCGCCACCTTGATTTTGATTTGATTTTTCATGCGATCGGCCTCCTTGGTATCAATTCCGTTGCCATTTCGCTCGATGTTGCGAATGTCGTCCTCATTGGAGCTCGCGTGGCAACGCACACAATTGGTGGTGTTGGTGATACCCTACTCGCTGTTTTCGGCCCGGATCTTGCTTTCGGAGTGCTCTTGGCATCCAAAGCAAGCCGCCGCGAAGATGAGCAACGAGACGGATGTGAGCAGAGGCTTTTTCATTTGCTGAACATAAAGATCGTCACAATATGCAGCAAGGAAACAATACCAAGCGTCAGGGCTATCGGCAGGTGTACTACGCGCCACTTCTTCGTCCCACTCACAAAGATCGCCTCAAAATACAAGCGTTTCTCCACCTCTTCCATCGCGATTCCCGATGAAAGCAATTCTTGACGGCTCGCTTGCAAGTCGTCACTCGCCCTTTTCAGGAGGAACTTGCCGACTAAGCCACTCGCAACATTGACGAGTAACAGCATGACCGCAAGCCACGGCAGCAATGCATTGAAGTGAATGCCAGCATGGACGAGGATCAATATGCTCCCCGACCATGCCATGTATTCAGGTTTTCTCAGATAGGTTTTGGGGAAGCCCGTCGCAATCACCTTGCGTTTGCGCAAGGAGTACAAAAACGAAAACAAGATTAAGCCCGTGCCGACATAACCCAAATTATGCCCGATGTAAACCAAGTCAAACCGGTGCAAAACTACATCTACACAGAGGGCCAAAAAGATCATGAGGCCATACCACAGGGTAAAGGGCAATACATCTTTGAGTAGGAGCGAGGGTTTCATAAGAGCCTAATATTCAGTCGTCACCATCATTGTCGCCGCCTTGACGCTCCTCAAAACCGGCCTGCCCGCCAGCGTCGCCACCTACGGTTGCTGCCACGCCGATATTCAATTCGGTATGCCTTATCTGACCGCCCAGGTAGCCTGTGCGCGTCACCATGCCAAAACTTACCAACGCAATCACGAGCACGACGCCAGCAGTCACCTTGGTATAGTCTGGTTTGCGCCAAGTGAGGTAAGTGGCCGCTGCTGCGGCCACGCCCAGTATGATCAAGGTGATCAAGGCATACAAGGCAAACTCCTCATGCGCTTCGATCCTGCTCTCCAATACGCCGGGCAATCCCTCGACCGATCCAGCAGCACCCTCTCCCGTGAGGTAGGCGATGACCGCACCCGCACTGGAAAAGACCATTAGATTATAGGCCGCAATCTTGGTCGCGTCACTCTTGGCAAATAGTCCATTTACCAATACGATGGCTCCCAAAATGGACCCGAAAATTGGGAGATGGGTAATCAGTAGGTGAATATGTGTCTGATCCATAATATTGTGAATTGAAACAAATAGATTTTGAGAATTTCTAAAGGAGAATGTCTTTTCGCGTTTCAATAATGGCCAAATGTCGTCGCTCAGCGATCTTTATGGCTTACAAACGCTTGAACGATTGTTGCTTTTTTCACGGATGCCAATTGCCGTCACAGGCGTACAAAGGGGCTGCGCGAGGGCTTCAGAACACGCCGAAGCCACTCGCAAGCAGCCTTACAGGATCATGAATTAAGATTGGAGATCTTGATGAATTTCTCGCCACTCGTCATCGAGATGCCACAGCGTTTGGGGGCAGTGCCGTCGTAGGTATTCCCGCAAGTAGGGCAAACATAATAGACCGTGGCAAGGGTCTTGGTCGTGTTGTTTTGCACGGCCGCAAGGGCCTTTTCATACAGAGCTTTGTGCTTGATTTCAGTTTTGTAGGCGTAATTCAAGCTCACGAGCGACAATTGGTCTTGTGCAGCATCGGCATTGGTGATGAATTCCGGATACATCGTGGTCATCTCGTAGGTCTCACCGCTGATCGCATCTTGCAGGTTTTCCTGCGTAGTGGCCACGGTAAATTTGGGGGTGACTGCCGGGATTTTAGTGCCCAATTCTTCGAGCACTGCCTTGTGGTTGTTGGCGTGGATGTTTTCTGAAGTCGAGGTAGCCTTGAAAAGCATGGCTACTTCGTGCAATCCCTCTTTTTCAGCTTGTTTGCTGTAGGCGGCATATTTGGCACTCGCCGTGGTTTCACCCTCATAAGCCGTCAACAGGTTCTTAATATTTGCAGCTGCGGGATCGGCAGCAGTGCTTGTAGCTGCGCCATTTGAAGTGGTGTTGGCGGATGCATTTCCATTGCGATTTTCACCTGCTTCATTCTCACCGGCCTCATTCTCATTGGCTTCATTGCCTGTAGGCGATGCCGCGACCGGCTTTTGCAATTCGCTGCCGGCGTTGGTGACTTCGGTGCAAGCTGGGAAGAATGCAAGACTTGCTGCAAAAAGAATTATCGTGCTTAGCTTTTTCATCTCAATTGTGTTTTAAATTGTACACGACAAAGATGAGATGGCTAGGATAGGAGGAAGCTTGTGCGCAGCTTAAGATTGGCTTAAGAAAGTTAATATGCTTATCGGCTACTTTGCCAGTAAGGACGCACAAGGTTTGTCATTTCGACCGGAGTGATCGTGGGAGCGAAGCGAGCCGATCACGTAGCGGAGAATTGCGAAGCACCCGCGAATTCCTTTGAAGGAAAAGCGCTGATGAGCAAATCTAGCGCTGCCAAATACACCTCCTGCTTGCAAACTGCTATTTGCGACTTCTGCCAAAATCGCTGTATCAGAAGGGCCATTTAATAGGAGGTGCATCGGTAGGCGCAATCCCGCACTATGTACGGGACGCTACGTTTTTTGGCATTTGCTGCGGCTCTTACAGAGCCTTGCAAAAGCCAAAAAACTCCGGTACCAATGACAAGCTATGTTTGGCACTAAAAACCAGCGTCTTGAAAAATTGAATAAAATCGCTGTTAGTGGACAACTAGGCTGCCGTGCAGGAGGTGTATCTGAACTGAAGATGCCCCGGCTTCGCTGCGCTCCGCTACCAATGACAAGCTTCATAAATTTCTAAAATAAAGATGTTAATAGGTCGGGAGATTGTTCGACTCCGCTGGAGTCGGTGGCTTGTGGGGGCCTCCTTTCTACAAACGTGCGACTCCGCTGGAGTCGGGCACGATGGCCATCCAGCGACTTCAACGGGGCCCCACATCTTTCATATCCACCAACATTAGCAAGTAGCAGGACCGCAGAGCGGTCTAACGTTTATAGAAAACCAGCCCACCACAAGAATCGACTCCAGCGGAGTCACACCTACCCCAGCAAATGACCACCTTGTCATTCGATCAAAAGGTGCCGCGCCAGCGGCATGTTCACTCGAAATGACATGGGATTTGGTTTACTGGCAAAGTCCCAGGCAAGCATAAAAGCTACCGCTCAAACTGCAATGTGAATGTGCTCCCTTCGCCCTCGATGCTGCTTGCACTCAGTGCAATATGTTGCAGATCGGCGAGTTTTTTGGCAATGGAGAGGCCCAAGCCACTCCCGCCGACCGCCGAGCCACGTGATGCATCCGCCCGGAAAAAGCGATTGAAAATCTGTGAGAGTTGCGTTGCAGCGATTCCGATGCCATTGTCTACGACCATCAGCGATTTGCTGGCCTCACTCCAACGCAGATTTACTTTTCCCTGTTCGCGGCCATATTTGATGGCGTTGTGCACGAGGTTGTCGAGGATCATTTCTAAGTATAGCTTATCGCAAACCACCACTGCCGTCTCCGGGATTTCGATCTCGATGTGGATGCTTTTTCCCTTTGCGGTTTCGCGCCATTTGCCAGCAAGGGCCATGGCGATCGGCAGCAGGCTCATGGAATCCCTTTTGGCGATGACGACGCCGGTTTCGATGCGTGCGAGTTGCAGCAATTGCTCCAAAAGCAGGTCGATGCGATCGACTTGCGCCAAGATCACAGCGATTTTCTCTTCATAAACGGCGGGTTCGCGTTGCTTGCGCACGAGCACCTCTAGCGTGCCGCGAATAGCCGCAAGCGGCGTCCTGATTTCATGGGAGGCATCGCTCGTAAATTGTTTTTGTTGCTGCAGGCTAGCCTCAATACGCATCAGCAGTTCATTGATGGTGCGGGTGAGCTCGAAGAGTTCGTCTTTGCGGGCAGGCAGCTCTAGGCGCGTGCCGATTGTGGAGTCGCTGATTTTGGAGGCCATGTGGATCAGGCGATTCACAGGCGCAATACCACCGGCGGCGGCAAATGACGAAGCCACAAACTGCGCGATCAAAACCAAGGGAAACGCAATCAGCAAAACCAACAGTAGGTTGTTGAGGATGGCAAACGATTCTTGCTGTGAAATGGCAATGGTGAGCTGCCCCACGATGACCGACTGGGCATTGAAAATGGGATATTGCCCGAGCCGTATTTTCTGTCCATTGATTTCTGAATTGTAATAGGTGCCGCGTGCATTGCTGGGATTGTAGAGAAACTCCTCCTTGCGCAAGTTGGGGGAATGGGATACTATCCGACCAGCTACATCCACAATTTGGAAAAAAGTGGGATTGACTTCTACATGATTATGCTCTGCCTCATAGGCTTCAGACATTTCTTGGTAGAAGATGGAATCTCCACGCACCGTAATCTTGGCGCTTACCTCCTCCTTTTCCTGCACAATATCCGCATCGAGGTGGGCATAAGCCGTGGTGCGCACCACCCAATAGATCACGACAAAAACCAAAGCCGTTGTGGCGGCAACGGCGATGGTGTTGAATAACGCAATTCTATTTCTAAACCGCAAGCTCATGTTTCAGACTCAATTTTGTAGCCCACGCCACGCAGTGTCGTGATCAGCGAGGGCTCGTCAGGTAGATCCAGTTTTTTGCGCAATGCATTGATAAAGACGTCGATCACCGAGTTGTCATATTCAAAATGGATGTCCCAGACATTCTCGATGATGCGCGTGCGACGGCAGGCCTTGCCCTTGTTGCGCAGCAAGTATTCCAGCAGTGCAAATTCCTTTTGCGTGAGCTCAACCAGTTTGCCCGACTTTGTGACCTTGTGTTGCTCGATGTCCATGACGACATCGCGTGCTGCAAATACCGTCGATGCGCCCGCCTTGCTGCGCATAAGCACACGGATGCGCGCCAGCAATTCCGCAAATGAAAACGGCTTGCGGATGTAATCATTGGCACCGCTCTCCAGCCCAAAGACGGCGTCGTCGACGGTGTCTTTGGCGGTGAGGAAAATGATGGGCACTTGATGGTTTTCCTTGCGCAGCGCGCGGCAGATTTCAATGCCGCTCATGCCAGGCAGCATCCAATCCAGCAAGATCACATCGTAATCGTCGATGTGGTCCTGCGCCAGTTGCAGACCCTGCTTGCCATTGTCTGCGACATCCACCACAAAGCCTTCTTCCGCCAACCCATCCCGAAGGAAATTGGCAATGGAGGACTCATCTTCAACAATCAAAATGCGCATTTCAATTGAATTTACGTTGATGCGATCGCTTTCAGTCCTCGATGGTCGGGTTGCTGAAGTCGGGCAAGGCCAAATGTACGCCAGCACCATGACTAAAGACAAGTTGACCGCCGAGAAAACCTGTGCGTGCCACGCCCGCCACCAAGGCAAGGTACAAAAGCAGCCCGATTACTTTGGTCCAAACACGCTCCATTTTCAGGTAAATCATGCCGCCCTTGAAGAGTGCCGTCGCGATGCCCAGCAGCATCGTCACCAAAGCCGCTTGTTCGTGCAGCTCCATGGGCGCCTTGAGCGGGCCTGACTCGATGCCATCACCCGCAATATTGCCGGTGATATAGGCCGCAATCGCCCCACAAACCCCTATCACAAGGAGCCCAATAGCGGCTTGCCTGAAAAATGGGCGCACAGTGAAGAGCGAGACGACTTCCGCCAAAAAGCCCACCATCAGGAGGGCGATCGGGAAGTGGATGAGCATGGCGTGCAGATGTGTTGCAGAGATCATATCAGGTATTTTCTTTGCCCAAAGGTCTGCTCGTGCATTCGCAATTCAGCTTAGCTGATCCTTAAGATTGGCTTAAGAATGCTGGGATGGCAGGCATCGAGTTTGTGATTACCTTTCTGCTGCTCAGCAAGATTCACTCAAAATGAATCTCTGAATTTACAAAATCGATGCGCGTGCGCTTGAAAAGTTTGATGATGCCTTGCCCAATATTGCCATAGATATTGGACTCCAAGATGTGGTCATATTCGGTATTGACCACGATCGTTTTGGGCACGATGTCTTGGCCTCCGGCAAAAATGTGAAAAGGCTCGGCAACGAAGCCTTTGTAAGATTGGGCCCCGCCCGCACCCTCAGAGCTGAGCTGCTTGAACTCCCCTTTGAGTTGCGCTGAAAACTGATCGTAAAATGGCTTGGAAAATGAAAAATCTCCATCTCCTGTGTCAAAAAGGCAAGGCAACTCGGTCTCAAAAACGCGCAAATAGATGATGGGGCTGTTTTGTACAAATGCAAAATTGTGGGTTTCCAATTCCCTCACCGGCACCGATTTGGGGATAGATATGCTGTCTTCGCGCATGGTGATTTGGCCCAAGGCGGCAATGATCGGGAAGCCAACGATGCCATTGATCTTGTAGGCACCACCCGCAAATGAAAATGCGGAATCGGGAAAGACCATGAATACTGCATTCTTGACCGCAATATTTCCAAACGACAAGCGTGGCACGATGCCGATTTGCACATTGTTGTCCGCACCCGTCGCACCCTCTACATTGATGGGCTCCTTGGATATGATTTTGATGCCCAATTGACGGGCATAAGATGCCGTGAGGCAGCTGATGCCAGCCCCAGTATCAAATACAAACTGATGTTTGGCCTTGCCAATGTCGATGGGAAGGGTATGCAATCCCGCCATATCCCTCTCAAAGGACAATTGTGTATTCGCAGATTTTTTGACCGATTGTGTGGGTGAATTTTGCAAGCATTTCCAGATTTTCAAGGCATCGGTCTCGCCCTCGCGTTCTTTTTCAGTATAGAATCGCGCATACTGATCGAGGACCAATTTACCAGTCGAGTATGCAAGCGCATAATCCTGTAGCTTGATCGCATTGTCCTGCAGGGTGCGCAAATATTCAAATTTTAGGCTGTCGGGCAGGGACTCAAAGGCCTCCAAACGCAAGGAAGCGTTGGATTTGCGGTTTTGGTTGAATGCATTTTCGACGATTCCCTGATACAAGGATTTGTGTGGGCCTTGGTAGGACTTCAGCTGCACGGCAGCTTCATTGAAGCGAAAGCTGTGGATATTTTGGAGTATCTCAGGCCCAGTTTGTGCCTTGGCAACAGAGAGCGCAATCCCCAGTATCCAAAATACCAATAATCGATAGCTTTTTTTCATTCTATAATCGTGGTGCACCGATATCGCGCAGACTGCCTTCCGTGGCGCGCACGCATGGGAAAGCAGCATTGCGAGGGCATCTTCAGATGCCCTGTACCAAATTACAAGGATCGCCTAGTTTTTACAAACGGGCTGCTAGCCTTGGTCACGTGCAGCTTGCAAAGTCGGGATATCGAGCTTGACCATTTGCAGCATGGCGGTCATCACATTTTTGGCCTTTGCGGGATCGGGGTCGCCCAGCAATTGCCCCAAGATCGACGGGACAATCTGCCACGTGAGCCCAAATTTGTCTTGGATCCATCCGCATTGCATCGGTTCACCACCACCATCAATCAGCTTTTCCCAAATGCCATCGATTTCGGCTTGGGTGTCGCATCCCACAAAAAATGATATGGCTGAAGTGAATTTAAACATCGGACCGCCGTTGAGTGCGGTAAATGCTTGGCCATTGATCTCAAATGAGGCCGTCATCAACGTGCCCGCAGGCATGTGTGCGCCCTCGCCAAAGCGCGAGATGTTGTGGATTTTGGCGTTGGGGAAGGTCGCAACGTAAAATTGCATCGCCTCTTCGGCATTGCCATCAAACCAGAGAAACGGAGTGGGTTTTTGCATCGGAATTCAAAATTTGCGCTTCAAAATGGGTGAATCATTCCTCGGAATACCATTGCAATTTAGGAACTAATTGGCGATCCGACGTTGCGCAAAAACGACAATGCTGTGGGGCAATCATGACAAATGCATCGACCTATTTGAACCAAAACAAGCCCATGATTGCAACCATCAAACCCAATATTCCGACGATGGCGATGAGGAAAAGCACGTCAGCAATGCGTTCCAACCACAATTCGCGCAGCGGTGTTTCCGAACGCAGAGAAAGGAACGAGAGGATGGTCGATAGGGCAAGCAACAGCGCAATCGTCGACGCGATCTCATCCAATATGCTGTTTTCAGATTGATCGGTGAGGTGCAATGAGGTCACGATGATCAAGCAAAATCCGAGGAGATTGGCAGACGTGCCGAGGATATGTTGCGATGTCTTATTGGCCATGATGATGGATCAAATGGGGAATTGAATAACCGACCTGAGAAAGTACAATAGCGAACTCAACGCAACCTATCGTTTTGAAAATGGCTTGTAGGACTGTGTTGCGCTGATGATTTTGCCGACCTTGAATCCCAAACTTGTAGACAATTGCTCTAGCGAATTTGCGTTTTGCCGTTCACAGAGCTGAATGGCGATCAGGGCAGCAGCTTGGGCATCGCTCTCGGCATTGTGGTGTTTGAGTTGGATGCCGAAATGTTGGGAAACGCGATCGAGCTTGTGATTGGGCAGTTGCGGCAAAGTCTTTTGGGCAAGGCGCCACGTGCAGTGGTAATCAAAATCGGGATAATCCAAGACGGCCACGTCGAGCACCGCGCGTAAGGCGCTGCAATCGAATGCAGCATTGTGTGCAACGACCGTGAGGCCGTCAAAATAGACCTTGAGCTGCTGCCATTGCTCCAAAAAGGTCGGTTGGTCGCGTGTGTGACGATCGGCGATGCCATGCAGCGCCGAATTGAAGCCATCGTAATAATTGGGTGTCGGTTTGATCAAGATCTCCTTGGTCTCGATAAGTTTGCCATCGCGCACGATGGCCACGCCGAGCGAGCAGATGCTGCTGCGGCTGCTGTTGGCGGTTTCAAAATCGATCGCGACAAAATTCATGCTTACAAGCGCTGCATTAATTTCCCCTCCACAATGAGGGGTAGCCAAGCGCCCACGATAGTCGGGAATCTAGTGCTAGGAAGCAAATATTAAACCGCAGAGAGCGCAAAGTCCGCAGAGTCTGTGTCACTTGTAGGCAGCACGATCTCTGCGTCCTGGGCGTATTTTGCGGTTGTATCTCAGCGCAAGGCGATGCAGGTGGGGGAATGAATGCGTTTTGACCAGCGAAAAGTAGAAATCTTGGCTGCGATCAGCTCCTTTGATGCTGCGTCATGCCGCCCATGACCAGTTGCATGATGCGCACCTTGGCCCAGCGCGGCACCGTCCTGAGCGCGCCCACGAGAAACTTGGTGAGCATGCCAGGCAATACCGTTTGTCGCCTTCCCAATGCCTTCAGGATGGGTATGCCAATCTGTGCGGGCGTCATCGCATTGCCCATGACCATATTGGCGCGGTCTCCAAATCCACTCGCAACAGGCCCGGGCGCGACCGCCAGTACATCGACGCCTTGCGGCTTGAGCTCCACCGACAATGCCTCAGCGAGCGATTGCACATAAGCCTTGGTGGCAGCATAATGTGCGGCAAACGGTGTGCCTTGAAATCCCACCAATGAACTCATCAAAATGATGCCGCCCCGCTTTTTACTGGCAAATGCGCGACTGAAATGGTGCGTGAGCAGCATCAAAGCCTCGCAATTGACCCGCAGCATATTCACCTCCTCATCCGCCTTGCTACCGAGCCAACTGCCCGATGTGCCATAGCCCGCAGAGGCCACGAGCAGCCCGATGTCGAGGTCTCCCGTGGCGGCGATCAGTTGCGTCACGCCATCCTGCTGCGCAATATCCGAGGCGACGACGCGGGTTTGTATCTTATATTGCGATTCGAGTTCAGCGGCGACAGCTTGCAGGCGCGCTGCGTTGCGTGCATGTAGCACCAGGTGCAGGCCGGCTTCGGCGAGCCGGTGGGCGATCTCCAGACCGATGCCCGAGGAGGCACCCGACACCAGAGCCCAAGGGCCATATTTGGAAATCAACCTTGTTTTCAGCGAATTCGACAATTGCATACGATCTTTTTAGAACCGCAAAGATGCAGTCTGCCGATCGTGGTAGACGATAACAAATGTTTAGATTTTGCGATGGTCGGCCTTTTTGAGGCGACTCAGATGTACAGGCGTGATGCCGAGGTAGGAGGCGATCATGTGTTGTGGCACACGGTTGTGCAGATTGGGAAATACCTCCGTGATGCTGTCGTAGCGCTCCTTGGGCGTGCGTGCATAGCCATTGCGCAGGCGATTTTCTTGGTAAATGAAATAAAATTCCGCAATCAAGCGACCCATCTTATTGCCCTCGGTGAGCTCGGCATACCCCCAATCGATCGCCGAACGCGGCATGATCACCACCGTCGTTTCCTCCAGGGCCTGCAAGGTGTAGAGCGCAGGTTGTTGCATGATGAAACTCGCATAATCCGCAATAAACTGATGCTCCATTGCAAAATGCATCGTGTGTTCATTGCCCTTGGGATCATGCACGATTACGCGCAAAAGTCCCTCCACAATATAAAAAATCTCTTGCGGAATTTGGCCCGGGGTGCTCAGCAATTCCTTGCTTATATATGTCTGCACGCGGCAATCGCGCAGCAGCCGCTGCATCTCCAGATCCGATATTTGGATCATTTGGCGGATGCTATTTTGGAGCTCTTCCATCGATTTTTTGGAGAATAGGTGCGGAATGAACCATCTTAGGCAGGGAATTGTTTAGCAAACAGCGGCGGATGCGGCGGTGGTAGAACTGATTTGCAGTGCCTCGCGAGCAATGATCGAGTGTCCGGAACGGCGACCTTGTTTGGCCTGAACCATAGTCTCGTCAGTGTAAAATTTGGATTATCCCTAAAAAAAGCCCTTCAATTCGCCCAAACAAGCCTATGTCTACAAAAGGTGGATGTCGTTATCGATTTTGAAGAAATGGCGATTGGGGCTGATGGAGCCAGGTTTTGAGTTGTGGTTGGGGGCAAGACAGGTCCATGCGAAAAGTGCCGCAACCATACGATTGTGGAATCGAGGGATATTTTCCCCGGGAAGGAAGAGCTTCACCATTGTCGATGGGCGACTATTTTCTCGGCGCCTCATCCAGCCAAACCAGTTTCAGATCCTTGGGCGAGAGGTTCAAAATATAATTATGGGCTTTGGTCTCGACGATGATCAGTGGTTCGTCGATGTCAAAGGAAATTACCGACCAGTAATAAGCCAACTCCTTTTGATTCGCCAAGCGCAGTTCGAATTTGTCCTTTCCGATTTCTGCGCGCAAAGCATCCCAGACCAGCTTGCTGTCATCGAGGCGTTGGGTCATTTTCCCAGGTAATTGTTTGCCATCGACGATATTGGTCACATTGCCACCCGAGATTTTGCTCAGGGATTTTACCTTTTGAAATCGAGTCCACAGGACTGGCCCGACAAAAGTAATCCTCCCGCACATCTCATAAGTCGGCGTTTCCGTGAGTTCCTTGGTGATGAGTTCTTTGGATTTTTCCAGTGTGGCATCGTCACAATAGTTGTAGGTGACGCCCTTGGGCACCTCGACGGTATGGGTTTGCTGCGCCGTCGCTAAGGAGGCGATCGCGAGGAACATGAGTAGCAGTGTGGTCTTCATGGTGGATGGATAGCAATTTAGGTATGAAGTTAGGCAAAAAGCATTGGAAACCAAAGGAATTGTCTTGACGTTCTTAGTGGCTCCGCTGTGAATGAAACCGCAGAGAGCGCAAAGTTCGCAGAGTCTGTATGACTTTTTAGTAGAATTGTCCCTGCATTCTCGGGTGCGCTCTGCGGTGGTTTTCTGTATGCTCATTCGCTACTTCACCATTTGGGACGCAGAAGGTTTGTCATTTCGAGTGACCACAAGCTCGCGCTTGCCTTTTGATCGAATGACAAAGCCCCATTGTCATGCCGACCGAGTCGAAGACGTAGCGGAGGCATCTTCAGTCCAGATACACCTCCAACTCAACAGCCTCCCTGTCCCAT
>JANPHP010000364.1:0-57654 GCA_031424495.1 Bacteroidota bacterium | reverse complement strand
ATTCACCCAATCGACCGCCTCAGCCCTTGATATTGGCGTCTTTGAGCAGGTCAAACACGAGGGTAATCACTGCCCGAACGTGCTCATCTTTTTGATCATAAAATTTCTTGAGCGCTTTGTCGAGGGATGCGGATGCAAAAGGGCGCTTGTGTGGAGGCAGCTTGTCGAGCTCGCGGTTGATCAGCAGTTTCCAGCGGGCCTGCGCAATGCCGATCTCGGCTTTGTGCTTGGCTTTGAGGGCCTTGAGCAGCCTGAACCGAACGTAGGCTTCCAGCTTTTGCCAAGCTTTGGAGTTCTCCAAAATGCCGCCCCAGTCTGCAGTCACGACATCCTCCAATGCATCGGTCTCCACCTCACCATAGATGCGGCTCAGCAATTTGGCGGGTATCTCGTCTGATGTTTCCAGCCCAAAATGATGGGGCTTTCCTACGATTTTACCATTCACACGCACGGCAATGCCGCTCTGCTTGGGTGAGCGCTTGTCGGTGATCGTGAATTTCATGCGCACCAGGCCTACCTCGTTGAGTTCGCTTTCTTCTTGGATGATCTCACCGGGTAGATCCTCGACGTCGAGCGCCTCTTCATTTACAAAAATGCGAAAGTTGCTTTGGCGGCCATACTCCAAAAAGAGCACCTGCTTGAGCACATTGGGGTCTGGGAAGCTCAGGTTTTGATTGAGGTCGGTGAGCTTGATGGCAGTGCCGTGCTGATCTTCTGGGCAGGACTCGACGTGCATCGGCAAGTCGATTTTTTCCAAATCCTTCTCAGAGGCGAGCAGCTCAGATTTGAAGATGCTGATCTTGGTCTTGCGACCTGTCGAGCGCGAGCTGATCTCCATGACATTGGCGGAGACGAGGCCTGCAAATTTGCCGATGCCTTTGCGTCCCTTCACGCGGCGATGGAACTTGAGCGTGCGCTCGCCCTTGCGGGTGCGGCGGTCGCTTGCGATCTTGAGGTAGCCTTCGGTTACCTCCTTTTCGGTCATGCCAAGCCCATCGTCGATGATGATGATCGGGTCGGCCGTGAGCGGCGCAGGCAGATAGATCCACACATTCTCTGCATCCGCATCCCATGCATTGTCCACCAGTTCTTTGAGCGCATACTCCGTCGAGCGATAATTCTCGCCGAGCAATGCCGCCAGTTTGGTATCCACCCTGAAGTGGGCCTTGTTTCCCATTGATCCTAAAATTCCGTATTCCCAATTTCCACCATTGAGCATGGCGGTTTGATGACTCAAATATAGGTTTTTGCAGCTAAAAGGCGAATTTTCATCAAAAAAGAAGGTCAATGACGTCCCGACCCAAGATTTTTTGGAATGGGCGCCTTGTACTGAAATTGAATTCCATCTCGATCAGAATGCGCTTGAATGGGGCAGAGAGGCACTTCTTGCGTTTGCAGATGAATATTTGCCCAATTCCTCGCCAATGGGCGTACATTGTCACCGCTCTGCCTATTTTTGTGCAAAGCCTTTGCCCATGGAATTGATTGATATTGTTGGAGCGTACTTGTTTCCGCGCTTGGTGGCCGATCGCAGCCATGCGATCTACCGCAAGGACTTGGGACGCCACATGTACCAAGAGGCCGAGGTGGCAACTGATGTCACGCTTGCGCCGATCAAGATCCACATGGTGGAAGACATCGCCCTCAATTTTGTGCTCGACGAGGGCCGCGATTACACTTATATCAGGGAGTGCGACCGTGAGGGCTTGGCCGAATGGGACAATATGGCATTGATTTCCAAGGCATTCATCAACTTGCGTGACCAGCATGGCGACAAAGTGACTTTGCAGCAGTTGGAGACGGGCGGCTTCCGTATTTCATCTCCCGGACGTCACGATGCGGCTTTTTTACTGCTGAGCAACCTCTGGATGACGATGGTCGAGCAGCTCGGCGAAAATATGTATGCCGCTGTGCCTTCGCACGACGTGCTGCTGGTCGCCCCAGAAAACGATCGCAGTGGAATCCTCACCCTGCAAGGACTCGTAAGAGACACCTTTTTTGAAGCACCCACCAAGTCGCTCCTCTCCAAAGCGATCTACCAACGCGTGGATGGCGTTTGGCAAATCGTTGCGACGGCGTTTTAGGGTCAGCCCATCACCAAGCCATTTCCTTGCGGTCACTGAAGAATTTTCCGGTTGGGATTTGCGGTGCAGTTGCGAGCCAAACGGCCGTGTCAGCACCTTGCGCAAGCGTACGGCTAGCGCCGGCGCCGCCCATGTCTGTTTTGACCCAGCCGGGGCACATCGCATTGACTTTGATGCCATCGCCGCTCCACTCGCGGGCCATGGAGATTGTGAGCGCATTAAGGCTGGCTTTGGAGAGGCGGTAGGCAGCATACCCGCCGCCGAGTGAATTCAGCTTGCCCATCTCGCTGCTCAGGTTGATGATGCGGGCATCGCTGCTCTTGCGCAGGAGCGGTAGCAAGTGCTGCGAAAGGATGAGTGGCCCGAATGCATTGGTTGCGAATACCGACTGCATCTCTGCCAGGGTCACCTTGGCAGTGCCCGCAGTGCTGCTGATGATGCCCGCATTGTTGATGAGCACATCGATATGCTTGAATTCACTGGCGAGCGCTTGAGTGCAAGCGATGACCGAGGCCTCATCTGAGACATCAAGTTGCCGTACATCAACCTTGCCAGAAAGCGACTTTGCCACGGCTTCGCCCTTTGCCAGGTCACGCGTACCGATGATCACGTGATGCCCCATTGCGGCGAGTTGCCGGGCGATTTCCAAGCCGATGCCGCGGTTGCCGCCGGTGACGAGGATGATTTTGGAGGTGCTCATATTGTATCGAATCTTGGAGGATAACTGATGATTGAAGCGGATGTTTGACTAGGCAGGTAG
This sequence comes from Bacteroidota bacterium, assembly GCA_031424495.1. Lineage (GTDB taxonomy): Bacteria > Bacteroidota > Bacteroidia > J057 > JADKCL01 > JADKCL01. Next base: position 54,810 of record JANPHP010000364.1, on the reverse strand, counting down.
AAGCAGATTGATGGGATCCACAGTATATTTGCAAAAAAATCAATGCCATGCACGATGTCCTTACTGTGAGTGAAATCAAAGTAGCCTACCCCGATCAATGGGTTTTGGTGGGTAATCCTGAAATATCGGTCGCTTCTTTGACTGCGGGAGTGGTGATTTGGCACGGGAAAGACAAGCGAGATCTCGTCAACGAGAATATCAATTGGCGGGAACGATTTCAAACCGCAACCACGTTTTTCACTGGTGAGTGGCCCAAAAATCGGAGATTTTTGCTGTGAAAACGTTTCCTTTTAAATACATTGGTATATATGAGGTAGGGACGCTAAGCATGGCGTCCCTTCCTCATATATACCAATCAACCGCCGGAGGCACTCGGTCGATATCCGCCTGCGGCCGACGACTCAATATTACGCCCGGTGATTGTCGATCAAATCTTTTTGATCGCCAAATAGAATCGCATTCACTGCCGGACCCGACAAAAAGTCATGGGGAAAGCCTAATTCAATGGCGCTCACCGCGTTGAGGCGATTAATAGCCTCGGCAGGCAACGGATATTTCAGGCAACCGAGGCTGTCCTCGATTTGGCTTGCTTTGCGCGCGCCGATGATCGGGATCACCACTTGGTTTTTTTGACGCACCCAATTGAGTGCAACCTGCGCGGGCGAGCAGCCGAGTTCTTGCGCAATATCCACGACCATTTGCGTGATGGCGCGGCTGCGCTCGTTGAGGCGGGCGCTGCCTGCAGCGAGGCGCTTGGCATCGTCGTTGGATTCCAGGTATTTGCCTGTGAGGGCGCCACCAGCAAGTGCTGCCCAAGCAGTGACCGCAATATCCATTTCCTTGGCCATGGGAAGCAGGTCGCGCTCGACCGTGCGCTGCAAGAGGCTGTGCTCGATTTGGAGGGCATTGAAGCGGGTCCAGCCGCGCAGGTCGGCGATGGTATTGGCTTGCGACACGACCCAAGCGGGCGTGTCGCTGATACCGGCATACAATATTTTCCCTGAGCGCACGAGATCGTCCACGCCGCGCAATACTTCTTCAATCGGCGTCAAAAAATCCCACGCATGCAGGTAAAAGAGGTCAATATGGTCTGTGTTCAAGCGTTTCAGGCTTGCTTCGATCGACCGCATCATATTTTTGCGGTGATTGCCGCTGAAATTGGCGTCGCCTTTGCGGTCGTACAGCGAATATTTGGTTGCCAAGACAAAATGGTCGCGGTCATGCGCAATGAATTCGCCGAGGTAGCGCTCGCTTGTACCCTCGGTATAGCGATTTGCGGTATCCAGAAAATTGCCGCCAGCAGTTGCGTAGGCGTCAAATATCTTCTTGCTTTCTTCGTGTGAAGCGCCCCATCCCCATTCTTCGCCAAAGGTCATCGTGCCCAATGAGAGCTCAGACACCCGCAAACCCGTTTTCCCGAGTAGTTTATATTTCATTTTGAGAGAGATTTATGAGGTAAATATACTGCCGCCGAGACCTTCTTGCCAAGGCTCGGCGGCAGATGCATCAAAAAATGGATCAGCTGTTGTACACGTGTGCAAACACGTTCGCGAAGTCGGCTGGACTCGTCGGCGTGTTGGACTCTGCGTCGCGCGGTGCGTAACCGACCAATTTGCCATCGTTGACGGCTTGGATGAATTCGAGCATACAGTCTGCATAGCTTTCGCTAGCATGCCACTGCTGCATCATCATTCCCTTGAAGTCTTCAAAGGGCATTTGCACATATTTCAGGTGAGGCTTGCCGATTTTGGCGCCATAAAGTGGAGCGAGTTCGTCATAGCTGATATCCTCGGTTCCAAGCAGGTGCTGCACGCTACTGCCATTGAAATCAAGGGCTTGCAAACGTTTGGTCGCATATTGCGCGATGTCTTTGGTGGCAATCATCGATGCTTTGAGGTCGCCGCGTAGCGGACTAGCCATCATGCCAAGCATTTTCACGGCACCGACTTGGCCCAGCGTATTTTCAAGGAAATAGCTAGGGCGCAAATGCAAGACATTGAGGCCTTGGATTTGGTTCAAGCGATTTTCAAAATGGTGCAGACCTTGCACCACGCCAGCGCCGCTTGTCAGGTGAGCGCCCAAGCTGCTCAAAGTGACAGCGTTTTTCAAGCCGCTGCTTTCGATGGCTTGTGCGATATTTTCCGCGGCCTCGGCTTGATAGGCTGCAAAGTCCGGGGCCTGAGCTGAGGGCGGAATCATGAGGTAGGCCGCCGTCGCGCCTTCCAATGCCTTGGTGAGGGTGGCGCTGTCGGTGCTGCTCCCGTTGATCCACTCGGCGCCTTGGGCCACGAGGGAGGCTGCTTTCTCAGCGTCGCGGCTGATGATGCGCACTTTGTTTCCTGCTTTCAAAAGGGCTTCCGCGATGGGTTTGCCGGTGTTTCCTGTTGCTCCTGCGATTACGTACATAAATCAGTGGATAATTGATAATTGACAATGGAAAATGGACAATTTCGTTTTTGGTGATGGGCTTTTGGCTTTTCACCGCTTTGGGTTGAAAGAACTATTCATGCTTGTACATACAAGCGATGAAGGAAAAAAAGGTTTAGCTGGGTTCTAATTTTTTTGCTGCCTGATACGCACCACCAGCGAGTTGCACGGCGGCGGTTTCTCCAAGCAATGTGGAATATTGGCGGTAGAGGTCCATCCAAGCGGCTTTGATCTTCATTTGGATGGCAATGGCGGACTCCGTGGGGTATACCTCGGTAAATTTGCCATTTGTTTCCCGCGTGACGAGGCCTTTGAGTTCCAGTTTTTCGATGAAACGGGTAACAGTGGATGGTTTTAGCAGCATGATTTCCGCTATCGCAGTCGGGTTGATGCCCGGCTGATCGATTACCGCCATCAAAAGCATGGCATACGAAGGCGCGAGTCCCGTAGGCGCGTAGGCCTCCTCGGCCAGGCGTGTGATGTTGCGGGCCAATGCATTCGATGCGAAGTAAAGGCAGCCGCAAAATTTTGAACTCTTGTCTTGCATTGCGAGGCAAAGGTAAGAGGTTTATGATTGTATATACAAGTATCTTTTGAAAATATTTCGAGTGGCTAACGATCTGGAGGAGCAGTAAGAGCCCGTTGTATCCTTGTGTCTATGTGGCAGAGCGACATTTGCCGCTAGCCTAACAGATTCGTTGTCAAATATGCTTATCGGCTACTTTACCAGTAGGTACCGAGAAGGTTTGTCATTTCGACCGGAGTGATCGAGGGAGCGAAGCGAGCCGATCACGTAGCGTCCCGCATGAAATGCGGGATAGCGTTACCAGATACACCTCCTGCTTGAAAGCTCCTATTTGAGATTCTTACCAAGAAAACTGTATCATAAGGGCCATTTAATAGCAGTTGTATCGATAGGCGCAATCCCGCACCATGTACGGGACGCTACGTTTTTTGATATTTGCTGCGGCTCTTCCTGAGCCTTGCAAATACCAAAAAACTCCGGTACCAATGACAAGCTATGTATCTTACTAGTGATCAGCGGATTGAAAAAATGAATAAAATCGTTGCAAGCGGACAGGGGGGCTGCTGTGTTGGAGGTGTATCTGTGCTCAAGATCCCTTCCCGCACGTTGTGCGGGACTGCGCTACGCTCGGGATGACAATTCCGCTGTACTCCGCTCGCCGTGACATGGCGGTGCTGTCATTTGATCAAAAGGCAAGCGCAAGCTTGTGGTCACTCGAAATGACATGGGATTTGGCTTACTGGCAAAGTTCCAGACAAGCATATTGTCAAAAGCTATAGGGATCTGATTTTGCTGATCTAATCAGCCCTGAGATCTACGCTGATTTTCCACCTCGCCACATTTGTCACACACTCAAACGAATGATTAACCGCATGGGTAAAAATAAGCTCTCCAAAAGGTATATCGATCATTCTCAAATCCCAACCCTCAATTGTCAACCCTCAACCCTCAACTCCCAACCCCCAATCGTCAATTGTCAATTGTCAATTGTCAATTCTCAATTACTCAAGGACTACAATCCCTAAACCATCGCTGATGTCTTTGCGCATTTTCATGAGCATCACAAATTTCTTCAAGAGGTCGTCTTGGATTGCAGCGTCGGTGGCGGTGCGCAATTTTTCTTGGCATTCCACAATGAGTTTTTTCAAGTGGTGCATGTGGAAGTGGTCGAGGGCGCTTTTGACGGCGGCTTCTAGGTCGCTGTCGATATTGGGGGCCTTGATGTCGTATTTGGCCCAGTTCTCACTCACTTCAAAGGGGATCGTGAGCAGGCTGCTTGCGATGCGCACGATGTTGCGCTCCTCGTGGTTCAAGAGCCGGTGCAAGTTCAGGGTGCCATTGGTGGTGAAATCCAGAAACAGCATGGACTTGAACAGCTGCAAAGTGGGGTTGCTGAACTCGATCTCCTCGAGTTGCAGGGTCAAATATTCCCCTAAGCTCATGACCTCGCCTTCGCCCAGCTCCAATTCCCGCTCAGGATAGTTCATGTACAGGCGCAGCAGCTCCCGCTCTTGGGCCACGATCTCCGGTTCCGTGCTAGTGGCCATCGCCGCGAGTTCGTCGGCGGGCATCATCGCCTCGATCGGGATCTCGTAGTATTCGTTGCCGCCGTCCATCGGCATCGTCTGCTGGGCCTGCTTCTGCCTAAAGCCCTCTTGGCGACTCTCTTGGCGCGCCTTGTCGGCTTGCGACTTGGTGATCGAGCGCTTGATCACCTCGGCACTGATGCCCAGCTTGCTGCTCGCCAGCTCCAGGTACACCTCGAGCTTCACCGGATCGACGAGGCGGCCCAGCGTCTGCGCCACCTCATGAATCGCCTGCGTCTTCGCCTGCGGATCGTCAAAGCTGTATTCAATCCGCAGCTGATCGAGCTTGAAGTCGAGGAAGTCCTGGGCGCGGTCATTGATATAAGTCTCAAATCCGCTCTTGCCATTGGCCTTCACATAACTGTCGGGATCCTCGCCCGTCGGCAGCAGCAGCACCCGCACATTCATCTCCGCATCCAGCAGCAAGTCGATGCCCCGCAAGGCCGCCGCGATGCCCGCCCTGTCTGCGTCATAGATGAGCAAAACATTGGGCGTGAAGCGCTTGATGAGCCTGATTTGCTCCACGGTGAGGGCCGTGCCCGAGCTTGCGACCACGTTCTCGATGCCCGCCTGCGCCAGCGAGATCACGTCCATGTAACCCTCGACCAGGATGCAGCGGTCCTCGTCGCGGATCGCCTTTTTGGCTTGGTGCAGGCCATAGAGCACACTGCTCTTGTGGTAGATGTCGCTCTCGGGGGAGTTGATGTACTTCGCCATCTTCTCCTGCGTCATGATGCGTCCGCCAAACCCTACGACCTTGCCGAGGTGGTTGTGGATCGGAAACATGATGCGTGAGCGGAATCGGTCGAGCAGCCTGCCGTCCTTGTCGCTCTTGAACACGAGGCCGGTTGCGAGCAGAAATTCCTCCTTGTATTGCTGCTTGATGGCCTCCTTGCTGAATGCATCCCATTCGTCGCCGCAGTAGCCGAGTTGGAAGGCCGCGATCGTGCTGTCGAGCAGGCCGCGCTCCTTGAAGTAGGAGAGGGCGATGTCGCGTCCGCGGGGCGTCTCGAGCATCGTCTTGTGAAAGTAGCGCGTCGCAAACTCGTTGACCACGTAGAGGGACTCCTTATGGTCCTCACGCACAAGGTCTTCGGGCGTTTCCTCGAGATCGAGGGCAATGTGGTACTTCTCGGCGAGGTATTTGAGCGCCTCGACGTAGGTCATGCCCTCAGCCTCCATCAAAAACGAAACCGAGTTGCCGCCCTTGCCCGTCGAGAAGTCCTTCCAGATATTTTTGGAGGGCGAAATGGCAAAGGAGGGCGACTTTTCGTTGGTGAATGGCGACAATGCAAAGTAGTTGCTGCCCCGTTTCTTGAACTGCAAATAGTCGCCGAGCACCTCCACGACATTGGCTGCCGCGTAGATTTCGTCGATTTTATGGGGGGGGATGCGTTTTGACATCGTGGGTGCAAAGATAGGAGCTGCTGGGGAATAATGAACAGGGCGGTTGCGAAAGGGGGGCGATCTCGCGTTGGGGTAGGTGGGAAACGTAAGTTCAGCGAAGGTGATTAGGAATGAGGGCCGTGGCGGATGGGTTGGGGGATGTAATTTTGAGAGAATTCTTGAAAATGCTGTTTCGGGGAGAAATCCTCCATTTGTCCGATGTGGCCTTGGTTGCTTGGAATCCCATCCTATATCAGAATCGGATATATTTTTATATCATTTTGGGATATAGCATTTTATTGTTTCGGGCTGTAGGTTTGGCATGTTGTCGTTTGGTTCTGTTGGTCGCTTTTGGCGATGGATTTTGGGCCAATTGGCAACCGTTTTGACCATTTTTTCTTGATTGTTGGATGCCTTTGAGGGAATCCACAGGAACTTTTTGCCTGCAATATGATGCAACCGAATTTCATTGACTTGTTTGCCGGGGCTGGCGGATTCTCGGAAGGTTTTGTTCGTGCTGGATACCATCCGCTCGCGCATGTGGACATGGATACGAATGCGTGTGCAACCCTGCGTACGCGACTCGTCTTCCATGAATTGGGCAAGACCGAGCAGGGGCGGCAAGTGTATTTGCGTTATCTGCAAGGCAATATTTCAGCGGAACAGCTTTACGAAAAGGTGCATTCCAGCATCATCGACCAGGTGATTCAAGCAGAAATCTCTTGGGAGAGGATGGCTGGCATTTTTGAGCGAATAGATGGCTTGGCCGGTGGGCGCAAGGTGGATGTGATTGTGGGTGGCCCACCGTGCCAAGCATATTCCTTGATCGGTCGTGCGCGTGATCCTCAGGGCATGCAAAATGACAGTCGAAATTATTTGTACCAATATTATGGCGAATTTCTCCGCCGCTACGAGCCCGATTATTTTGTCTTTGAAAATGTCACTGGACTTCTATCGGCTGGCAACCGTTCCTATTTTGCTGAAATGCAAATACTGTTCAGGAATTGCGGATATGCGTTGGATTGGCGGGTTTTGAATGCTGTCGATTGCCGCGTGTTGCAAGTGCGCAAGCGTGTGATCCTTGTCGGATGTCGGAATCAGAAGGACTTTGAATTCCATTGGCCTGAACCGATTGAGAATCCATTTCAAATCGGGCGCGACCTTTTTTCAGATTTGCCTGCACTCCGTGCCGGTGATTCTCAGCAAATTCTTCCCTACAGATCCCCTGCAAACTCCTATTTGGAACAAAGCGGCATTCGAAATGAGCGATCCATCTTGAGTCAACACATCACGCGGCCTCACAATCCCCGCGACCTTGAGATCTACCGCATTGCCGCCACGCAACTGCAAGACCAAGCCGAACGTCTCAAATATGCAGAACTCCCCGAAGATCTTCGCACCCACAACAATCAGCGAGATTTTCTCGATCGGTTCAAAGTGGTAAATGCAATGGGCAAATCTCATACTATCGTGGCGCATCTCGCCAAGGATGGGCACCATTTCATTCATCCAGATCCTCTTCAAAATCGCTCCATTTCCGTGCGGGAGGCTGCGCGCATCCAATCCTTTCCAGACGACTACTATTTTGAGGGAGGCCGAACGGCGGCTTTCAAGCAGATCGGCAATGCCGTACCGCCCTTGTTGGCTGCTGCGGTCGCAACTGGGCTGCTCAGCCATCTCGCGGCAAAGTCCTAGCAACAAAAGTCATCAGGCTACCCGTCGACAAATCAAGGGAAATGGTTACCTTGGTTGCGTGCCTGCCACAATTCAGTGCGTAGCGCAAAACGGATGAAGGAAGGACAACGGCTTTGGACACGTGAGGAGTTGATCTTGGCGATCAATTTGTATTGCAAGCTGCCATATGGGCAGTTGCATGAGCGTAACCCAGAGATTATCGCCTTGGCGAAGCTGTTGGGACGTACGCCCGGCGGACTAGGTTGGAAGCTGAACAATTTTGCAAGTCTTGATCCAAGCCATCAGGCACGTGGCATCAAAGGAGCGGCCAATGCCGCGAAACTTGATCGCGTGATCTGGGATGAATTTTATGAGGATTGGGAAGCGCGCATTTTTGAAAGCGAGCGGCTGCTGGCTGATTTTCAACAGACGACCGTCGAGCAACTCAACAACATCCCCGAGGAGGAGCTTCCCCGCGAGGGCAAGGAGCGCGAGCGCATGGTACGTGTGCGCGTGAACCAAAACCTGTTCCGAAAGATGGTACTCGGCAGCTACAACAACACCTGCTGCATCACAGGGCTGCAGCAACCCGAGCTGCTGGTTGCGAGCCACATTCGACGCTGGGCCGACGATCCCGCCAATCGGATGAATCCAAGCAATGGCCTAGCTTTGAACGCCTTGCATGACCGTGCCTTCGAGGCAGGCCTGATCGGGATCACGAGTGAGTACCGCGTGGCCCTGTGCAAAAGCTTGAAAAAGAGCAAGGATGAGGGCGTTTTGCAGCATTTCTTGCCCTATGAGGGAGTGGCTTTGCGGCTACCCAAGCGGTTTTTGCCCGATTTGGAGTTTTTGAGAGGGCATTGGGAGGGGCGGTTTTTGGGGTGAGGTGGTAATTTATGTGGTACCTTAATTCGAAAATCGGTCAGGAAGCTGCATCCTTTTTATAAGCCTTTAAGGCCACAGCGTTTTCAATTTGATTTCGAAACAATTCCAATAACGCAAGAACCTCATGATGAACAATTTCATAGGTTGTGAAGTCAATAAGCGAATTCTCCCCGTGAGCAATTTTGTTTCTATTTCCAACGAGAATCTTGTCTATTAGTGTCTCCTTTCCCGAATAGACACTAATATCAAATCCCAGAACATCAATGATTTCACAAAAAACGGACCACTTAAGATTCGACCTTGTATTGATGCTGAGTTCACTTTTGATTTGACAGCGATTCTCTGTCTTGCTCTTGAAAAAAGCAACAATTTTCAGCAAATCTTCGAAACTTAGAGCATTGGTTCTTAACCCTTCGGAAAATCGCAGACTATTCGCTACAAAATGATCCTTCAATTCTGCGTTCGTGAGCCTTCTTCGAGAGATGAATTCAAGGTATTCTACGGCACATTCTTTGATAAATCCTTCCCAGTGAGCATATAAAAGTGGAATACCAGCCCTTGTCACAGGATTTATCCTGGACGTTATAGAATTGTGCTTCCTTGCTATCAGGTAGTAGTTATGTATTTCAGCTTTCCTCCATGCAATTTCCGCATCAATCCAATCAGTAAAATCTGCATCACTATATCTAGCCATTTTGAAAAACCCTCCTGCCAAGTTGAATTGTTTTTGGGAGTCGAAAAGTGGTATTTTGTCCAGCCCACCTAATTGGCTCAGTCTCAATTAATCTGGCGGATTCTTTAATGCAGTCACGTACCAACAGATTTGAGTTTACGAATTGGTCTGGATCATATCCAATGCCAAATGCTACAATTTCAAATGCAGAAACGATGAAACCTCCCGAAAAATTATCCGTTAAATGCCCAAATTTTCTGAAGGTATCTGAACCTGTATTGGAATTAAGAATCTCAAATGTTTTTTCGAACTCCAACTTTTCCAGTTGCCAATCAAAGCTAGTATCGCCACTCAACCGGATCATTTCGTCATTTAGGAACTCGCTTAAGTCACTAATCTTCGAAATTTGATCGATGTTTAATTTCCTTAGAACGATGAATCTTACAAGCAATTCGAAGTCATATTTTTCTTCAATAAGCCGATCTGTCAAGTTAATCGTTTCAATGAAGTTAGTATTCTTTGACAATTCAACCAGGAAATTGTAAGTCTCAATTTTCTCCATTACGAGAATACAATTCCTAATTTCCTGGGAGTTTGCCATTGTCCCTCCAGTGTTGAGCCGCTGAAAGAGCTCATATTTGCTACTTTGATCGGACTCCTTTAGGACTTGAATAAAACTAAGTCTCGCCCTTTTGAAATACCTGCGTTGTACATCATTGAAACTATTGGTTTCGATATCTGATTCGAATACCTTGCCCTGCATCGAGGGTAGATATTTTGTCCCTAACAAAGTAAGCGGCGGGACCAATCGTCCTTCCTCATCGTTGAGCATTCCTGCAAACTGAAAAATAGTCGACAATCTTTGAACGCCATCGACCACATCCCATATCCCATCTGGTCTCATTGCTACAAAAATGGGAGGTATTGGAAATCCAAGAAGAATTGATTCGATTAATTTTGATTTTTGGATCTCTTCCCATCGGAAGAAGCGCTGAAATTCTGGATGAATATTGATGTCTCCTTCTTTATACATACTCATGACTTCCCCAATCGAAATTGGGTATGTATCGGTATGAATGTCTTTACTTTTAGATTCGATTTCTTCTTGCAGTCCCATTTAGGTACATTTTGATTGCTATTTCGACAAAAAAATTACCAAGTACAATTAATAGAGCCTTTTTTGACAGAAAATGCCAGTGCTCACCGCTTCCTCATTTGAGAAAATTGGCAAAAGATGGATTCAATTGCCCTACGATCTGATCGAGTGTCTTCATGAATCAAAGATGTGGAAATTCTTTGGAAACGTCAAGTGAAGTTCCGCATCCTAAGAATTGCCCGAAAGCCCCCTCCAAACCTCACACCACCAAAACCCGCGCTGCGTTCATCCCCCCCTTGCATCCCATCCCAAAATAGCGTAAACTTGTTCACCCCAGCCGCACTGCCGCAAGTCTCAAACCCACCGCCCTCACCGATGCCACAGTTTGATCACCAAAATATTCCCCAAAAGGCCGCTGCACGCAGCCGTCCCACGCATGCCGCGGTGACGCTGCCAATGACGCCTGAGACCCTGCAACGCAAGGAGCTGATGGAGGCGGTGCAGATGAAGCAAAGGGAGCGTATGGACAATTTCATCCCCGGGGGCATTCCGTCTCAGGTGCCGACTTTGCAGCGGCTGGTGAACGGACCTGTGATGGCAAATGCGCTAGCGCCTGGGCAGGTGATCCAAAAAAAGGATCGCGACATCGAGGTCACCAACTATGTAGACGTCGCCGATGAACTCAATAATCTACTCACGGAAGCCGTGGCTGATTTTACCCAGGTGAGCATCTGTCTGGCAAAAATGGATCAAAACCCCACGGCCATCAAGACCTTGAGAGAAGTCTACAAGGCAACCTACATAACCGACCTTGAAGTGGATGTGGCAGCCAAGTTCAAGGGTGATGATCTCAAATACCTCAAGAGGCTGATGACCGACGGACAGACTGCAGACAGCAATCGTCCAGCTGCCAGGCTTAACTTCAAATCCTTGGCGGAGGCGCTCGATACTGCAATTGACGGAGAGAAGACAGATGTGAAAAAGGTCTATGCGGTCCTCGCGCAGTTGAAGGGAACCCCGGCGTTGGTCGACCAACTTAAAGCAGCTTACAAAACCAAGACGGGCACCGAACTCACCAGCGATCTCGCAACAGCGATGAAGGGCGATGATTTGGTGCACGCCAGACAACTCATCGCCGACCACAGTGGCATCGAGCGCATCAATGTCAAGAGCGACGAAGAGGCCAAAGATGCCAAAGAAATCATCAAATACCTCAAGGATACTTATGGGGTGGAGGTGAATTCGCAGGCGGGGGTGGATGCGATCAAAAAGGATTATCCCAAGGTGCCCAAAAAGATCACCGATCAATTGCGCACCGCTGCATGGGAATATCGGGAGCTGGTGGCCCTCAAAAGTGCTTTGGAATCCTACGCCCCGATTCTTGGAGACATGCGCCTGGGGAGTAACCGGGTGGCCGACGCACAAGAAGTGACGACTGTGAGCAAGGTCGACCAAGCACTCAACAAAGATAGAAAGGGGGGACGGCTCGATACGGAAACGATGGGGGAATATTTTGAAAGCGCGAAGAATTTTGGCGCTTTCACTAAAGGCAGCGAAGGGCTAGGAGGAGCTTCGGTGGGCGGCCCCTTTGCAAGCAATCAGGAATTGGTACAAACGACTATGATTCATGAATTGGCGCATGGGCTCTTGGAATATCGAACCGACGACTTCGTGAAAGCCATGAATTATTGGCTAGATGAATATACGCCCAGTGGAACGGCAGGAGCTGAAGAACCACCTACGAAATACGGAAAGACTAGTGCTAGCGAGGATTTGAGCGAAACTGCATTCATGTTCTTCTTCAAACCCGCTGATTTGAAAAAGTCTGCTCCACTGAGGTATAAATTCATGGAAGACACTGTCAATGATTGGAAGAAGCCCTAATGGTAGGTTTTTACTAAATTTACCCATGCATAAAATCCTCGCGCTGCTGTCTTTGTTGCTCGCACTCACATCGGGTGGGGTTGCGGGCTGCCACAGCCATCGGGGCGCATCATCTTCCGCATCCACCAAGGCCACTACGATGAATTCTGCAATGATCGAAATCCCCGCATTAAAACCATGGCTCGACCGCCGCGCCCTCACGCAAGCGCAAGTGCGTGAGATCTTAAAACCCCGTGCAGACCAAGAGGATGCAGCCCGCAGTTACCAAAAACTCAAGCCTGCGGCTTGGATGCACAATCCAACAGTCGATGCCGCGCATTATTATTTCCAAGCGGAAAAGCTGGTGATGATCTATCTCAGCGACAAGTCGGTCATGGGCCTGCTCGTCCCTGCCGATTTGGAGGCTGCGCTTGGCCCCTGCCCACAAGACCATCAATTACGCTCCCGGGCTGGCAAGACGGCAAATCAATATGCTTATCCAGAAGTCGGCATCGTCTACGCGGTCGAGGCCGACAAGGTCAAGTTTGTGGAGCTATTTCCTCCATGTAGTTTGAAGGAATATTTGGCAAATATTTATGAAACTGTGGGGCCTTGGCTGCGTTGAGGGTGGGTGTTTGTGGCGGGATGACTTGTGCAAGTTGTGAAGAGGATGCTGTGGTGAAGAAGACATGAGCGAATCGATCAAATTTTACTTCGTGAAGCCTGCCAATCTGCTTGCGACTTGTCCCAAGCGGCATGCGTTCATTGCCAAAATGGTTAAAGACTGGAAGAAAAAACCGTAATTTGACCATGCGCCTCGCTGCTTTATTCGCAATATTGATCACAGGATGGCTCTTTTCGGGCTGCCAAAACCAGATTCACGATTCCTCAAAAAAGACGATGCAGCTTTCATCAACCCCTAAAATCGTACCTGTCCTAGCAGACTATTATCCTCGACTAGGTATGAGTCGGCGCGCACTCGCCCATTGGTTAGCTGGCGATGGCTTGCATGTAAATGAAGATTTTGCTTATGATCGCTGGGAACACCTGACACGGTATTACAACGAGGCTATCGATCTGGGATCTTATTATCTGGAAGACGATCACGTGGTGCTGATCTATTTCGGTGATCTTGAGCTTGGGACGAGAATCGCAGAAAAAGATTTGACTGACGCATTGGGCACGCCTTTGCCTGAACAAGTGTTGCGCTCGACCGCAGGAAAACGCGCTTTGCTCAAGGTTTATGCTACCGATGGTTTGGCTTATGCGGTCTTGGACGGCGAAGTGCAATACATCGAGCTCTTTCAGTCGATGACTTTTGCAGAATATGTTTCTAAGATTTACAAGGAACCCGGCCCGTGGCCATTGTGAATTGATGCGGGAGCTGGACGTTGTACGGATCAACACTTACCATTCTTTCGATTCATTCATATCCCATATTGTGCAAACTTCAGGCGGAAGTCTTCCCAGGCAATTACGTTGCCTGCATCGAGATCGGCCAAGCCTTTTTCAACTGCTGCTTGATCGCGAGCTGTCCAAGATGCTGACAGCGGCTCCTGCGCCACAAGCTCTTCCAAATCGTTTTGCATCAATTCCAATGCCTGCTGACGCTCAACAGCGTCGAGCTGCTGAAAAAGGGCTGCCTTTTGCGCCTTCAAACGGTCTTGAGGATTCATATTGGCAATATTGCCGACCTTGGGACGGAAAAACAAGTGGTGTTCGGTCGCAAATTTTCAGCGGCTGATCCGAGCTGTGCAATGATCAGCAGGTTCGAAAATTGAATAAATTCGTTGTGATCGGACAGGGCGGCTGCTGTGTTGGACGTGTATCTGTGCTCAAGATCCCTCGGCTCCGCTTCGCTGCGCTCGGTATGACAATTCCGCTCCGCTACCAATGACAGATTGTGTATCGCACAGATAATCAGTAAGTAACAAAATGTGAGTCCTAGGCCTCTGGCCGAAGGACTGCTGACCCTTTGCCTCCGGCAATCGAAGTCTATTCTCTTTTGCCGGAGGCAAATGGTCGATCGTCACGCCACGGCGCACCAGAGGCCTTGGACTCGATCACCTGACAAGTTATGTATGAATCAGAAAATCAGCAGATTAAAAAACTGAATAAATTCGTGGTAATCGGATAGGAGGGCTGCTGTGTTGGACGTGTATCTGTGCTCAAGATCCCTCGGCTCCACTTCGTTCCGCTCGGGATGACAATGGGGCTTTGTCATTCCATCATAAGGTCCCGCAGCATCTGCGGGATGAACCCCCAGCATGACAATTCGGCTTCACTGCGCTCCGCATGACACCGTTTTGCCGCTCTCGTCAAAATCCCTGATCAGCCCATTCCCCAAAACCCAAAACTCCTGCATCCGCCCGCTCACTTCAGCAATTCTATCGACAATACCTCGTCGATATTGTTGACGGCGCCAGCGTGCTCTAAGTAGCGGTCGGTGTTGCGCCAGGTGATTTTAACTTTTTTGCCTTTGTATTCCGGGTGCTCGTAAAATGGCATCCAGTCTTTTTGCGGAATGTCCTCTGCAAGGAAAAAAGATTTTTTTTTACCGTCGGCATCGTCGCGCAATTCAAAATGCAAATAGTCGCCCTCCACGAGCTGCTGAAATTTTCCGGTCATCTGCTGCGGCGCAGCCTTGATGACATCACCTGCTTGAGCCGTATCCGCAGGCGAATCAACAGGCTGCGCGGCCAAGGCCGACGTGTCTACGGAAGACAGCGCAACCGTGCCTGCGAGGGGCAAGCTGTCCGCGCTGCCCGTATGCGTGTTTTGCTGCTGCGGCGAGCAGGCTGCAAGCCATAATATAAGCCCGCAGAGTAGGCCGCAATATGCTTTTCTCATGGATTGACGCCGGGCATTTTGTAGCCATAAGCTGCTGCGTCGGCAGGTCGCTGCTCCCAGTGCCAGTGTTCGCCGCCGACGGTGCGCGTCCAGCCCAAAGCCGGCGCATTGGCCATCATCCAATTGTACATGCCCGAGGAGAATGAATCGGTATTGATGTCGATCGCGATGCCATTTTGGTGATTGGAGCGGCCGGGAGGTGCCACTTCAGATGGGTTGGGATTTTCATCCCAGAGTTCTTGCTGATTGGGAAACGAGCGCCAGCCGCTGTTGAGTTTAATCTCGTGCCCGGCAGTCGCCGCCTGCGCCCTCAGCGTATTGTAGTGGCCGAGCAATTCGGGCGACAATTTTTCCACTTCCTGGGTATCGCTGCCGATGTCGCGGCCCACCATGGTCACGACATCCATTTGCCCGAGGTAGTTGCCCTTGCCAGCGACGGCAGGATTTTTGGCCCAGCGCGCATTGTCGCTTTTGAAATCTGCCCAGTTGCCGACGATGTCAGATGATGCGATCCACACCGGATTTTTGTCGGTATCTCTTTCGTATGTGCCAGCCTGATTCTTTTTAGTATAGGCGACCTCGATGAATTGGCCGACGGGTTGCGTGTCAGGGCTTTGCGTCAAGACGATGACACGTTCGCCCTGAGCGACGATGCCGGTTGCGGCAGGGTAGGTGACCGACTTTTGCCGAATCCTGGCGTCTGGGTCGGTGACGGTGCGTGTGCCGTCGGGGTTGGCGGTGGTGCCGACGTTGGCGATGCGGGTCCATACCTCGGAGCCATCGGGCATGCTCACGCGCACGTTGCCGCCGTCTGCGGTCACGGTCTCAAGGACGGTGACATGGGTATCTTTGGGTATTTTGGCCGAGGGCTCAACCGCTGGATAGGCATTGACGGGCGTATTGGAGCGAATGGCGCAATTGGGGGTCGCGATCGTTTTGTGGTTGGGATCCTGCGAATCGTATTCGGCACGGTCAATCGACAATGTCTCATTGTACATGCCGCCTTGGATATTGCTGATGCCCGTCCAGCCCCAATCCTCTGCATAGACATATTTCAAATCGTCTTTGACATCGGTGACATACACTTCTGTACCATTGGGGATGGTCTTGGAGTCCCCAACTTTCTTGCCAGCGGGGATGGTGTCGCCCTCCACATATTTCAAAGGATTGCCAGCAGCATCCCTGATGACGGCCGAGGTGCTGTTGATCGTGAATTTTTTGCCCAAGTAGGATTGGTAGGGATCGCGCTCGCGGGCATCGATGAGGGTGAGAATGTGGGCTTTGACTGCGGTGACGGTTGCAAGCCGCCGGTATTCAAAAAGGGCCTTGGTAGTGAGCGCGGCAAATTGCGTTGTCACATAAGGATCGGTGAGATCTTCCGCTGTGATTGTGTGTGCTGCATAACGCTCTTGAATCGTGCCCGCAGCCAATTGTACCGGGACATCGCTGGTGGTCAATTGAAAAGGCGGTGCGGCGAGTGTGGCGCCTTGCATCGCTGAGCCACCGGTGGACTCCAATTGCTTGGAATTATCAACTTGCGGAGTAACAGTTTCCTTGGCCATAAAAATTGAATTGGACGACAATAGACATAGACGATGAATTGGCAAAGTAGCGTTTTTGTGGGAGGATTGCAAGAAAGGGATGCGAGTTGTTAAGCGCGATTGTCGGCTGTGATCGGAAGTCCGTTGCTTGCCTGCCGCCCGCATTCCCCAAAATGCGCTATCTTGCTCCCACGATGTCATTGACTCCGCGCATACCTTATCGCAGCCTTTGGAAGACGGCCGCTTTGACAGCCCCCTTGCTGGCGATCGGGTTTGTGAGCCCGATTTTGATTGCATCGGGCAGGGATTTGTCGATCGCGTGGATTGCCGTGCCGCTCGCATCGGTGCTGTGTTTTGTGGCTTGGACGTTCAATATTGCATTCTTACGGTTTCGTGAGCGCCTCGGGAAATGGAAGTGGCTGCAGATCTTCATTGTGGGCGGCTTCATGATCGGGCTTTCGTTTGTCGGCTTTTATTTTGTCACGCCTTTGTTGCCACCTGAGGCGCAGAAATTGGCGATGATCAGGTACCTGAATGCATTTGCACTCAATACCATCATCTACATTTTGATCTACGTGCGATTGCTTTCTGATGCGCAATCACGGCTCGCCGAGGAGAATGCACAGCTGCGCATGAGCAGCTTGGAGACGCAGTATCAGATTCTCAAAGACCAGGTAAACCCCCACTTTTTGTTCAATGCTTTGGGGACAGCGCGCTCGCTGGCGCGGCGCGATCCGGCACTCACCGAGGCCTACATCATCCGCCTAAGCGACTTTTTGCGCGTGACGCTCCAAGATGCCCGCGACCTCGTGCCGCTGCAAGAAGAGCTGCGTCTTGTGCGGGACTATGTCGAGCTGCAAAAAATGCGCTTTCACGACGCTTTGGTGTTCACCTGCCCGCCGGAACTCTTGGCGCCGCGTACCGACGACGGAACCGCACAATACCAATTGCCCTATTTCTCCCTGCTCACGCTTGTGGAGAATGCCGTGAAACACAATGTAATGACGCTCGATGCGCCGCTGAAGATCGCGATTTCCATTGCCGATGGCACGATCATCGTGTGGAACAATCGTCAGCCCAAAGCCCTTCACAGCCCCTCCAACGGCTCGGGCCTCAACAACCTGCGCAACCGCTGCCGCATCTTGGGGCTCGGCGAAATCGCCGTACAGGAATCGGCCGAGGCCTATCAAGTTACTTTTCATTTGCTACCACTATGAAGGTTGTGATCATCGAGGACGAGCCCTTTATCGCACTGGATTTGGTGGCCGACTTGGCTGCCCTTCGGCCGCAATGGCTTACTTTGAAGACGCTGAGTTCGGTGAAGCAAGCTGTGGAATGGCTGCGGATGAATGCTGGGATTGATCTGGTTTTCAGCGATATCCAATTGGGTGACGGCACCTGCTTTGACCTGTTTGCGCAGGTGGCTCCGCCCGCTCCCGTGATCTTTTGCACGGCTTATGACCAATATGCGGTGCAGGCATTTCAGGCGAATGGCATCGGCTATTTGCTCAAACCCTACAGTCGCGAGAGCTTGCAAGCGGCGATCGAGAAGTTTGAGCGGTTGCGTCCGCAGCCGCCAAGCGGGCCAGATTTGCAGGGCCTCGTGCAAGCCAAGGCGGGCGCGGTCGCGCCCACGCGGCTGCTCGTGCATCACAAGGACAAGATCATTCCCGTGGCGCTCAGCGACGTGGCGCTTTTTTTCCTGCACCATGAGCAGACGATGCTCTTGCGGATGGATGGGCAGCGCTTTCCCTTGCAGCAGTCGCTCGGCGACGTGGAGTTGCTGGCGGGGCCCGAATTTTTTCGGGCGAGTCGGCAGCATTTGGTGAGCCGCAAGGCGATCCTCACGGCTTCTCAATACTTTGCGCGTAAGCTGCTATTGAACCTGTCGGTGCCTTTTGAAGAGGAGGTTACGATTTCGAAGGAAAAGGCCAGCACGTTTTTGGAGTGGTTGGCTTGAGGAGGGGGGGTAGGTCTCCATCGGCCTTCTAATCATTTGATTATGTTGCAAATTAGGGGATAAGTATGACCGGATTTGATCTCGTAGTACGCGATGCATCGCGTACTACGAGATCAAATCGATTTTTTGACGCTACAAGGTTGATTTTTGCAAGGATAGGCACAGTTCCAATCCAGAATTGAGGTTTTCTAGCATTCTGCGGCCAGAGGCCGTAAGGTCGATAACCCTGTCCCGCTAGCAAAGCGGGACGGGTTCAATTGGCTTAAACAAATCATCCCTTGTCTGCCCGCCACCAATGCAAGACTGGCAGTTCCAGGTCTTGCACGAGCATGCCATTCTCGGCCTTGAATTCATAGTACCATTCCACCTGCACCGTGCCGCGCTCGGGGTTGTGGATGATTTCCCGAGGTGTGAGGAATGCGTGGTAGGGCGTTTCGGGATAATGAGGCTTGGTAAAATTCCAGTTGCGCACGCCGAGTCCGCAGACGATCGATGGGCCAAAGAGGGGGATGAACCACGTGCGGTGGGCGTCCATGTAGAGCATGGCGCCCGAGGCGATGATGCCCCCAAAAATGCTCCTGCGGGCCGCTTCGGGGTCGATATGGATCGGCAGCGGATCGACATATTGGGCAAAGGCAATGATCTCAGCTTCGCTGTGGCACATGATGCCGAGCGCGATGGGCATGCCTACAGTGATTGATTGGTTGTTGAGAATGATCGATTGTGGCTGTGCCTCTGGCATAATTCTTGTATTTTTGAGCAAAGGCCCTCGCCTTCTGGTACAATTAAGACGCAAAAAAGTGCAAAAAATCTCGGTTTTCAGCTTGCTCCTCTGTTTTTTCAGCTTTTGCCTTTTCACCGATGGGTTCGCGCAGGCGGAGCCGGGTACGGTGGTGATGGAGTACACACTCGGCATGCACCTCGACTCGGTACCCAAGCAGAATCTGCTGAAAATGGGCCGTTTCCAGAAGTTGTGGCGCTATGACCGTGTGGACGAAAACTTGGTGATGAATGGCATCCGCATCGCCCACGTTCGGCTTTTCTTCTGGGACAATGCCTTGCATTCTGTCGAGATCAAAACCCAAGAAGGCGATGGCGACAAGATGCTGGCTTGGCTGAAATCGGTCTATGGCGCAGGTAGGAAAGAGGATGCCATGGGTTACCGCTATTCGTTTTTCCTCCCCACGATGCGCGTGATTTGGGACGAAAATATGGCCCTGAAGCAAGGCGTTGCTGAGTTCATCGATGAAAAAACGAACGACAAATACTGGCTCTTCATGGAAACGAAGGAGAGGCGGTCTAGTTTTAATGACTAGGGAATAGATTCGGAATTGGAAATTAGGAATTAGGAATTAGCGTGTTTCTCTTTCGCTTGGGGGGTATCGCTTGCTGATCATTGGGAATTAGGAAACTCGCATCGGGTTCAGCGCACCTAGTCCCGCATCGGGATCGTCATAGGCAGCTGGCGGGGGCCTTGCCTCGCGTCAATGGAGTGTGGCGCCCAAGCTGGGCCACAAAATCATTGGTGATTCCACATTTCTAATCCACGATTCGTCCTGCATTATGATTTGAAGCCTTAGCTTTGTCGTATGAAAGTGAGCAATTGGGGCATGTACCCTAGCACCGAGGCCGAAGTGCGCAGTTTTGCGACTGCGGATGAGGCTGCACAGAGTTTGAATGATTGGCAGGAGTTGATCCCCCGGGGATTGGGGCGCTGTTATGGCGATTCTTCCTTGAGTTCGCACATTTTGAGCACGCTCAAATTCAATCGTTTCTTGCATTTTGACCGTGAGCAAGGCGTCTTGCGCTGTCAATCGGGCTTGAGTTTTGATGAGATTTTGAAGGTGATCGTGCCTGCGGGATGGTTCCTGCCTGTGACACCGGGCACCAAGTTCGTGACCCTTGGCGGCGCGATTGCGGCCGACGTACACGGTAAAAACCATCATAGCGAGGGCTCATTTTCCACGCATTTGCAAACGCTGACCCTGCTCGCACCCGGCGGACGTGTGTATGTATGCTCACGCACGGAGCATCCCGAGATTTTTTGGGCGACTATTGGCGGCATGGGCCTCACAGGCGTGATTTTAGAGGGCACATTCAAGCTCAAAAAGATCGAAACGGCCTATATCGTCGAGGAAAGCACCAAGACCAAAAATGTAGATGAGCTCTACCGACTGTTTGAGCAAAGCATGCATTTTACCTACAGCGTCGCTTGGATCGACTGCCTCGCCAAAGGAAAAAACCTCGGCAAGGGCATCTTGCTCAATGGCGAACATGCCAAAGTAGCCGATCTCACCAAAGATGCGCAACGCAATGCACCGCTGACGCTTCCCAAAAAACTTAAGCTGAGCGTGCCTTTCAAATTGCCTTCGTTCACCATCAATCGATTGACCGTAAAGGCATTCAATACTGCGTTTTATGCCAAAGCCAAAAGTGGTCTGCATCAGCATGTGGTCGATTACGACAAATATTTTTATCCCTTGGATGGCATCGTGGGTTGGAACCGTGTCTACGGCAAAAAAGGCTTTGCGCAGTATCAGTTTGCATTGCCGCCTGAGCGCAGCTATGATGGCATGGTAAAAATCTTGGAGGAGATCAGCAAGGCAGGCATGCCGAGCTTTGTGAGCGTGCTCAAGTATTTTGGCAAGAGCGAGACCGGGCCCCTTTCCTTCCCGATGGAGGGTTATATGTTGGCGCTGGACTTCCCGATCACCGACCGCCTGTTTGGCTTCTTGGATCGGCTCGACGCGATCGTGGTCGATTGCGGCGGACGCATCTACCTTACCAAAGACAGCCGCATGAAGCCCGAGATCCTTCAAAAGGGCTATCCGAGACTGCCGGAGTTCCTGAAAATCAAGGCAGAGCTGGATGGCGGCAGGGTTATGCAGAGCCTGCAGTCCAAAAGGCTAGGAATTTAGCGTAAAATATTGGCAAAAAGATTGTAAATCAGGAAAAGTTGCTTACCTTTGTATCGTTGTCCATGGGAAATGTGGCGGAACGAAAAATGCGGAGGTGGATATGCAATACAATGGTTGGAAGGCGCGTGGCGCCATTTTATGGTTGGCACAACAAATGGATGTGCCGGCAATCCCTTTGATTTGGCCAATGATTTACCTTGCTGAGCGGCGATACCTCAGCAAGATGGGCATTTTCATGCTGGGCGACAGTTTTGTCGCAATGCAAAATGGGCCGGTACCTTTGCGCACCTACACAGAATTTCATTTCAAGGCCGGTTGCTGGAAAGGGGAGCGTTCGAGTGCGCATCTCGATGCCTGGCTCAAGCGGGCCGCAAGCAAGATTGAGCCGTGGGAACTGCTGTGCAGGTTCACGCGTGCAGAGCAGCGCTGCCTAGAGGTGGCTTTGAAAGAAGTCCAAGGCTTGGGAGAGAGCGGATTGCGTCGGTTGGTCAAGGGGGCAGCTTGGCAACGCGCTGGGCCCGATGGGATCTTGGATCCTTTGGAGGTTGCAAAAGAAGGCGGAGCCGATGCGGGTACGCTGGACTACCTCCTACGGTGGCGCGAGCAGCCCTATCTCATCGAGATGGGCCCACAATTCACGGTGTTGTAAGCTGCAAATCAATGTTGCATTTGGAAATCGAGGTTCGCAGATGAGTGGCACAGAGGCACATTCCAATATTTCATATTGACGACCTGTCAACGAAAAGCCGTTCCCGGCTTGGGTGCTTGGGCTGGCTGGTGTTGAAAATCTGCTTGTGCCACGATGCGAAATATTCACACTCTTACCTTGCGTTCATTTTCCTAAATTGGCGGCATGCGCAAAAACTGCTTGATTTTGGGTGCGAAGAGCGACATCGCCCGTGCCATTGCCCATCTCTGGGCTCAGAATGGATACGATCTCTACCTCGCTGGCCGCAAGGCCGCAACCGAGATTGCGCTGGATGTGAGCGACATCGGCATACGCCATGGCGTCACAGCACAAGCCTTGGAGTTTGATGCGCTGGCTTACGAGACGCATGAGGCGTTTTATGCAGCACTGGACCCCAAACCCGATGTCGTGATCTGTGTGCTGGGCTTCATGCCTGCGCAGCAGGATTGCGAGCAAGACCACGCCCTCGCGCGGCAGTCGATGGCAACCAACTACATCGGTTGCGCCAACATCTTGAGCATCGCCGCCAATGACATGGTGGCCCGCAAGACCGGTAGCATCATTGGCATTTCCTCGGTGGCGGGCGAGCGCGGCCGCGCGAGCAACTACTTCTATGGGAGTGCAAAAGCGGGCTTCACAGCCTTCTTGAGCGGCTTGCGCAACCGCATGGCCTTGGTAGGGCTGCATGTGATGACCGTGAAGCCAGGATTTGTCTACACCAAGATGACCGAGGGACTGCCCTTGCCCGCGCCGCTCACGGCGCAGCCTGAGCAGGTCGCCCAAGACATCTTCAAGGCTTGGGGCAAGGGCAAAAATGTACTCTATACCAAGTGGATGTGGCGATGGATCATGGCGATCATTCGCAGCATCCCTGAGTGGAAGTTCAAAAAGATGAAACTCTAAGGAAATGGCTGCCCAATCCACAACGCTTTTACCCGCAAGCCGGCCTAGCCGTAGCTTGGTATTGGTTTCGGGAGGGCTCTTGCTGGTTTGGAACATCGTTTCTTGGCGTTTCCCCTTTTTCTGGGACACCGTGCTCAACTCCAAAATTGCACATTGGTATTTGGAGACGGGTTTTAAGCAGCTATTGGTTCCCGAGCAATATGATGCAGGGCACCCTCCCTTTTTCAGCCTGTACCTTGCGGGCGTATGGAGGCTGTTTGGGCGCAGCTTGGCGCTGGCTCACGTGGCGATGCTGCCTTTCTTGGGCTTATTGCTTTGGCAATTTCAGAAGCTGACCTGCCGGTGGTTGAGTCCCAAAGGCTGCGTGTGGGCAACGATTTTGTTGTTTTGCGAGCCGACCTTTTTGACACAGGCGAGCATGGTCACGCCCGACATCGCCTTGGTGGCCTTTTACCTGTTGGCATTGAATGCGTTACTTGATCGACAGCGGTTTCTGTTGGCGATTGCGATGCTGTTCATGGCGAGCATGAGTTTCAGGGGTATTTTGATGGTGCCTGCGCTCTTTGCGACAGAGATTGTGCTGGCATGGCTTGGCGGTAAACGCAAGATCGATTGGATGAAGATTTGGCCTTATTTGCCAGTCGCTTTTGGAACGATGATCTGGCTATGGGCCCATCAGCAAGCCGTAGGCTGGCTTTTGAGTCCGCCACCGGTGACCTATGGCGCGCATCGCAAGCTGGTCGGGATTGCGGGCATCGCCCGCAACGCGGGGGTCATGTTGTGGCGCATGCTCGATTTCGGACGGGTGTTTCTTTGGTTGATGGTGGGTATTGGGATCTTACTTTTGGGGTACAAACGTGTTTGGGCCTCTGCGGCGCATCGCACTATGCTATTGGCCGCAGCAATGCCTGTGCTGGTTTTGGGTATGCTGTTTATCCCATTTTCCAACCCTGTCGGGCACCGCTATTTCTTGACATCCTACCTGCTTTTGATCATGCTAGCAGTAGGCCTCGTCGAGTTGGGTGGATGGCAGCGCCGGGGCAGGCTGGCACTCGCTGCCGTTGCCCTGGGATTGGTGACGGGGCATTTGTGGCTGTATCCGCAAGGCGTCGCGCAGGGCTGGGATGGCTCATTGGCACATGTGCCGATCTATCGGTTGGAGCAGCAGATGGATGCCTACTTGCACACGCAAGGCATGCGGCGCGACGACGTCTGCAGCGATTTTCCGCTGTTGCCCCATCCCTACTACACAAGGATCACTGATGTGGACGATGACCAGGGCTATTGCAATTATTTGGAGGATGATGGGTGCCCTTGGGTGCTCGTTTCCCGCATCAACAACGGCTACACCGACGCGCATTTGGCAGATTTCATGTACTCAGGCAATTGGGTGCTGCGCAAGGGATTCTCTTGGGGGCCGATTTATATGCGGCTTTATCAGCATCGGTAGGAGGTGCGAGGGCGAAGGTAGTAGGTAGTAGGTAGGAGGTAGTAGGTGCGAGGGCCACGATGTCGGGTAGTTGGGTTGTCTTGATTTGCTTGATTGGGGTGGAAGCGGGGTAGATGGTTCTTGTCGTGGTTCGGCTCTATTCCTCAGTCTCAGACCACTGGGTATTGGTTCGGCAAAAATTACTGGAAGGGAATGTTATTTGAATCTGAAGCGTTGTAATTTTAGGATATGGAAAAGACATTTCGCGCCTTGCTCTTGGTTGCTATGTTTATTTTGGGAGGTTCAGCCATGTATGCTCAGCCGGTCTTGAACGGTGGTTCGGAGGATGATCCTGCCGATCCGACGACGATTGCGTTTGAAAAAAGCGAATATGACCTGGGTACCGTTGTGGCGGGAGAGATCGTGAAGGCGAGTTTCAAATTCAAGAATACGGGTGATGCAGACTTGATCATCGACACCGTCAAGCCTAGCTGCAAATGCTCGGTGCTGAAGTGGACCGAGACCAAAATCAAACCTGGCGGCACTGGCGAAGTGAGTGCCGAGATCGACACTGCCGACAAGGAGGGCGATCAAGTCAAGTATTTCACAGTACTCTACAATGGTAATCCGCCAGTCGAGCGTGTCACGCTCAAGTTTGTGGTGAAGGCGCCCGAGGGTGCAGTCGAGCAAGCGCCGACCGATGGCGAAGAGGTGAAATGAGGCCGGCGGCAATGATGTGCAAGCATTTGGGCCCCATCCACTCTTCTCCCAAGCACAATCTGAACTTTTTGCGGACCATTTTTTCATTGGGAGTAGCATTGTTGTTACTGGCCAATCCAAGTTTTGGGCAGCAGCTTCTGGGTACAAGCTCGGCCGATGAGCCACTCGATGCCACGACGATTGCGTTTGAACAGACGGAATATGACCTTGGTTCATTTGTGGCGGGCGACACTGTTCATGCCCTGTTCAGGTTCAAGAACACAGGCGAAGCCGACCTGCTGATCGACGCAGTAAAAGCATCCTGTCCCTGTGCGCGGCTCACATACCCCGAGGGCATGATCAAGCCTCAAGGCATGGGCGAGGTGCAAGCTGCCATCGACACTGCCGACAAGGAGGGCGAGCAAGTGAAATATTTTACAGTTTTGTTCAATGGAAATCCACCTGTCGAACGCGTCACGCTCAGGTTTGTGGTGACGAAGCCAGGCGATGGCGGAGATTGAGTTTACAACAATTAAAATTCAGGCAAATGAAAACAAGAATTGGAACGAAAATCATCATGCTTAGCGTTTTGGCGCTGCTTTTTGTAATGGTCACGAGTTGCGAAATCGGTACCCACGCCTCGGGCACGGTCACCGACAGCGTGACTGGGTTGCCAATCGATAGTGTCCATGTGACTGAAATTGCAGTCCATAAAAAGGAACAAACGATCGTGGTCGATGGGTACACCGACAGCACCGGCAGGTTTGATATCAATGGTGGCCTTGCGGGTTTTGGTCCGCGCAAAACCACGCTCATGTTGCTGGTGAGCAAGGAAGGTTATGTTTCGCAAAGCATGGGCAACGAATACATCGATCTCAACATCCGTCTCAGGCGACGCTAATCCCCAAACAATCCAAATATGAATCAGAAAATGAAGCATTTACCTATCTCCGTGCAGTATCGCCGATCGTCTTGGAGTATGTTGTCGCTGCTGCTGATCGCATTTTGCTTGACGCTGACTGCTTGCGGCGAGACCGATGTCATCGCCATCGGGACGGTGCGTGACAGCGTGACGGGCCTCCCGATTGACAGCGTGCATGTCGTGCAGTTTTGGCTTGAAAAGAAAGATAAGAGGATCCTCAACGAAAGCTACACCGACAGCCTCGGCCGATTTGTAAACTACGATTTTGTGGGTTGTCGCACGCGGCAATGCCGGTTCATGGTCGTGTTCGAAAAGAACGGCTATTGGCCGCAGACCTTTAACAATCAGGATGATGAATTTGATATCCGCTTGGTGGCACAGTAGTAGCAGCCCGTTGAGTTCCATCGTGTAGACGCATTGCCTTGCGCATTCTTTTAGGCTTTCAAATTACCTTGTCTCATCCGTGAAAACCCTCAGCCAGCGAATTTCATCCATAGTTTTGTTGTGTTTTGGGCTCTTTTTGGCTGTGAAATTGGCTGCTCAGACAATTTCAACAAATTCTTGGAGCAAGGTCGTGCCGTCGAACGGCCTGCCGGCTGGCGTCGAGATACAGGATGGAAACAACAACCTTGATGTGACCTTTTATCAGGGGCGCTATTATTTCGCATTTCGCACGGCCCCCTCGCATTTTGCTTCTCCCAAGGTGCATTTGTACATCTTGAGCAGCGCCGACCGCAAGACTTGGCAACTGGAAAAGGACATCCACATGGGGAGCGACCTGCGTGAGCCTCGGTTTTTGGCGATGGACACAGCCTTGTATTTCTACTGTTTCGAGGCGGGTACCGATCCTTTGGGTTTCAGGCCCAAGCATATATGGGCCTGCCACATGGGCGACAGTGGACGTTTTGGCGAATTGCGGGACTTGCACTGGGATTGTTTTGTGCCGTGGCGATTGCGGCGGCGCGGCGATCAGATGTATATGAGCGCCTATTACGGCTGTGACCTCTATACTGGCAAGCACAAAGGTGAGGTGCGGCTGCTCACGAGCCGTGACGGGTATGATTGGAAACCGATCAGCGCGCAAGCGCAAACAGGCGACCTCGGCGGTGAAGAGGGCGAAATCATCTTTGACGAAGCGGGAAATCTCTGGGGCACCATCCGGTTGGAGGGCGCGGGTGCGCAAGTCGTCTACGCGCACCGCGACAGTTTGGATCGCTGGCATTGCTTCCCGACGCGCGACAAATATGATAGCGCCTTGCTGTTCAGGCATGGCAAGCAAATATTTCTCGTTTCCCGCCGCAACCTGGATGGGCCTAGCGAGCGAGGACGTGTATTACCTCCCAAATTGCAGCGCATCTACAGCATGGCGCGGTATTCGCTGACGCAAAAATGCACCGCACTCTGGCTCTTGGAGCCACGTAGCAAGTCCTTGGTACACATCATGGATTTCCCCAGCACAGGCGACACCGCTTTCCCAGGCATCGTCGAGCTGGGAAATGGACGCTATTGGTTGCTCAATTACTCCAGCGACATCCAAGGTCCAAAGAAAAATTGGATCAAAGGCCAAATCGGGAAGACCTACATCTACGGGACAGAATTAGTCATTGAGCCGAAGTTGAGCAGAATTTACTGAATTCTTAGAATCTATAGGTCTGTTGAATTCTGGGCGGCAAGTATTCGAATTCGCAACTAGCCACACAGAATTCAACACCATGCTATATTCTCTGAATTCTGTAAATTCTGCTAATAAATCAGGGGACTCAATCCGCCTCGGCGGAGAGTCCCCTAATCCTTGCTCTTGCTTGATGTAAAGATGCTCGAACTATCTGTAGGTGCAAATCCGATCTTACGGGCTTCTTACTTGTGCTGGTCGGTGAAAACGGCGCTGAATCCATTTCTGAATCCATTCAGATTCAAAGAATCTTACGTCAGAATGGTGTCGTTGGCTCGCGAAATTCCCCAAAAGCATCCTCACTCTCACACTCCAAACTCACACTGCGAAGTCGTTCCTCTTCCCGGATTCGAACCGAGACACCCGCTCGCGCGGTCGCCAGGCTGTAAATACGCTTCCCTACTCACGCAGCTGCGGATTTCGGTGCACTGTAAACTCTATCCATCCATCCGCGCAGGTTGGACGGCATCTTCCCGGCTTGTCGTGGTTCCAATTTTACCACCGCACTGCCTTTTATGCTAAAGAGGTATATGTGGGTCGTTGCAAAGCGCCAACACTGGCCAATGCGAAGAAAAACAAGAAAAAAAGCGGCAAAAGCGACCTGGCTGCGGGGCATGTCAAGCCGGGAGTCGAACCCGGGGTGAAGCTAGGCTTCACCTCCTCCCCAAGGTTGCGGACGAAGTATGCCTGATCTACGGCACGCTATTTTCCTGTATCAAAACTGCAATTCAGGCGATGGCCGATGTTTCCCGTTTTCTTTGGAATCGAAGGATGAAACATCTACGGCACTGGGTGCAATATTTTGGGTGAATCCTGTTTTCAAGATGCTTATCGGCAACTTTGGCAGTAGGTAACCATCGTGTCATGTCGACCAAATCGAAGATGTAGCGGAGACATCTAGCGCCTATTGATACACCTTCTGCTAAATGGCCTTGAGTTGAGGGTGGCTTTCAATTGGGGTTACAAATAGCAGTTTTCAAGTGGCTGGTGTATCTGTTGGCGCAAGATTTCTCCGCTACGTGATCGAGTCGCTTCGCTTTGTCGATCACTCCGGTCGAAATGACAATTCTTGAACTCACTACTGGTCAAGCTCCCGATAAACATATTTTTCAAAAACTGCATTCTGGGTAAAAAACGACATGTCCTCTATTTGTAACCATAACGAAGTAAGACATGCCTACGACACCAGTCGCAATATTTTGAATGAATCGAATGTCAATGTACTGTTGACCACGGGGGCGGAAAGCCCGCCCCCCATTGCCTTTGTCAGATATGGATGGCTTGAATGTACTCGACTGCCGTCTCGCCATTGCCGAAGGCGGCGATGAGGTCGAAGAGCTTTTCGCTCCAGCCCGCTAGGGTCACCACGCCCTCCTTGAAGAGCGTATTGCCGTAGCCGCGCAAGTCGATGCTATAAGTCATCACCGAGGGATTCATGCCTCGGTATTGCTGAAACAGCTTGTCAAAGTCTGAGCCCTTGTTGCCACGGGTATCGTACCAATTGCAACCCGTACCGATCTGGCAATCAGAGAAGATGATGATGTGGTCGACCATGATTTTGTCCTTGATCAATTTTTCCATCATGTCAAAGATGCCGCGCTCAGTGCCAGGGCCACAATCGCCGCCCATTTTGTTCACGATTTTGAAGTTCTCAAACACGCCTTGCGAGCGGTTCATGGTCGGCATGAGCAGGCGGTCGCCAAACAAGCCCACCATCGTGTCCTTGGCGCGGGTCCAGTACAATACCGAAAACAAGTTTGCGATATCTGCCGAACTGCGCTTGCTCAATGCACTCACTGCCGAGCTGCCGCCGCTGTCACCGCGCATGGAGCCCGAGTTGTCGGTCAGGATCAAGGTGCGGCCCGCAATATAAGGGATGTTGTCGGCCGAGATTTCCACGGCTGATGCAATCGCTTTTTCAGCGAGGGCCACCTTTTTGCGTGTGCTTTCAAACACACCATCCTCCTTGGCGATTTTGTGCACTTCCTCATAAGCCGACAGAAAGCGGAAAGGCAATTGCTTGGACTTGCGCACGCCCTCGCGGCTGCTCAATTGCTTCAATGCCAGTTCCAGCGCAGTGTCAGAACTTTTGAGAATGATATTGCGCAGGTTGCGCAAAGTGGCCATATAGCCCATTTTGTTGCTCGCAACCAAGGTTTCCCAAGCTTGCGAAACGGCGTCTTGGCGCTCTTTTTCGTTGGCGAAGGCCTTTTGGCCGAGGGCTGAAAGCTCAGTCTCCCAGGTAAAAGGCACCGCCAAGTTTTCGGAAGCAATCTTGTTGAAGAGCGCTTGTTGTGCTTCGTCCTTCGCTTTTGGGTGAGTCAAGAAGAGCACGTCTCGCAGGCGAACATCGGTCTTGCGGTCATATTTCGCGAATTGGTATTCGTCAAACTTGTTCATCGCTGCAGCTAAGCCCTTTTGCAATTGCTTAGGCAATTTGTTGAGGCGCTTGGTACCCTTGCGGGCCTCGGCAGCTTGAAAGTAGGCGAGCAATTCCATCATTTCATCAGCACGCTGCACGACACGCTCCACGGTGCGCGACACGAGGTCGTCTCCACGGTGCACCCGCGCCAACTCGACCACAAGCACAAGCGGCATCGCACGCAGGTTCATCTGCTCGCGGGTGTACACGGCGAGCTTGGCGACAAACTCAGGTGCCACTTGAGCCATGCAGGCACGGATGCGGGTGATGCGCTCATTGACTTTTTCATAATAGGTATTGTCGACAAAAGAAGTGACTGCCGCTGTGTACAGCTCCATTTCGGGCGTCAACGTATAGGACTTGCCACCCATGTAATTGGTGGTCGATTGTGGGGCCGTAGCTTTCGTGTTGAATTTCATCGTGTACTCCTTTCTGTCTTTTACTCGGAAACCATTTCCGATCGACGATTCAAAACAAAAGGGCTACTGCGCAGCCTATTTGCGCAGTAGAATTTATTTTTGCTGAATTTTGAAAAATGTTTATAATGCACTGATTGTCATTTGAATAATTTCGATTCATCCGCCCAATTTCCCTCGATCTTTTCGTCCCAGTGGATACCGCCCTCGCCAAAATTCCCCTCGCTGCAGGGATGAAAGCTCGGAAAGCTCATGCGTGCCCTCGGAATTTCGATGGAAAGAAACCAAGTAACCACGTCCCGCGACCGGCAACTTCACAGCATTCATCGATCTGAGAGACAAAAAAAATATAGCCGATGTTGGTGGATTGAATTCGATTCTGTGTAACTTTTGGACACATTCTGATTTAAACCGAGGATATTTTCATTCTTAATCCTTTTAACGCTATGACGAAATACATTTCCCTGTTTTCCGTTGCCATCCTGTTTTTGGCGCTTGTTTTCAGCAGTTGCCAAAATCAAGTCGATGGCTGTACCGACCCCGCCGCCCTCAATTATGACCCCAACGCCACCAATGACGATGGCACCTGCCAATACGCAGCCCCCGTCAACAATACTGCTGGGATCATCTTTTGGATGACCCAATCCTCCGCCAATAGCTACCTCGGCGACGGCGTCACTGCCCTCAAATTCATCATCGATGGCACGCTTGTGGGGACGCATTCTATGGGCAATTTCGATGCTTCAGCACCCGTTTGTGATGCCCCCAACCGCATAACTACCAGAAGGACAGTGACCAATGGGCAGATACAACTCGTCCCCTATGTCATCACCAATCAGGGCACGGACACGCTGATCACGGGTTCGTTCCAATTCTTAGGTGGCAGCTGCTACGCCGTGGAAATCAATTATTGATCGAATGATTCAACGCAGGCACATTGGATGCCCGCTTCCTATGACTGCTGCGCAAACCCTTTGCGCAGCAGTCGTTTTTTACGAGCTTTGGGAACTGTTTTCAATGCCTGCATCCATCGAAAAAGCGTCTCTATGCCTATCAATCGCAATGCCCTCATTCGCTACCGCGCCATCGACCGTTGTTTGCAAAATCGCTACCGCAAGTGGACTTTGGAGGACCTGATTACCGCTTGTTCGGAGGCCTTGTATGAATATGAAGGTATCGCCAAGGGCATCAGCCGCCGCAGCGTGCAGCTCGACATTCAGCTCATGCGCAGCGACAAACTGGGCTACAATGCGCCCATCGTCGTGACCGACAAGAAGTATTATTCTTATGAGGATCCCGGCTATACAATCACGCAGATACCGCTGACGGAGCAAGATTTGAATACCTTGGAGGAGGTCGTGCGGATATTGGAGCAGTTCAAAGGCTTCAGCCACTTTGCCGAGATCGGCGGCATGTTGCGCAAGTTTGAAGACAAGATCCACGTCGAGCGCTCGCATTCTGCCCCTGCCATCCACTTTGAAAAAAACGACGACCTGCGCGGATTGGAATACCTCGACGCGCTGTACAAGGCTGTGATACAGCGTGAAGCAGTGCGCATCGATTACCAGAGTTTCAAGGCTGCGGCCGGGCAGCGTTTCGTATTTCATCCCTGCCTGCTCAAGGAATTTCGCAATCGCTGGTTTGTTTTGGGCCTGCGGGGGAATGAAAACCTGATCACGACCCTGGCGCTGGACCGAATTCAGGGCCTGGAGGCAGCGGCGGAGGTACCGTTTCGTGCAATTGCTGGCTTTGATGGGGAGGAATATTTCAGCGACATCATCGGCGTCACCAAAAATACGGGCGATGCCGTTGCGCCTGTCTTGCTGGAAGTCACGCCCGGCAATGCGCCCTACGTGGAGACCAAGCCGCTGCATGGCAGTCAGGAAGTGGTCGAGCGGCGGGAAGATGGCAGCATCGTCGTGCAGATCAGCGTGCGGCCCAATTATGAGTTGGAGCGGGATATATTGGGTTTTGGGGAAACGATGAAAGTGCTCGCGCCCGAGAGCCTGCGTGCGCGCATGGAGAAGCGCACTGCAAAGTTGCATGCGCTGTATGCGTGCTGAAAGTAGCTCCACCATCCCGCAAGCGTTTGCGGGATGGCGGCAGCTGATAGATCACCGATTGCTCTTGGAGACAACGGTTTATTGCACAATCAATTTTTTGGAAACGCGGGCCTTATTGGTGAAGATGTTCACCACGTATAGTCCCGGCGCCATCGCAGCGAGTTCCAATTGGGTTTCGGCTTGCTGGATTTCCATTTGCTGCACAATTCGGCCAGAAAGGTCAGCGATTTGTATCCTAGCCGAGCCTTCCAACTCGGCGATACGCAGGGTGACGGTGCCGCTGGCTGGGTTGGGGAAAAGCTCGGTCGTGAGCGGGGTTGTTGCGGCCTCGGCTTCGCCTGGCATTGCGTAATCGGTTTTGGCGACGAGGCATATTTGCTCTTGTAGCACAGAGGGTGTTGAGGCGTTCAAGGTACCAGTAATCATTGCCATCGTGGTGGTAAACTGAGGATTTGGTGAAATATAGGTCACAAGCTTGGGAACGAATTGGAAACTCGCTGAAGTGGAGAAGCACGGGCCGCCACTGAGCGACATTTGAGATGATAACACGTTCACTCCGATCAAAGCTGAGTTGTCGTGGCTTGTAGTCGTTCCAACGGCATGTAAAATCGTTGCATTGTTTCGCAATTCGCAATCTGTAAACATTTCTTCCGTGCCCCGTAAACCGCCTCTAATGAAACTGGCAAACTCAATATTTCCGTTGGCCGTGAACGTCATCGCCAAGCCATCCATCGTTTTTGTCCCCAATACATTTCGCTCCGCGCCTCCAACAGCGCTAAATCCACCAGTGACAGGATTGGCGATCACGGCTCGCAGCACATCATCAAGCCCCATTGCGCCTGGCTGGCTCACCTCAAAGGCTACCGCAGAAAGCAAGTTGGGGGAAGTGCGCAGTACCAATCCATTGTTTGTACCGTTACCAAGCGGATCCAAAGTAGTGCCCACCACCACGACTGAGCCGTCTGACAGGATCGCCATGTCTTTTGCCAAGGGATCAAATACAGTGGCATCCAACTGGTAAGTATGGTATTGGAGCAATGACCCATCAAGCGCCAATTCGATCAAGAAGATTGCTCCTTGTGCCGTTCGTGCAAAGTGTCGCGTCGTGCCGCCAACCAAGATGCTACCATTTCCAAGTTGATCCACCGCAATGGCCTCATCCACGTTGGAGCTGACCCCAGTCGGATTGCCAAAAACTCTATGGAAAATGACATTGTAATTTGGGGCCGCTGACAGGCGCGTAATAAAAGATTGCGCTACATTGCTGGTATTGACGATGCGACCTACGATTACAAAACTTCCATCTGCAAGCACCTTCACGCATCTCGCAAATTCATTTCCTGTACTATTCCATGTTCGGCTGAACAGGACATTGCCTGTAGCACCGATGTCCATGAAAACGGCATCAGTATGCGTCTGAATTCCTGGTCTCGCGTTTGCAACCGCTGCCATTTTGCCGTTTGTTGGATGCGCGTCCATCGAGGTGATCGTGAAAGACTCTGAGCTTTGTATGTATTTTTTAGCCATTGTGAGTGTTCCTGGTTGTGTACCAGACACTTCAAGCAATAGCCCAGAACATGGAGAAGCTGCCTGCGTGCTGCTACAAGTGAAGCCTCCGATACGCGCATTGCCATTGGGTAAAAGCGTTATGGCGTTGGCGCCCTGATCCTTGTCATCCCCATACCGATTGTGCACGAAGGGTTGTGCATACATTGCGGCATTCGTAAACAATAATAAACAAGCAAAAAAGCAATACACTTTCAGGTTTTTCATTTTCATATAATAAAATCAAAAATTAAGTGACTCGTGAATAAGCATGCAAATGCTAGGGCGCAAAAGCATGCACCTTGGCTGCGCTGATGTAGCGAAGTGTTGGATTTAAATGGCAATAAATTCCTACACAAAGATCATGGATGACCTAGCAGGTTGGGGTTCCTGACCCAGGAAGTGCCCAAATTGCCTCTAATCGAAGAAATAGGAGCAATTATATTATACAATTAGGAATCTGGTGGGGTATCCCAAGACGCGATCTGTTCATAAACCTTGGTTGATGAACAGATCAATTTCTCAGGAAGAATGAACGATTTATGCGGGAGACAAGCAGCAAGCGCAAGCAAATGCAAAGTCTCGATTTTTTTCAAGATTATTTTTTTGATTCAATCAAAGTTAAACAATTTGAGCTGAAATGCAAGCAGCTATGGAGCAATTGTTCGTCATTTCACGGACAAATACCACCACTTTGTTCAAAAATGTCGCATACAAGACTAGGGCCGCAAGAACCAAAGTGTCATAATTCCCTGCGGAGTGATTTTTGATTTTTGGCAAATGCTATGAATGAAACAATCTCTGCGAGCTGAATAAAAATAGCGCGTGTCCGCCCCGCTCAATTGAGCGACGAAGGCATCCATTGCGCAGTCCCTAAGCGCCAATTTCGCCGTCGGCAGCTGCGTCGGGAAGTTCGTTTGAAATTTCCTCGACCATCTCTAGGCGCACTTCCAATTCAACATCCAGTTCGACCTCCGTCTGGACCTCCTTGGTGACTTCCTTCCCATTCCCAAAAATCGTCCCTATCATCATGGTAAGCGAAGACAGCAAAACAACTTGGATCACAAGCGATTGGCTGAATATGAGAATGCTGTTTTCCACTGGAATCGACAGAAAGAGGAGCACCGTGATCAAGCCCCTCGGCGCAATGAAGAGCAATGGACGGCGCTCGATGCCCATGATTTTGAGCGACAATGCCCTGATCAGATAGATGCCAACACAAATACCCAGGGCCCAAATCATCGTGTCAGGATTGAGCAGCTCAGCTGTATCGATTTGGAATCCAAACAGCAGAAAAAACATTGAGCGGATGAGAAAAGCGCCTTCCGTGACCAGCTCCTTGAGCTTGGAGACCTCAAGCTCCAATACATCGGGCCGCAGTCGTTGTATCCAACTAAACTTGGAAAGCCGATCCAAATTGCCCAGAAACAAACCGAAAAACATGATTAGGATCAAGCCAGGCAGGTGGTACACCTTGGCGATGCCGTAGATCAAGACGATGATCACAATAATGGGCGCAAACTTGACATGGTGTTTGATGCGGCTCAAGAGGAATGCCAAACCGATCGTGGCAATAAAACTGAGCGCCAAAATGGCCAGCAATTGCAGCCCAAATTTGCCAAAGGTGCCGGCTTCAAACGTGGAATTGAGGGTGACAAAATTGAAAAGCAATACACCTAGAATGTCAGAAATGCTGCTTTCATAAATCACGAATTCTCTTTTTTCCTTCTGAAAAGCCTGCGCAGTCGGGATGGCGATGGCGCTGCTAATGATGGCAAACGGGATCGCATTGGTCAATGCCATCAAATAAGTGGCCCCCAACAACATGTTGACGACCCAAGCCAAGCCAAAGGCGACCAAGGCGAGCGGAACCAAGGCCATGAGTGCAGCCTTGCCGATCGACGGAAGCTTCTTTCGCTCCAGATCCAATTCCAACGATCCCTCAAACACAATCATAATGAGGCCGATGGTGCCCAGCAAAGGCAGGACCGGAGCCAAATTGGGCAATTGGATTTCAAACCAATCTGTCCCCTGACGCAAACCCCAGCCAAGTGCGAGCAGCAAGATCACCGCAGGTATGCGCGTGCGTGAGGCCGATATATCAAACACATAGGCTGCAAGCAGCAGGGAACAAATCGTGATCAGGATGCCAGTGGTCATGAGGGGGACATTGGGTTTAAAACTGAATTTTTTTGAGACGGGGCAAAATTAAGTTACCTGCAAGCCCATTTGCTGCATCAGCAGAAAAACGCCTGCGCCAGCAAGGTAACCTAGCAAAGCGAGCAAGGAGATACGTTTAACATACCAAAAAAACTCGACTTTTTCGATCCCCATGACGGCAACGCCGGCAGCTGAACCGATGATGAGGATAGAGCCGCCAGTCCCGGCACAATAGGCCAAAAAGTGCCAGAAACTCGCATTTTCAGCCAGATCTGGAAATTGGTCAATGGGATACATCTCCAAGGCACCCGCTACCATCGGTACGTTGTCGATCACGGCTGAGAGCAAGCCGATCATCATGACGGCAACATTGCGGTTGGGCACCGAGCGATCGAGCCATGCGGCAAGTTCGCCGAGCTGCCCAGTGACCTGTAGCGCCCCCACTGACAGCAAAATGCCGAGAAAAAACAAAAGACTAGGGGTATCGATCCGCTCCAGCGCCTCGGCAGGACTCAGTTTTCGCTGACTGTTGTTGAACCGCCTACCGTGCAGCACCTCTGTGAAAACCCAGATGACGCCGAGGCTCAGCAACATCCCCATAAAGGGCGGCAAATGCAGGACGACTTTGAAAACGGGCACCAAAAACAAGCAAAGTAAGCCTACTAGAAGTACAATCAGGCGATGGCTGTCAGGTACGTCGCTGTTTTCACCTGCATGCGTGCTGTCGGAGGCCTCCAATTTGCCTCTCACCAGAAAGGACATCAGACCCAATGGCACCAGCAAGCAAGCTAGGCTGGGCAAGATCAGGTTGAGCACCACAGCATCGGCCGTTACCTTGTGCTGCACCCACAGCATGGTCGTTGTCACGTCGCCCAGGGGCGACCAGGCTCCGCCTGCATTGCTCGCGATGACGATCATGCCGACAAACCAAAGACGATCCTGACGGTCGCTCACCAACTTGCCGATCACAGATGTCATCACGATGGCTGTCGTCAGATTGTCCAGAATTGCCGAAAGGAAAAAGGCAAGACCAGCCGCGACCCAGAGCAAAGCGACTTTGTTGCGCGTCTTGATTTTCGCTGTGAGCAGGTCAAACCCGCCGTGCAAGTCGATGAGCTCGACGATCGTCATCGCCCCGATGAGAAAAAATAGGATTTCGGCGATTTCTGAAACTTGGTCTTTCAGTGCATGCCCAGCAGCTGCATCCCCGCCTTCACCCACCAAATAGAGCCCCCAACAGAGGACGCCAGTGATCAAGGCAAATGCTGCCTTGTTGATCCTCACTGCATTCTCCAACGTAATCAGCAAGTAACCTACCAGAAATATCACCAAAATCGCAGTACTCATGTCTTCCCGTTGAATTTCATTGCCCGACCCTACTGATTCTCACGACCATTACACCATTCCATTTGCAAATATAACCCGATTCAATGGAGATGGGTAGCGATATTAGGCGCCAATAACATTGCATTGCCTATATTTGCGGCTTGCGGTGTCTATTATGCTGTCAAAAAAGTAGAAACGTCAAACGCAATGAAGCTGGTCCGTTATCTGAAAGTCAGGTACTTTTGAGGACTATCCAGCGATGAAAGGTGTCTGAATTCATGGAAAA
This sequence comes from Bacteroidota bacterium, assembly GCA_031424495.1. Lineage (GTDB taxonomy): Bacteria > Bacteroidota > Bacteroidia > J057 > JADKCL01 > JADKCL01. The sequence goes on along the minus strand of JANPHP010000364.1, from coordinate 16,894 downwards.
AGAAAACCGACAAAGCAGATTGTTGAACAGGCTCAAGGAAATCGCCCGCAAACGTGACTGGCTAGATCGCGCCAGCGCTTTTTTTGCAAGGATAGAAAAAAACGAACACCTGCGCCGCAACTTGCTCCAAGCCATTCCCTTTTGGATGGCTTCGGTCGTGGTGGGCTTGGTCGCTGCGGGTTATGCAAAAATGTTTTCCTTGACCGAGCGGCTGTCGGTCGCGATGCATGAGGTCGCAGGATGGAGCATATTTCTCATCATGCCCGCTTGCACGATTTTGGCATGGTGGCTGGTGCGCAAATACGCTCCTGGAGCCCGTGGCAGCGGCATACCGCAGGTGCTTGCCGCCTTGGAACTCGACAAAGCCACTGAGAATGCCAAGGTGCCTAGGCTGCTGAGCATCCGCATCATTTTGGTGAAGGTGGCAAGCTCGCTCCTCATGGTTTTTGGCGGTGCAGCGATCGGCCGGGAAGGGCCGACGATTCAGATTTCTGCGGCGATCTTTCGCAAAGTGAATGACTTGCTGCCGCCTTGGTGGCCCAAGGTGTCTCGGCGCAACATGATCCTTACAGGCGCAGCAGCAGGTTTGGCAGCGGCCTTCAATACACCCTTGGGAGGCATCGTCTTTGCCGTTGAGGAGTTGAGCAAGGCGCATTTCAGCCAATTTCGCACCGCTATTTTCACGGCGGTGATCATCGCTGGCCTCACGGCAGTGGGGATTGCAGGGCCCTACCTCTACCTGGGCTATCCCAAAATCGACAACTACTCCCTCAGCGCTTTCTGGGGAGTGTTATTGGTCGCTGTGATTGCAGGCTTGCTGGGGGCAATCACCTCCAAGACGATCCTCAAGATTTTTGCGTGGAAAGATCGGTTTCGCACGATCAAGCAGCACTTATTGTACTTGATTTTGTGCAGCCTCGTGCTATCAACGATGATCTATTTTGTGACGGAGCAGGCGATGGGTTCTGGCAAAGAAATCATGACCACAACGCTATTTACGAGCAATAAATACATCGAGTGGTATGTGCCGATCACACGCATCGTTGGGCCGATTTCGAGCTTCACGACGGGTGCTAGCGGTGGCATATTTGCGCCGGGATTGAGCGCCGGGGCGAGCATCGGCGCGGTCGTTGCAGGCTGGTTTGCGATGAGCGAAGCCAATGCCAACCTCCTGATTGTGGCTGGAATGGTCGCGTTTCTCACAGGGATCACGCGCAGTCCGTTTACCTCTGCGATTCTCGTCTTGGAGATGACCGACCGACACAGCCTGATTTTTCACCTGATGGCGGCCGGCATGGTCGCCAACATCATCGCACGCACGATCGACCGCAAGTCTTTTTACGAGCATTTGAAAGAACGATTCCTGCAAGAGTTGGAGGTGGAGGAGCAGGGGCGAGCCAAGCAGGAACCCGAATCAGACGAGGCCTAGGGACCTATTTGGGTGCAGAAGAGGCTTTAAGGCTAAGTAGGTCCTTGCGCATAAGCAAGGCGACAGCGCGCCTGCACAGCCACTCCAGTGATGGTTGACCATTGCCCAACCAAGCCGGCCTTGTTCATTTCCGATAGTGGTTTCGAGTTCGCGGGGATGGCTCACGTGGGCCATGATCGCAAGATTCATTCCTTTCTGTACGATTCGCTCAAATAGCCGCAAAAAGGAATCTGCATCATCATCTGTGACAAATTTATAGGGCCAAAATCCAAGTGCCTTTGTACCAATGCGTATGGTTTGGATATTGGTGCGGTTGTCTTCGCTCAAAAATGGCTCGATATAGCGTTCAAATACCTTGAAACTCATGATCATTGGGTCCCCTCCCGTGAAAAGTAGGTCGGTCACCTCTTGGTGAGCCTCCAGATACCGCAGGAGTAGTTCGGTCTCCTTGCTGGCAAATTTAAGCGCATCCATTCCTACAAACTGTGGCCACCTGAAGCAAAATGTACAGTAGCTATGACAAGTTTGGCCTTGGCTTGGGAAAAAGAGTGCCGTCTCACGGTATTTATGTTGGAGTCCGTCCAGCTTTTCCCCATCGATTTGAGGCACGTTATAGGCTTGTTGCCCAGCTGGATGCGGGTTGAGTTGCAAGCGGATATTGTTACTCACAAGCTTCTGAAATTCACGGTCATTTGAATTCTCCAAAGCAGCAGACATGTCATGGAAATGCGATGGATAGAGCATGTCTTTGTGGGGGAATGTCAATCTAAAGATGGGATCATCCTCGTAATTTTCCCAGTCGATCAATTCATCAAGTACATAATTATTCACTTTGAAGGGTAGTACGGAGCCTACCACATCGATGCCTTTTTTGATCGCAGGAGACAGGATTTCATGCTGTGGCATTTTTGTATAATTGTGCAAAGAATAAGATTTGTACTTCATTGTGATCAGGTATTTTTCTTTAAAAAATGGAGTGCAGAATCATGATCTTCATAGCGATTTGCAGCCTCTGTCGAATTCCCTTTGGGATATTTGTGTCGGCATAATCAATTGATAATCATGTTTTTGGGCATGCACGCTGATGCGCGCAATCTCATAATATCAAATGATCTGTACCACCTCACCGCTCTGGAGTCGGCGAGGTGGTAGACCATTTGACGCATGATCTGCTAAATCCTTATCCACTCACAATTGTAAGTGATCTTGGAAATAGGCGTTGTTAGAATACCCACTACGGCTGTAGCGTAAATCTTCCCCTAAAAACAAGACCATGAATCTCAAATAGGTGGAAACATAGTACCCTTCCGACCCCCCAATAGGCATTGGAGGATGGGCGGATCAAAGAACGAGGTAATTCACTTTTGTCACCCTTTTGGGGCAAAAAAGAAGTGTTGGACAGTTGAATCCTGAAGATTTCAAAGACTTGCGGCTCCTCTGCGGGCCACGCAACGCATTCTCGAAAATGGAAACTTTTTGTAAAATGCTAGATAGAGGAGTTGCCATTTCAATTATTGCGCTGATCGGTTCAAAACTACAGAACCGAGATTAGGTCGATCTTACAAACGCATTAGATTTGCAATAGAATGAATTGAGGATAGAATTTGTAAAGAAAATGGTTTATGTTTAGCTAGGATATTTACCATGTTTGCACAATGATTAAATTGTTGATCATCGAAGATGAAAGGAAAACTGCTGAATCGTTGCAGCAGGGGCTTACTGAGCATGATTTTATTGTCCACATGGCCTTGGACGGAGGGCAAGGGCTGGAAATGGCACTTAGCACACACTACGATGTGATCATTTCTGACCGGATGCTCCCCAAGATGAATGGCATCGAGATTTGCAGAGAATTGCGCCGCATGCAGATCGGCACGCCGATTTTGATGCTCACCGCCTTGGGCACCACCGACGACAAGGTCTATGGGCTGGAATCGGGAGCTGATGACTACCTCACCAAGCCATTTGAATTCAAGGAGCTGCTCGCACGTGTGCGCGCGCTGCTCAAGCGGGGTGCACACTTCGATGCCACCGGACGCACGCTGCGCGCTGCTGACCTCGAGCTGGGACTCGATACCAAGCAAGTCACCCGCCATGGTAAACTGATCGAACTTACCGCCAAGGAGTTTGGTCTGCTGGAATTTTTGCTCCGCAACAAAGGCCGGGTTGTCTCAAAGGCAGAGATTTCAGAACGCGTGTGGGGTATCAATTTCGATACGGGAACCAATGTCGTAGAGGTTTACATGAATTATTTGCGCAAAAAGGTGGACCGGGACTTTGATACCAAGCTGATCCATACACATATTGGATTGGGATATGTAATTCGTGAATCGTAATGCAGATCAGGACGCGGCTTACGCTTCAATTTACCGTGCTTGTCGCAGGTATTTTGCTGGTTTCCCTGACCGTGCTTTATTTGACCTCGGCCGAATACCGCATCCGCACCCTCAGGAACCTGCTGCGTGCAAAAGCATCTACCACTGCGGATTTGCTGCTGCGGGTGGAAGAGATCGACTCGAATCTGTTGCGGATCATCGACAGAAACAGAAGTGACGTCTTGCCCAGCGAAAACGTAACGGTCTACGATCCACAAAACCGCATCGTCTACACCAACAATGACAGCATCGATTACGCTCCAGATGAGGTATTGCTTGCCAAAATCCGCAGTGAAGGGGAGCAGCGCATGGACATTGGAAACTATGAAGTGATCGCATTGCCCTACAACAACGGGGGCCGTGACTATGTCGTCATGGCCGGCGCGATAGATCTTGCCGGCTTTAAGAACCTTGCCGACCGCCGCCGCATCTTGTCGATGGTTTTTCTGGCAGGGCTTTGCGGGGTTGGGCTCGCAGGCTGGATCTATGCCGGGCGTGCGCTGAAGCCCATCAACCGCATCGTCGAGGATATGAAGCATATCTCTGCGACCAACCTCGACGCTAGGCTCGATGAGGGAAATCGCACGGATGAGATCGCCAAGCTCGCCCACACCTTCAATGAAATGTTGCAGCGACTGGAGCGCGCTTTTGAGCTACAGCGAAGCTTTGTGGCAAACGTTTCGCACGAATTGAAAAATCCGCTGACCAAGATCAGCGCGCAGTTGGAGGTTTCGCTCTTGCGGAATCGGGAAAATGAAGATTACCGACGCACGATTGAATCTGTCTTGGAGGATACCAAGAGTCTGAACCGAGCCGCATTGGCCTTGCTCGATCTAGCGCGCGTCACGGCAAACGATGCGAGCCTGCCCATGGCACCTACCCGCATCGATGAGGTATTGTGGCAATGCCGCGAGCATTTGCTGGTCGTGCAGCCCACGTACCACGTCCACATCGATTTGGAGTTGCCCGATGATGAGCAGCACCTGATCGTCTATGGGAATGAATACCTATTGACGGCTGCATTCCATAACCTGATGGAAAATGGCTGCAAATTTTCGCCCGATCACGCGGTCAAGGTCTCTTTGGTTTTGGAGCAAGATGACATCGTGATCCACGTCATTGATCAAGGAATCGGGATCGATGAAAAGGAAATCGCAGACATTTTTCAGCCATTTTTTAGGGGCAGCAATACGGGCACAATTCTAGGTCACGGCATTGGCTTGTCGCTTGTCGCGCGGATTATCCAGGGGCATCAAGGCACCATCGCTGTGCATTCAGCGAGCGGCGTGGGTACAGACTTTACGATCAGGCTTCCTTCCTTGCAAAAGGCCTAGGGTGCATTCGCTGCATCGACCGTATCGTGCTTCGCAATTGGCGGCATTATTTTTTGCCTGGCACAAAGTGCCCCAAGCCCGTTGCGTTGCTATCACCCCAATGGACGGCGAGCCCGAAAATCAAGGTTTGGGACCCTTTTCCGATCTTCCGATTGAAGAAGAGGTTGTTCTCGTAGGAGAAAATCGTGAGGTCGATGCAGATATCGGCCCCCAGGTTATTGAGCTCCGCCACGAGCTTGTCGAGGTCCTGATCATCGAGCCAATCATCGATCTTGAGACCTGCCGCTTTTGCTGCCTCTGCAAGCATGTCGTCGTTGATTCCGTAGTGGCGGAAAGTGTCCCAAGCGCATTGCCCCTGCGAGCGAATGCCTTCGTGCGCAACATTGAAATTCACACCGTTTACATCATACAGACAACCATTTATTTTGACCTTGGACTCCTGTTTTTTCTCTGAATTGACCTCCTGATTCTTGTTTTGGGATTGATCTCTCAATACGGATCGCTTCAATTTTTTGAGCGTATCCTGTGGTTTACCGCGCCTGACCTCGACCACATGCAGGTTTTTGTCCCACACTTTTGGCATTTGCACTTTTTTGGAGGGAATATAGGTGCCTTGACGCGCCCCCGCGAAGGTGTCGTCGTGCTGGTAAAATTTCAATTTGGGATGTTTCCCGACATACTCTTGCACCAAGTGTTGATCTTCATCGGTTTCGTCCATGCATATTTCATCCAGATTTTTGTTTTTGGACTTCATGATGCTGACGCGGGTGGATAAGTCAATAATGAATTTCAGCATTGTTCCATCAAGCAAGTTCATGAAGTCCTTCCAGTGCTCAGGAAGCTTATCGTGCTTGAACATACTATCACTTTCAGGCTCGGTAAGGGTGCGGATTTTCTTCTGTTTATCCAGTAAGTAGAAAGATAATTCTTCGCATTCCTGTAGGTTCATCATGGAGATCGCAATATTCACAAGGTGGTCTTTGATCCATCCATTGGAAACATCTTTCACGAAACTCATCATCCGTTCGTGATTGTAAAAGTGATTCCCAGTTGTGGCTTTGAGAATGTTGGGTATGGGATCTGTTTTTTGGGAGGAATCCTTTTTCTCAAATTGCCTCTTTTGCATCTCTTTTTTGATGATCTCCATTTGTTGGGCTTGCAATTTGCCGACCATTTTTTGTGAATAAACAGCATACAAGCCCGCAAAATTGCGTGCCATGTATAGTCCAAACATCCCAGAATTGTTACTCAGTCGGTCCAATTCTAAAAACTCAATGAGCATTGCTTCTATCGGCTTCAGCTTTTTTGTGAATTCATTGTCAGCCCCGTTCATCTCCGTAAATTTGCCCGCAATATCCATGTTTGTCGCAAAGTTGAGCTGACTGCTCACCGGCTCATCCTTTACTCTGTTCTTCTTATTGGCTCCAACATTGATATTGCTGAGTTGCTGGTCAGAAAATGAAAATTGTCCATCATCTTCATACTGCAGGTTTTTGCAGAGCAACTCACAGTCTACATTGCTTGCGAGCATTCCCTCATCGAAAATGATTTTTTCATGAAGTTTAAATTTCATTCCGGTGACATCGTTGAGCCATTCAAGAAATTGCCCGAGATTAGCCGTTTTCTTAGTTGCAAATTTTATCCCTTCTTTGAGTGTGTCGACAAATAATTTATCTATTTCTCCAGTGACCAATGGACAAGGAATCACCTGGCCCATAATTACTGGGATGAGAAATGGAGGACTTACAAGTTCAATGATATTGCCCCCGTCAGTTTCTAGTAGAAATGGCAGCTCCCTGTACAAGAAGTTTTCAGTTGTCTCGCCCAGCTCCACATGGTCCAGCCCACTCAATACCGACGACTCAAATCCCAAAAATTCATGTTCAAATCCGCAGGTCGTAAATAGGCCCCTGAATAGTCCTTCGTCTTTCAAGATGATCTGCTGTATTTCCAGCTGTTCCTTGATCAGTACTTTCATTGAGGAGCTGCTCGCTTGGCGGCTCATGCGCAACATGACTGGTAAAACCTTCTTGAGGATTTCGATGAGCTGATCGAGGCTGTCGAAGCTGCGATTTTGGGCATCGTAGGCGGGCAATACATAGTTGTACAGAACTGATAGCTGTGACGAAGGAAAGATGTTCAATTCTACGATTTGCATGAATGCATCCTGGAAATTCCATTGTTTCCCATTCCAGGTGATCATGCGCTGCACTGGCGCATTGCCCGAGGTTGGGGAATGCTTGGGCGAGCGCGGCTGTCGTTTTGTCGTGGTGCGGGCAGCTTTGGGACCCATCTCGTCGGCTTCACGCTCCAGTTTGGGATCGCTGTTGATGGCGGTACCCGCCATTTTGTGGGTCGGCTGCACACGGCCTTGGCGTTGCTGCACAAGATGCCAGGCTTCATGTGGCAGGTGCTGCTCCTCGCCGGCGGCGAGATGGATCTCATTGCCTTGTGCAAAGGCTTTGGCCTGCAATTGCGCAGGCTTGGCGCTGTTGTAATGTACATTTACATCGCTCAAATCCAGTCCGCTCAATTCAACGATGCCCGCCTGCAATGCAGCAGGCAATTTGCCGTCGGGGCTGGAATCGCTCGCCGCCGACTCGGCGCCGCTAGATTGCTCTTGGCGCTCTGGTGAATGCGCATTCGACTCCGATTGCGCGGATTTCATTTCTTGGCGGCCGTTTACCGCCGCTTGCAGCGATGCCATCGCGCGTACTTGTGGGCTACTGTTGACCATCGCTTGGAGCTGCGCGAGCCGATTGCCATCGTTTGGCGCTGCCGATTTGCATTTGGATTGCGACATGCTATCCAAATCGTGATCGCCATCCAATTCGGATGCGTGCTGTTCGACGGCCTGCGGCCGCGAAATTTGAGGAGTTTTCATACTGAGAGGTGACTAGGGATTCTTGAGAGCAAAATTCATGCGCAGTCCCCCTCCTCACAATAGGGGTTTTCCGTAATCCCTTGAAAATGGCGCGGCTTTTCAACTCAAATAACCAAGGCGTGTTGCCGCAAGCATGAGACCGGCCACGTTTTTGGTTTCGAGCTTGCGCATGAGGCTTGCGCGATGGTTCTCCACGGTTTTGGTGGAGATGTTCAGTTGTTGGGCGATCTCTTGTGTGGTGGCTTCCTGCGCGATGAGGCGCAGGATTTCCAGTTCGCGCTCCGAGGGTAGGTGATCCTCTGGAAGGTGGTAGCGCGAAGCCAGGTGTAAATATTTGGAGGGGAATGACATTTGGTCGGCTGCCACGGCTTGCACGGCAGCGACCAAGTCCTCTGCGGGCTGCAGCTTGCTCACATAGCCGCGCACCCCGATTTGCAAGAGGCTTTCAATCAGGATCGGACTTTTCAGTTGGGTGTAAGCGACCAGATATACCTTGGGATGGAGCTTTCGTATTTCCTTGAACAGGTCCAAACCATTGACATCAGGAGCCACCACATCCATCAGGAGCAGGTCGGGTTGCCGCTGCACAAGTTGCTCCAGCAGCCCTTCGCGCGTGCTCTCCACATAAAGGACCTCGCAGTCGGTCGCTCGGCGCAACAATTCGGCAGCCCCATGCCCCAAGACGGGATGGTCGTCAAAGATCGCGATGCGGATTGGGAATTCCTGCTCGTCCATTGCGGATGTCGGGGGTAAATTGGGATGAAATCTAACTCATTTCGGCGAAATTGTGAAGCAGGTTCCTTGCCCCAGCGCGCTGTGCACCGTGATTTGGTGCCCATATTTGTGGAGGAGCTCGCCCACGATGTACAATCCGATGCCAAAACCTTCTTCGCCATCGGTACCAAGTGCGGTCTCAATATTCTGCTGAAATAAATGTTTTTGCACCTCTCGCGCCATGCCGATACCCTCGTCGCATACCTGTAGCGCGCCAGTATGCGGGTTGTGGATGATGCGGATGGTATGGCCAGGATGGCTGAACTTGATGGCATTGGAGAGGAGGTTGCGCAGCACGATCCGCAAGATATCGGGCGGGATTGCCAGCTGTGCATCCGATTCAAATTCGGAATGGATGGTGATGGACTTGTCTCGCACCTTGAGCGCGAGCTCTTGGCAGACTGCACGGCTCACCAGCCCGAGCGCAGCCTTGCCAGCAAGTCCGTCCTGCATGGATATTTCCACCTTCGCCCAGTTCAACAGGTTGTCGAGCATCTCCTTGGCGTTGCGCACCTCAGCGTTGGCGGCGTTCACAAATTCCAGCAGGGCAGGGTGGGTGCCCTGGGATTTGAAGCTATCAAGTAGGATGTTGAGGGATAGGATGGGGCCCCTGAAGTCATGGGAAATGACGGAAAAGACTTTTTGGTTCAGGAGATGCAGGCGTTGGAGGTCTTGGTTTGCGGCCTCGATCATGCGGCGTTGGCGGCGCTGGGCCAGGAGGCGATTGAACACAATCACTGCCAAGAGCAGCACCAATGCGACAATCACCAGCAGCAGGCGATTTTGGGTGGATTGGCGATCGATTTTGAGGGCAAGAAGCTGTTGGGATTGTAGGTTGCGCAGGCTGTCGGCTGCGGCACGCAGGTCGTTTTGATGCTCGAATTGTGCACGCAGGAGCGCCTTTTCGATTTTGCCGTCTTCCAGGCTGTCGGTGATGGCCTGGGCTAGTGCCTGCATCTCAAACGCCTGCCGGTATTGTGCCAGCGACGCATAACTCGTAGCCAGTGAGGTCGCCGCAACCTTTACGACGGGTGGCAGGCGCAGGCGCCTGCCGATCTCCAACGCCTCTTGGGCCACGGCTTGCGCCTGCGCGGGGACACCGCGTTCCTGATACATCTCAGCCATGTCCAGCAGCGTGTTGGCCCGGCCTTCCGCAAAGCCGATCGCATCGTAGATCGTCAGCGCAACCGCAAATTCTTCCTGCGCAGCCGCCCACTGTTGCTGTTTCATCCACACATAAGCCAGATAAGAATGCGATACGGCCACATGCCCTTCAGGCCCATCACCTGCCATCGCCGCCAGCGCCGTGCGGCAATGGTAGGCTGCACTGTCCCAGTTTTGTTGCATGATGAATACGTGTGCCATGTAGTTGTGCATCCGGCCGATGCCCTGGGATTCGCCGAGTTTTTCGTAGCCTGCCGCGCCCAGTCGATAATTCAGCATGGCCAGGTCCAGATTTCCACGCTCCTCATGCAAACTGGCTATATTTCCCAAGGCATAGACATTGCCCTCCACGTCTCCAGCTTGTTTGCCATATTCCAACGCGAACTCATAGTTTTCGAGGGCCAGGGAGAGATTGCCCTTTTGTTCATAATAGAATCCGACATTGTTGTGGTCCGCCGACATTCCCTCCAAATTGTGAAGCCATTGGTCGATGCGCAGGCTTTTTTGAAAAAGCGGCAACGCGGAGTCGGGATTGCCTTGATACATGTAGTCATAGCCCTCATTGCTGATGGCATCGGACATGCACCCGAGGTAAAATCGCTTCAGCATGGGCGATTCCGAAGTTTCAAATCCACGTGTGGAGATGGACTTGAGCATCTGATTATAGCGGGACTGCTCGCGCATAGGGGCGAGCTCGATGAGATCCTCCAAGATATTACAGCGCACCGTGTCGTGCTCTGCCGCGACCAAGGCAGCGACCAATGAATCTACTTGCGCAGGCAATGGCGTACAGGCAGTCGCAAGCAAACAGACCACCAACACCAAACGCCAAAACGAGGCATCAAAAATCTTCCGAAAAGAGGACAACATCATGCTTCGGGAATGGAATGCGGGCAAATTAGCCAATTTTTTCTGATTTCGGGTGTGATGCTGGGAATCAAGATCGGTTGTGGCGAATGAAAAGCTGCAATTGATGGCATTGAATCAAGATTTTCTGGAAAATCTAGGAATAAACAAGTGGCGGACATACGGCGAAAATGGGGCACTTTCGCAGGACGCCTGCACCCAGATGGAAGGCATCGGTTTTATGGTGTGCGAGTAGGCGAATTCGAGAGAATATGCGTTTGCGGAAGCGCTCAGGATTGCACCGCAGCCAACCGATACCGCTCAGGTTTCGATTGCGTACGTTCGATCAGCTTGCGGGCCTCGAGGTCCAATTTCACCGTCTCGCCATACCATTGCACGCCACCGTCAAAAACATCCTTGACGCGGTCATACAAGACCTCCATCAATTCAGTATGGGTAAGCTCCCTGCCTTCCAAGATCTGCAGCAGATGCCCGCGAATAAAATCATACTTCTGCAATGCAATCAGCTTGTTGGTCTTGCCGTCTTGTGGATGCAAAGTTTGGATTTGCGCTTCTTTCATCGTGTTTTCTGCAGGAATTGAACCCATTCGAGAGACTGATTCCTGTGAATCAGTTTCTTATCGACAAACATAAGCAACTACAAAACTGCGTGCAAGCCGGGCGAAATCTAGGGAATGGGAGGGGGCGAAAATAAATTAGGGGATTCAACCACTTTGTGGGAGTCCCCTAATCCTTGCTCTTGTAATCCAAAGATGCAACCACATTCTACAAATACCACCAAAGACTACTCGAATGGTAGATTTTTGGGAATGAATGGGCGATCCTCAGGATTGAACGGGAATCCACGCTGCCACAAAGCTGCGTGCGGCTGCGATATCCGGTTGCAAAATGCGGTCTTTGGTGAGTAGGGGTACTACTTGGCGAAATTTTTCCAGGATGTTTTCCAGCATCGGGCTGGTTTTGTTGGGAGCGCGAAACCACAAGGCTTGCGAGGCATGCATCATTTCGATGCCGAGCAGCGTAGCGATGTTTTCCAACACGTGCAGGCATTTCACCGCTGCATTGGCACCCATGCTCACGTGGTCTTCTTGTCCGTTGGAGCTTGGGATGCTGTCGACGACGGCCGGCGAGCAATACTGCTTATTTTGGCTGGCGATGGATGCTGCTGTGTATTGGGCGATCATGAGGCCCGATTCCAGTCCGGGATTCACGGAAAGAAATGGCGGCAGTCCACGCTTGCCGGCTTGCAGCAAATACACCCGGCGCTCGGAAATCGCACCGATTTCGGCGAGGGCGATGGCCATCAGGTCGAGGGCTATCGCGAGTGGCTGCCCATGAAAGTTGCCGCCACTCAGGATGAGGTCTTCGTCGACAAAAATGTTGGGATTGTCGGTGGTGCTATTGGCCTCCGTGAGCAAGGTCTGCGCACAAAAGGCCAATGCATCGCGGCTCGCACCATGCACCTGGGGCACGCACCGGAAGGAGTAGGGGTCCTGCACGTCGCTTTTGGGCAGGTGAATGAGCTCGGATCCTTCCAAAGCGGCACGCACATTGGCAGCGACTTGAATCTGACCTGCATGGGGCCTGATCTTGTGCAGGCTGGGGTGAAAGGGATCGATGCGGCCTTCATAGGCATCCAGGCTCAAGGCAGCGATCTGATCGGCGACATCGATCAGGCGCTGCGCGCGCAGGAGCATGTGCAGCCCATAAGCGAGCATGAATTGCGTACCGTTGAGCAGCGCGAGGCCCTCCTTGCTTTGCAGGCGCAAAGCCGTCCAGCCTTTTTGCAGCAGCATTTCCTTTGCAGGCATGCGTTTGCCTTCGAACCAAACTTCGCCTTCGCCGATCAAGGGCAGGCAGAGATGTGCCAGCGGAGCAAGATCTCCCGAGGCACCCAGCGAACCTTGGGTATAAACCACGGGCAAAATGCCTTCGTTGTAGAAGTCCAGCAAGCGCTGGACTGTCGCGACCTGTACACCCGAGTGCCCATAGGCGAGCGAGCGCGCCTTGAGCAGGAGCATGAGGCGCACGATGTCTGCGGGTACCTCCGCGCCGGCGCCGCAGGCATGGGAGCGCATGAGGTTGTATTGCAATTCCTCCAAATGATCGGCGCCCACATGCTTGTCGCGCAAGTCCCCAAAACCCGTGTTGATGCCGTAAATCGGCGCGGACGTGCGAGCCATTTTTTGATCCAAATAGGCGCGGCAACGTGCGATTTCTGCAACGGCGGATGCTGCTAGACGCACTTGGACCTTGGGCTCAGACAGCAGCGATTGCAGCTCTGCTAGCGTGATAAACGCATCGGAGAGCTCAAAATGGGGATGGTCACTCATCGGGGAGGAATTCATGGTGGATCAAGGCGCGACGGCCATGGTCAATTTGAGGTAATCGATGAGCGCAGCCTGCGGCATCGTGTCTTGATGTCCCGTGGACAGCAATTTGACATTGCATGTGCCCTCTGCCAATTCCTGGTCGCCGATCACGATGGCAAACCCAAAGCCGGCTTGGTCGGCATATTTGAATTGTTTGGCGGGCTTTGCAGCCTCAGGATAAACCTCGGCAGCAATGCCGTGGGCGAGCAAATCCATCCAGATTTCGACGGTTTTGAGTTGGGCGGCATCACCAAAATTGATGAGGAGCACCTTTTGGCCGACGTTTTTGAGTTTCTCAAAAATGCCACGGTCCCTGAGGATGTCGTAGATGCGATCCGCCCCAAAGGAAATGCCCACGCCCGAGACGCCTGGCAAGCCAAAGACGCCTGTGAGGTTGTCGTAGCGCCCGCCGCCGAGGATGCTGCCCCTGAAATCGTGGGTGCCTGCTTCGAAAATCGTACCTGTATAGTAGCCGAGGCCACGCGCGAGGAAAATGTCGAGTGCGATTTGGATGCTGCTCGTCTCGCGCATGCCGATCCATCCAAAGAGCGTTTCCAGTTCGTCTAGTCCTTGATTGCCGATGACGTTGTCTCCAGCGGCCAACAGGGTACGCAATTGTGGCAGCGCCTCCTGAAAGGGCAATGCAGAAATGGCTTTGAGCTGGGCAAATGTCGTTGCATCCACCGAAAAGCCTTTTTCTTCCCATTCCTTGAACACGCCATCTTCGCCGACCTTGTCCATTTTGTCCAGGATCGTGATGAACTCGACAAAGCGGTCGGCCGCGCAGAAGTGGGTCGCGATGCCTTCGAGCAGCTTGCGGTTGTTGAGGCGCAAGGTCACGCCATCGAGGCCGAGCTGCTGGAAACCCTCGTCGCAAATACGCACGAGTTCGAGTTCGCTCAGGAGGCCATTGGAGCCGACGACGTCGACGTCACACTGGTAAAATTCACGGTAGCGGCCTTTTTGCGGACGATCCGCACGCCACACGGGTTGGATTTGGTAGCGCTTGAAAGGGAATGTGAGCAGGTGCTGATTCATGACCACGTAGCGTGCGAAGGGCACCGTGAGGTCATAGCGCAGCGCCTTCTCGCTGATCAGGGGCAACAACTTGAGGGAGGCGCCTGCTTGGTGAAAGTCAAAATTGGCTTTCAGGGGGGCGTCCAAATAGTCGCCCGAATTCACGATCTTAAAAATGAGGCGGTCGCCTTCTTCGCCATATTTGCCAGTGAGCACGCTCAATTGCTCGATGCAGGGCGTCTCGATCGGCTGATATCCGTAGCGCTTAAAGACACGGCGCAGCGTGTCAAAGATGTATTCGCGGCCAAGCATCTCAGCAGGACCGAAGTCGCGTGTTCCTTGCGGAATCGTAGGTTTCTGTTTCGACATAAGGGGGCAAAAATAGAGCAGAATTTGCAGAATTCACAGAACCAATAGGCGTGTTGAATTCTGTGTTTTCATTTTGGATGGTGAAGGGGGGCGTCGATGGATTGGATAGTACCGCATCCCCAGACAATTTTGGAAATTCTGCAAATCCTGGAAATTCTGATTCGACATAAGGGGGGCAAAAAAGAGCAGAATTTGCAGAATTCACAGAACCAATCCTTGTGTTGAATTCTGTGTTTTCATTTTGGATGGTGAACGCAGCATCCCCAGACAATTTTGGAAATTCTGCAAATCCTGGAAATTCTGATTCAGACAATGGGGGGCAAAAAAGAGCAGAATTTGCAGAATTCACAGAACTAATCCTTGTGCTGAATTCTGTGTTTTCATTTTGGATGGTGAAGGGGGGCGTCGATGGATTGGATAGTACCGCATCCCTAGCGATTTTGGAAATTCTGCAAATCCTGGAAATTCTGATTCAGACAATGGGGGGCAAAAAAGAGCAGAATTTGCAGAATTCACAGAACCAATCCTTGTGTTGAATTCTGTGAATTCATTTTGGATGGTGAGCACAACATCTCTAGGCGATTTTGGAAATTCAGCCAATTCTGTAAATTCTGATTCTGTTTTCATTTTGGATGGCGAACACACTATCCCCAGGCAATTTTGGAAATTCTGCAAATCCTGTAAATTCTGATTCTGACACGCATGCAAGAGCTTCGAATTCAGCACCATGCTCGATTCTAAAAATTCTGTAAATTCTGCTCAACAAAAAAGGCGAGCCTGCGCTCGCCTTTTCGATATTGAGGTCGGAGACGATTAGTCGTCTTCGCCGTCGTCTTCTGCGCCTTTTTGGCGATCAGACTCTTCGGTGATGCGGTCTTCTTCCTTCTTTTTCTTGCGTTCGTCGAGGCCATCGTTGATGGCATCACAGATCGCACGCACGATCAGTTGGATGGATTTTGCGGCGTCGTCGTTGGCTGGGATCGGGAAGTCAACGTGGTTAGGGTTGCTATTCGTATCCACCATCGCGAAGGTAGGGATGTTGAGTTTCTTGGCTTCGGAAACTGCAATGTGCTCCTTCTTGATGTCGACAATGAAAATGGCCGATGGCAAGCGATTGAGGGTAGAGATGCCTTTGAAGAATTTCTCCAACTTGGCTTTCTCGCGACGCTTCATCAAACGCTCCTTTTTGGAGAGGCGATCGAATGTACCGTCGGTTTCCATCTTCTCGATGCTGCCCATTTTCTTGATGGACTTGCGCACAGTGGCGAAGTTGGTGAGCATACCACCAAGCCACCTTTCGGTGACGAAGGGCATGTTGACACGCACTGCTTCGAGGGCCACGATATCTTTCGCTTGCTTTTTGGTAGCTACGAAAAGGATTTTGCGTCCAGAAGCGGAGAGTTGGCGAACGACCTTGAGGGCCTCTTCCAACATCTTGTGGGTCTTGTTGAGATCGATGACGTGAATGCCATTGCGCTCCATAAAGATGTAGGGCGCCATGGCGGGATTCCACTTGCGAGTCAAGTGGCCAAAGTGGACACCTGCTTCGAGAAGATCATCATAAGTAATTGCTGCCATAATATCAGGTATCCGGGATTAACGCTTGGAGAACTGGGTCTTTTTACGAGCCTTAGGTTGGCCGTATTTTTTACGCTCGACCATGCGTGAGTCACGCGTCATGAAGCCTGCGGTGCGCAGTGGCTTCTTGTTTTCTTCGTTGATTTCAACGAGGATGCGGGAGTAACCCATTCTCACGGCTTCTGCTTGGCCTGTGATGCCACCGCCTTTGACATTCACTTGAATGTCATAGTCAGTTGCATTGAGGTTGAGCACCGCAAAGGGTTGCATGACTTTGATTTGGAGAATATCCACCGGAAAGAAGACTTCCATCGGGCGGTCGTTGACCACCATGGTGCCTGCGCCGGCTACTTTGGCAGGCTTGAAAAAGCATCTTGCCACAGATGTCTTTCTTCTTCCTACTTTGACAATCGTATCCATATATGCTTATGCTTTCGAATCGTACTTCAATTGATATGCCACAGGGTTTTGAGCCTCGTGTGGGTGGTTTGGACCCGCATAAACCTTGAGGCTGCGATAAACTTCGCGACCCAACTTGGTTTTTGGGAGCATGCGCCTCACGGCGATCTCGACAGGCCTGCGTGGATCACGGTCCAAGAGCTCGGTCATGTTGAGGCTACGCTGGCCACCTGGGTGACCTGTGTACCAGACATAGTCCTTGTCGGTCCATTTTTTGCCGGTGAGGCGGATCTTGTCGGCATTGATCACGACGACGTTGTCACCGCAATCGA
>JANPHP010000363.1:0-23543 GCA_031424495.1 Bacteroidota bacterium | reverse complement strand
CTTGCAACCATATCGCGGCCAAGAAATACCGCAAGCACAGCTTCGAGTTTGACTATGTGATCATGGATGAGTCGGGGAAGGCAACGGTTGCCGAATCGTTGATACCGTGCGTATTGGGAAACCGAGTGATTCTTGTGGGGGATCACAGGCAGTTGCGCCCCACGCTCACTAGAACAAGGGAAGTCGAGAAATGGCTGCGTGACAAGCATAGGGCTGAAACGCAACAGTGGGATGGTTGGGACGATTACTTCAATCGACCGAGCTTATTTGAAGAGGTCATTCTTGCAATTGATCCAGACTTCAAAGCCCAGCTCACCGAATGTCGGCGATCCGCTGAGCTTCAGGTGTCATTGACCTCCCAATGCTTCTATGAGGCGGAAGGCGACGAACCCATCGTTTTTGTGCCTCGGGCGAAGGAAAAAGAGCATTGCCTGCCCTTGGGAATCGATACTTCGGTAGTCATGATCGATATTGGCTCCAAGCATCCCAGCGAAAAGGATGGAGAGTCCCAATCCTCATTCAACACCTTCAGTGCAAGGTTGATCCCCGAGATTGCCCGTTATCTGGACAAATATGATCGTGTCAAGCAATACGGTTTCGGAATCATAACAGGATATTCCGCTCAAATGCGCCTCATCCAGTCCGAGGTAAGGAAGAACTTTGCCAAGGATCGTCCGAAAAACATTCAATGGAATGATGTAAAGCAGTTTACGATCTCGGTTTTGGATAGGTTCCAAGGGTTGGAGCGCGACATCATGATTGTCGATCTAGTGAAAGCAGGGCCAAATCTCGATTTGGGGTTTTTGCGTATTCCCAACCGCATCAATGTCGGCCTTTCGAGGCAAAAGCGTTTGCTTATCATCGTCGGAGACCACAAGGGGCTGATCAATGCCCCGAATCGAAATAGTGACACCAAGAAAGCGGCATTGCAGGAATATTTGGAACGAATCCCGAAGGAATGCATAGTCCCGTATCAACAACTCAACCAATTATTCCCATGAAAATCAACTTGGAGGCCATCTACGATAAATTGGCCAGTGAGGTGGCGAAAGGTTACAAGATCAATGAGTTGATCCCGTTTTCCTATCCTGTAAGGCGAATCACCGTCCGTCTCCAAGCAAACAAGAGGCCGGATGCGTCATTGGCTCAAGTCTATCGGGTTATCCTCAGAACAATTGCAACAGGATTGACCAGCATTGCAGAAGTTTTTGAATTCCTGGGAATCTCCGAGCGGGATGAATTCATGCAAAGGGAGATTCTGCTAATGCGGGAGTTGGAATTGTTGGAGTTTCTTGGGGAGAAGGTTGTCCTGACAGAAAAGGGAAAGGAATTTCTGAAAAACAACGACTTTTTGCGCGTGATTGAAACGGATGATTTTCCGTTGTTGGTGGATGGAATTAGCGGCGGACTCATCTCATGCCTGAATGTTGCGACAATGGACGAACCATTGGCAAAATCGTTGCCGTCGAACCTGAAGTTTCCAATCAAGAGTCCAGAGCTCATAGCGGGGAAATATGACGCTCTTGCTGATATTTACAAATCCGACAATTCGGGATCGGCATATTTGATCGCATACCGCGATGAGGACGTGCAGCGAGATTTTTCGGAATGGCTGAATCTCTTATTGATCGAATACGTTCCAATCGGGTCAAAAAAAGAGCCAGTGATTGAGATTCGGAGGCTTGATGACAATCTCTCAAAGGTTCAATCGTTGTCCAAGCTGTTCAATCAGGACTATCGGCATTTTCTGTACCATTTGTCGGATTCCGAGCGAACTGAATTCGACGACGAAATTGCATTGTCCCATCCCTCCTTCATTCAAGAAAATAAGGCGGATGATGTGGCTGGCGAAGAAATTGTGAATCTTGGGATTTGGGAAACGCAGCACGAATTTAAAAAGCTTCTCGCAGACGCCAAGCAAAAGGTGCTGATTGAAAGTCCTTGGGTTAAGCGCGGAACGCGCCAATACTTGGATTCCTTTGCGAATCTGGCGAAACGAGGGGTAAAGGTTTACATCCTTTTTGGAATTGACGAGAATACCGAACACGACTTCCGAACACTCGACGACCTACGGAAATTGGCTGAACGCCATCCCAATGAAATCAAGTTGATTGATCTTCCGGCGCATTTCAGGACTCTTGGAAATCGGCAACGGCATGGGACTCATCGAAAACTGGTGATCAAGGACGATGATCTCTATATTTCAGGCAGTTTCAATTTCCTGTCCTTCAATCAGAAAAAGGGAAGCAGCGTAGCCAATGAAGAAAGCCATCTGATTCGCAGGGGAGCCAAGAATAAGTGGGTGACGGTGGTGAAGGAGTACTCGCTGGAGGCCATAGTGGTTTTATAGCGCCAAGGCTCATACTTTCAAAGGGAATACTTCGCATTGAAGGCATATTTGATGATGTCAGTGCTGGCTTGTCTGGTGAACCGAATCGAGGCTATTTGGGTTGCGTCCATTGAGTCGTTCCCAAATGTCGCTCTTGAGTTTTCCAAGGGGAATGTTCCTGATGTCAGACTCACGCTTGGGGATGCGGTGGAGGCGTTGGATTCGGTCGATATCTGATTGGGTGACCTCCATTGCTATCGTTTGGCCTTCAATTTGGATGCTGAGGTTTTCATACCGATTTCGACTAGGATTCAGTCTGCGGTAATCGTCCAGCAAATGCAATACCTCGTGGGTGAAATATGCGTAGAGGTCTTTCAACCTGAACAATTCAATCGTGCGCTCCGTTCGACACATGTCTTCCTTGGAACAATTCCCAACCTCAAGACAAATCTCGTCGATCTCGCATGGCAAAGATTGGATGTCGGGCAGGGTGAAGAATCGTGCATTGTTGTGGAAGTTGTCGTGGTAGGGATGGAGGTGCGTGGACAACGAAACAACCGCATTGCCTTTCAAGGGTTGGTTGCACAGAAGGCAACTGGGGATCAGGTTGTAAAAGGAAAGGGCGAACCAAGGATATTGGCTCTTGGGGAAAAAGTGATCGAAATTGAGGAGAAGTAGGTTTCTTCGGGAACCTTTGGCTCCTGGCAAGTTCATGAGCAACTGGATATTGCAGTATGGGCAGACCTCGATGCCAAGCAAGCCCATCATGGTTTCTCGGCCAATCAGTGCCTCGAAGCGACTGTAACCAAAGACGTCCTCCAAGTGAGCCTTCCACTCCCTTGCCGCCTTGCTCTTTGCGTTGAGTTTTGGGAGACTTCCTATCTTGTCATATTCCGCTAAAATTTCGACTGCAAGCCGTTGGAGCATCTCTGGGGTGGCCGTGATCAATTCCTTGAGAAGTGAGAAGTCATTGTCGGCAAAAATTTGGAGGAATTGTCGCTGGTCGCCATCCAATTGAATCTTTCCATTGAGTTTCATTTGCAGTTGGGAATAGGGTGTTTTGCTACTGTTTCTGGCAATTGGGTCTGCATACAATTCCCATAGGAGATCGCCATATTCACTTGCAAGCTCAGAAAACGGGAGATCAAATCGACCTGTTTCAATTTTGACCATCTTTCCCCCCATTCTTGTCGATCAGTTGCAGCAACTGGTCTTTCACAAATTCGTCGCCCACCATGTTTGCAAATTTGAGCATTTGACTTCTTTCCTCTGGACTCATGGATGCGCCTTTGAGGATTGGTGCGAAATACTCCTCCATTTTGTCCCTTGCAAATCCGCTAAAAAAGCCGTCCTTGATTCCAAAGCCTTTGCGGTACAAGGTGAACGGGTCTCCTCCGAAGGTGTTGAAATCGTCTGGTGGGCGGCGAATCTTCGTTCGTCCATCGTCGTCCAACTGCATGAGGACGACATGCTCCTTTGGAAGGTCTGCGGTGGTGAGCGGGCTATGTGTTGTGAAAATGATCTGGCATTTCCATCCATCGATCATCTTGGGGATCAAATCCACGAAATGCTTGATAAGGTTGCGTTGCCATTCTGGATGAAAATGCAGACAGGGTTCATCAAAAAGCAACAATAGGATTGGTTTTTCAGGAACGGCTTCTTCCTTTGTTTCAGCTTCTTGGACACGCTTGGCAAATTGAGAGGAATGTTCCAGGGCGGCTGCTCGAACCCGTGAAAGAATGTTGAGAAAGGCCCATTCGCCCGAACTTAGCCCCCAAGCAAACTCGAAGAGAGGCGTTTCAATGCCAGTTGCAATGTAGGACGGCAGCAGTTTCTCTATCGCGGCCCGGCGAATCCTACATTGAAAGGTGTCCATGAAGTGGTAGAAGTCAGAAGTGTGGGATGTGTTTCCTTTCTGCTCGTATTCTCCGATCACTTGTCCCTCTTGCATCGAATCAATGAACTTGATCAGTTCCATGTAGGGCGAAAGGTCGGTTGCGACCTTCTCCCCATTTTGTTCCTTTTCAATCCTCATTCCTCGAATGGCTTTCAAATAGGCTTCTGCCATTGGCAATGAAGCCTCTGGAGGCATGAATCTGCCACCAAATGGCTGCGCATTGGAAAAGACAAGGTAACGAAACACCCTTGCGGCCATTGCTTCCTTCCACATTTCCACATTCTCATTCAGTATATAGCGACCCCTTGATGTTCCTAAAATTTCAAAACGATTCATGCGTTCGACACACCATGAAAGGAGCTTTTCCGCCTTGTCTGGTTGGGGCCTGTCACCGCCATGAAGTGAAAGAAAGTACAAGCCAATGAATTCCGTGGAAATTGGCTGGAAAGGAAGGGTAAGACCCTCGTCAGCGGCCCAACTCAGAAACCGAATTTGACGGACAAGGTCGCCGTGCTTGTTCATTTCGACTTGGTCACGATTGAAGTGCGCTCTCGAATTGAAGTCGGTACGAAGTAGGTTTCTGGTCGAAAAATCAGTGAAATTGTGAATGCCTCGAAATTCCTTCTGGTAGATTGTATTGGCAAAGAAGGCGATCGCGTAACCATTCTTGGCAAAGGAATGGAATAGATCTGAAGATGAAACTGGGAGGATAGGCAACTGCGAAACACGCGTCGAGCGAATTTGGAGCTGCGGCTGCACGATGCCATTGAAAACGATGCATCCATTGATCACGGCAAGGTAGGTTTCGGTCATGTTGCCAACCCAGCATGGAATGTACTCAAGAAGCGTTGTCTTCCCGACACGGTTGTCTCCTACGATGGCAGTGATATTGATAATATCGTCACTGAAGAAGTTGTCGATTTCGTACCAAGCATCGTCTGTTACTGTGAAAACGTTGGTGCGGGGGTCATATTCAAACCGTTGCCCTGGTCGAAGGTTGAATTGAATGTCCTTCAAACTCCTGAATTCGCGGATATAGAGGTATTCGAGTTGCATTTTGCGCGTGTATTGGGTAAAATCTCGCATTGCTTCACTTCTTGATGGGATGCCGATAAATTTAGTCGATTTTATTGGAACTCTGAGACTCAAACGTAGGGGTGAGAAGGAGCTATTTTCTGCGGGATTCGTCTCAATTCTCCACCACTTTCGCCCAGCCCTACGAATGAATAGGCTTGTAGAAGCCTTATGGTTGGAATCTAATTTCGATTTTGAGCATCCTTTTTCAAGAAAGGATGCATTTTACAACATCGTCAAAGGGGGCTTGTAGCCAACGGATGACTGTGGCAATGCTGGCAATCGGATATGAGCCAACAAGCATCCTCCTTCCAATTGAATTAGGAACCGCTAAGTCGAATGTCGGGAGTGGCCTAGAAAACGTAACCCAACGGCACTGCCAACCTGTCCCCCCACCAACCTAGCACTACCAAATCAAAGTTTCGCCGACAAGCGGCCCCGTTTCACATCCTCCACAAAAGCCATTGTAAGGCTCAAATCAGCCCACAATGGGTTCGAACTTTGTCCCGTTGGGCCTACCAAAGGAAAGCCAATCGTGAGATTGGCTTTTCGCATTTAATGCGGGCCAGAGTCTTGGGGGCGCAAGAATGAGGAGGAGGAAAGGAGATGTTCACCGTTTACATATTGTATTCCCACAAGCACGACAAGCATTATGTCGGCTTTACCACCGACCTTGCCGAGCGCTTCCTTTCGCACAATCACCTATCATCCAAGGGCTGGACAGCGAGGTATCGCCCTTGGGAGATCATTCACACAGAGGAATTCGCGACCAAGGCCGAAGCCATGGACCGGGAAAAGTGGCTCAAAACGGGTGTCGGGCGAGCGTTCACCAAAACCCTCCCACACTAGTTCGTCGGGCTCATATCCGCCTTTGCGGACGCAGGTTCGAGTCCTGTCCCCGCTACCACACGGGAGGAAGCATCAAAACTGATACTTTCTCCCGTTCTTTTTTGCCCCAAAACCTTGCTCAATTCACTGGAAAGTCGAATTAGCTCATTCACCCTCGGGGTTCGAACTGTGTCGGTTTTCTTCGAATAGTACATACCCTCCGGGAAGGCCAGTTTTTGAACCCTTTGCCTGTCCCGGTAGTCCCCCTTTACCCACAATGCAGCCAGATTTCGGCATATTTGGACGCATTCCTCGATGTCTTTCATGAGGTTCGAACTTTTCTGCTGGACAAGCTCCATTTCCTTCAAAATCGTCTGCTTCTCGGCCCTGAGTTGTTCGCTGAATTCTTCGTAGTCCGCACGGCTGATTTCCTCGTGCAAGACGAACCGCTCCTTGAGCCTCGTGAGCTTTCCGTTGATTTCCTTGAGCCGTTTTTCCATGACCTCGGCCTCCTTGAACTTCTCGGAATTCAACTGGATCATGGTCGCCTCAAGCTCCATTGTGATGATGGGGACAAATTCATCCTTGATGGTGAATTGGCCCAACTCCTTCAAGAATTTCTCTCCAAGGCTGTTTGCATTGACATTGCTCTTGCACGCGCGGCCACGGCAATTGTAGTAGGGCAATGGGTTGTTGCGCACCTTGCCGTTCTTCTTCTTTGCGATGTAGCCCGTGAAGGGTTCGCCGCAATGCTCGCAGATGAGGAACCGTTTGAGCGGGAGGGCATTGTTCTCCTCGCTGACGGTGTAGCCGTTGCTGTTGTTGGACTTGAGGATGCCATTCACCGCAAGGAAGATTTCAGGGGAGATGATCGGCTCGTGCTTGCCTTGAATGACCTCGCCCTCAAGGAGGTTGTTTGCGATCATCCCACAATAGAAGGGGTTCCTGAGCAACTGCGACATGGAGTTGCGGGGGATGTCGAGGCCACGGGCCTTGAGTTTCTTGCGAATCTCCTCGGAGGTGAGGGCCGGGTCTTCGTACTTCCAAGTGAAGGCTTTCTTGATCAGGGGAGCCTTGGTCTTGTCGAGTTGAATGACCTTGTTTGCCCGAATGTAGCCCATCGGAACGTGTCCGCACCAATGGCCCTGCCTGAGCTTCGCCTTGGTGCCGTCGACGCATCGTTTCCTACGGATGTCATTCTCTTGCTTCGCCCATATCAATTGCTGGTCTTCCATGCCGGAGCCATAGACCTCCTCATTGTTGATCGGCATGGTCGCCGACTTGATGATGATGCCGTATTTTGATTTCAGTTCCTCCTTGACCACGATGGCGGAGCCGCCCTCTCGGGAAAAACGCGAATAGTCATAAAAGATGATGTAGCGAATCTGGTTCACCTTTTTCCGTGCAAAGGCCAGCATCTCCTCGAAGTCCTTGCGGACGCTGCCAGACTTGGCGCTCTCGCCCCTGTTGCCGAACTCGGCCACGATCTCGTAGCCGCTACGCTCGGCAAATTGCTGGCAGGTTCTAGCCTGGACTTCGAGGCTCGTGCGGTCTTCCTGTGCCTTGCTGGAAACACGGGTGTAGAGGATGCAGCGCTTGTTTCCAGAATCCGCCTTTTTTGCCTTCCCGATTGCGAAAGGCTGGAACAAATCAAGGTCATTCATGCTCATGCTTCTTTTGGATGAAATTTGCCATCAATGAAACGAACTGCCGAATCGAGGCGAGTATGCCCTGCACCTCCCCATCTGAAAGATGCTCGTAACCCGCGATTGCTTTGATGTCGTCGAGGGTTGCCCACCTTGGGCCAGTCGTCTTGAAAAATGCTGAGGTTTTGTTGTTTGCCTTCACAGCACAATGCGAATGGCACGGCTCCCTTTTTTCGGGTCGCCGTGCCTTGTTGCATCATCCCCGTGTCAGGGGTTTTGTAAGTGGTATTGGTCATCGTCAAGCCGGAAATTTGAACTTGAGCGTGTTTTCGATTTTCGTGATTTGGCCCTCGTGCTGCACGATGGAGATGTCTTGATACTTTCCAGCGGCAAGCACGTCCACGATCTTCCTCGTCACCTCCTGGCTTTGCCTCAGTTCCATGCTTTTCATCTTCTTGTCCTTGAAATTCACGGTTACCGAGTCGTAAAGCCCCGAATGGATGATGCTCAACACGGTTTGCTCGTTGGGTTCCAAGATTTGGAGGTCGCCCATGCGCTCGATGGCAAGGCCACCCCTGAGAAACTCCTTGATGATGCCCGTGATGGGGATGCGTACATGCGTCTCGAAGGACAGGCGATCAAGTTGCTCGGGAAAGATGAAATATCCGGGTTCCTCGTGGATGGCGAATGGCGTCCCATCGGTGAATACCACCAAGATCACGGGGCAACGCTTGACGATGGATGACAATATAAGGTGTTGCAACCAATTGCCGTCCAACTGCTGCTCCTCAAATCCGCCATCGAATCTGCCCTGCATGTCCTTTTCCATTGCTTGACGCCCTGCCTCGTGATACACATTCGCAGTAGCCCTCGCCTGATAGATGCTCCTCAAATGGATGTCCAGATCGACAATCGACGCTGGTTGGAAAAGGCTCGCCTTCACAGCCTTGATGGAGTCCATTGGCAAGCCGACCCTGCGCATTTCGTCGATCATGCGTATCCAGATGAATTCCACGAATGAAAACCTACGCCAGCTCCGAGCTTCGCCACGGTCATTGTCGATCAATCCGGAATTCTCCCAATGGTTGATCGAGCGGTACGGAACGCCCGTATCGGTGCCGATGAATGACTTTTGCATAAGACGCTCCGATAGCTCCAGGATTTTGTTGTAGCGCCGTTCTCCAATGTAAGGTGTGAAGTCCATGTTGTGTGTTTAGTAAATCGAACTCAAATGTATAAAATAAATTTATGTAATACAATAGTCCTTGAATATTTTTTCTGAAAAATCGATCTTGAATGAATAGATGCTCCGTTCCGCATGCCATCCAGCAGCCTCCACTTTCGATTTGTCAGGAATCATCGTGCTCGCATTGTGTTCCTGATGAATTTTTTCGTGTTTCATTCGGAACTGTTAGGAACTGATGCGTCCGCCCCCCAAATTCCGTCGCAATGACTTGTCCTGAAATAGCATTGTTTCAAATGCAAGCCCGAAGCATTCGTTATGGAATGAGCACCATAGTCGCACCTTGTGTCTGATGCGTGTTGCCGTCGCCTTGGAAAAGTCGTAACCTTGTGTTTTAGTCCTTGATACCATGCTATGAAAAAACGGATTGCACTGATTTTTGCGCTGATTTTCGCCTTCTCCCAGCTCCGGCTTGCTGCCCAGGACGGCACATTTACCGTCCATGCAGAGCATGGGACAGGCATGGCGTTTCCTCTCAAGCAGGCTGTTTTGCCTTGGAAGGCAAGCCCGGTTGCAGATTTCGTACATGAGAGGGGTACGGTTGGCAGCGATCCAAGCCCGACGCCATACGCCGACCGAGCCCTTGATGACAGCGACGACAAGACGGCATCTACCAATGCCTTGATTGTGAATGTAGGGCGCAACTTTGAAGGCAACCATCTTACTGGTGGTACACCATCAGACAACACGATGGCGATCTCCAACGGCGGGATCATTGTAGCGGCAGACAATTACAGCATCGCCTATTTCAAGGAAAACGGCGACACGATCACCCAATTCGGCTTGCCACTTACAACGCTCTACAACGACACAACGCTTGACCGTGGCGTGTTTGATCCAAGGTTGATCTATGACAGTCATGAGGATCGTTTCATCCTGGTTTCATTGTTCCATTCGTTCAACCACGTGGATGCACGGATGATTCTGAGTTTTTCAAAGCCGCTTGTGGCTGATACGGTTGAATGGACGCATTATCAAATTGACTGCGACAGCATTTTTACAGCCGGGGACGAGAAAAAGTATTGGTTTGACTACCCAAACATTGCCGTAACTAAGAGCCAGTTCATCGTGGCATCGGTAATCGCAGACTTCAATTCAAACTCAAACACCAACACCGAGGTGTCCAATGTGATCCTGCAAATCGACAAGGCAAGCGGCTATAATGCCGCCCCAAGCCTGACCTATGACAATTGGAAGGATACCCAGAATGCCGATGGTAGAAAAAACATCGTGCTTGTTCCAGCCAATAGTGCAATGCAAGTGGCCTCTTATGACACCACGATCTATTTGGTGTCCAATTACGCAGACAACAGCTCGAAGTTTTTTTGGTTTGAATTGACGGGAGCAGTTGGTAGTCCCTCCGGGCAGATTGTCGGGCATTCCAATTTGCCAGCTTTCTTCTACCAAGTACCTTCCTACGCAACGCAGTTGGGTGGTTTTGGAAGGGATCGGATTTCTGTCTTGGATTGCGATATTCAATACTGCTTGCTTCAAAACGACAAGCTTCATTTCGTCTTTACCCGTAGCAATGCAGACTGGGCGGAATTGGTGTATGCCAACATCGACATTGTGACCAATGCTTTCACGCATTCCGAATTTGATGGCGTAGCCAACAGCGAGAATTTTCTGCGGCCATCCATAGCTTGCTTTGGTGCGGACTCGACCGATGAAAACTACTTGATCGGCTTCTTGCGGACTGGCCCCAATCAATTTCCTGAAATCTGTGCGGTGAATTACGACAGCACGGGTTGGAGCATTGTGGCGACTCCGGTGAAGACAGGCCACGGAATCCTTGATTTGCGACGAGACCTGGTCGCGCCTTGGGACTCAATGGAACGATGGGGCGACTATACGTGCATACAAAGGCGCTACAATGACCCCTACAAGCGTTGTTGGATGGTAGGCGCACATGCATTTGGCCTCACAGCAAACCACTTTGGTGTACTGAATGGAGTGAATGCCTGGATCGCCGAATTGGGGGACACGGTTCCAGCCGTGGGACTTCAAGCCCCAACCCAGATCGATAGGTTCCAAATTTATCCCAACCCCACCATCGGTGGCAGCATTGTACATTTCAAGCTCCCCAGCCGAGGGAAGGGCGTGATCGTCGTCTGCAATACAATGGGGCAGCGTGTGCGAGAGATTGCGTTTTCTGGCGAATCCTACCTGTTCGATCCATCGGGCCTCGACAACGGCATGTATTTTGTCAGCATTTTCATTCAAGGCAAGAGTTATGAGACCAAGAAACTTCTTATTCGCAATTAGCATCGGGGCATTGTTTTTGGGAGGATGCGGCAAGGTGGTGGAACAAAAGGACTGTGCCCAGCAGATAGATTCCATGTCCAATTCAGGAGAAGCTGAAATTGACTCTTTGGGGATGCGCGTTCGAAACTTGACAGCAATCGATGCGGAGGGCAAGGCGACGATCAAGTCTCTTCGTGACTCCCTGCAACAGGAAATCGACAAAAAGGTCGGCCCTGATGGACTGGACAGGAATGTTTTTCACGAACCTCCGATCAAGTTCTAAACACAAATCCAGATAATGATTCGGACACAAATCGATGTATTGCAATGAAGTTTGGAACAGTCTTGCCATTTCTCCTGACATTTTTGATCCTGAGTGCTTGCGAATCCCAACCCGTCGCCCCTCAAGATGCGCCATGCAAGGCGCAATTGGATTCGGTTGCTGCATTCGTGGAATTGAAGGTTGATTCTGTTCAGGCTATTGTCGATAGCTTGCAGGCTCAAATCGAAACCAATCAACAACAAATCCTAGCTATCAGGGATTCGGCCATACAAGCAAAGACCCAGCGACCATTGCCAGCCACGCAGATTTTCAGGAACAAGGAAAAAGGCAAAGGCGCAAACCAGCACTTTGGTAAAACACCGGGCAAGGGGAGCGATCCGAGCTATAAAGAGAATGCCGCCAAAACCGAGGAAGCCAGGCTGATCAATCAAGAGCGCATGAGAATTCACGACTCCATCCAAAAGGCGAAGGAAACGACCTCGAATGGCGGGAAATGAAATCGATCTCAGTTGCCGCAATTGTCTCCATCCTCGTGCATCTCAAACGTGCAAACTCCCAATATCGAATTGCCCAATGAAAATAACGATTACTCGAAAAGCCCTGTTTCTCGTGACTTTGTCCATCCTTGGCGGGATGGCAGCCCTCATGGCTCAAACTGCCCAAAGTCAAGGCACCAATGTCGGAACGCCATTAAAGCCGATCACGATGACCGTGCAACCTTGGAAACCAAGCGGAATTCCAGGAGGATGGAAGCCCAATGGAGGGCCGGTGCAACAGCATGTATGTGCGGGTAGCCAAGGTCGGCTCCGCAACGTAGGCCAAAGCGCCAAATTTGACCCTGATGGGTTGGTCGCAGATCACGCCACAGATGCAACCACCTTCAAGGCCGCCCAAACCAATGGGCTTGGACTCGGCAGGAGCTTTGTCGCCAACAACTTCACGGGAGGCCCGCCAGCAGACAACAGCATGGCGATCTCGAATAGCGGTTTCATCGTGGGGATGGACAATACCACGATTGACTTTTACCGCGATACCCCCGACACGCTTTTGCAGTTCCAATACCATCGTGATTTCTTTGGAGACACCAACTTATATGACCTACCTTATGACCCGAGGGTGATCTATGACCGCTATGCCGATAGGTTCATTGTGGTGATTGCCTACACGCTGGGAAGCAACAGTGACCTATTGGTAAGCTTTTCCAAGACTGACGACCCAAGGGACGGTTGGAATCACTACCGCATCGATGCAGACACGCTTGACAATGAGCAATTTATCGACTACCCTCAAATTGCGGTCAATCGTGACGAGCTGTTCATCACTGGCAACATGATTGATGATGCTACGCGCACGCCATTGGGCAACAAGCTCTTTCAGATCAGGAAGCAGGATGGCTACGATAGCCTGGCATTGGCGATGCGGATTTGGCCCGACATTTTGGATGCGAGCGGTCAGATGGCGTTCTTTCTTTGCCCACTCTCGGACGGCCTAATGGCTGACAGCTACAACAAAGGCATCTACCTGGCAAGTACGGAATTCGTTTCGGTGGGGCAGACGGGGACGAAACTCTTTTGGTATCACTTGACTGATAGCATAGGAGCGGCAGGGGCAACGATCAATTCCTACCAGCTTGGATCAGGGCAGCCTTACGAGGTTCCGCCGATTGGGTATCAATTAGGTAGCACCGACTACCTTGACTTGGGAAATTGCAGGGTTCACAGTGGTTTTCACTTGGCGGGAAAACTCTATTTTGTGTACTGCAAGAACACCAACATGTATTGCACGGTGGTACTGAACAGGGTGGGTACTCAAGCAAATAGCCTTAAAAGGAATGGCTGGGGATTTTCGTCTGGACAACAAGACGATTCCTATCCCTCAATTGCCTTTGCAGGGGTCGATAGCACCGACGATTCCAAGCTGCTCATGTGCTTTCAGCGATCAGGGTTCAACATTTTCCCGCAGATGAAGGCTGTATATTTCGATAGCACATTCGCACCAAGCTCGATGCTAGTGAAGCTGGGGGAGGGCTACATCGAATTGATCCCAACGCCAGGAATCAATGAGCGGATGGGTGACTACACGACAACCCAGCGCCGATATGGGGCTGCTGTGCCTACCTGTTGGGCAGTTGCCTCCTATCCGGTCGGAGCGAATGGAAATCATTTCGGTGAGGTGAATGGGATCAATGGATTCATTGCGGAATTCACAGACAGCCTTGCAAACGCCGTCTCACCTGATGTTTTGTCAAATGTCGGGGTTTCGATCCATCCCAATCCTACATCTAGCCTACTGAATGTCCAGACGACCGACATGCAAAACCCGATTAGAAAAATGTCGCTTTTCGATCTACAAGGCAAGGCGGTGTCTGAGTGGCACGGAAATTGGGGAAATGAAACCATACCCCTTAATGTCGCCGACCAAAGTCGCGGACTTTACTTGCTGCGCGTCCAATTCAAAAATCAGAGCTATGCCCACTTCAAGATTTTACTGGATTAGCGTTTGTGCAGCGATGATGCTTGCCTTTGGATGCAATGCACCCAACGAAGGCTCATCGAGCGAGAAAACTACAATAGGCTCCGTCGATTCGGGCCGTATTGCCCTTGCACCCTCCCCCAAGGATTCGTTGCCAGGGCCTCTTGATTCGATCCCCGTTGCGCGTCAAGACAGTCCGAAGAAAACGCAAAGCGGCTCCCTTGGCGATCGAATGCAGCATGGCCAAAAACCGCCCCCTTCAGGCTGGAACCTTGGCGCACCCTACGAAAATACTCCCTCGCTCGAACACAACGAACGGATTCCAATCTGCAAGACCTCGTTCGCACGAATTCGCTCAGATTGGAGCTTTGATTCCAATCTGAGGCTTTTCCATATACGCGAAGTCGCTGTGGGAGGACTACGCAGCGAGCTACCAAAGATGCATGATTGCCTTTATTGCCTCCCCCAATCCGATATTGAAAGCCTGTTCGGCAAGCCAAGCAAAGTGCGCGGCAACGAATTGCTTTATTTCATGAACATTTCCTGCTTGGGCGATGGCGGTTTGGGTAAGGAGGGATGTGAGTATCTGCGGGTGGATTTGGCAGCCAACAAGGTCGCCAAAAAGGTTTCCATCTTCAAGAATCCATCCACGGAATGACCTGCAAGCAGTTTGCGGGCTGATTGTTGGCTCCTATATGAAGGAAAGCATTGATTTGTCGGAAACGATAAAGCGTGTTTGCATCGGTGATATGGGCGTGTAAAACCACCAAACATTCGCTCCCTAGCATTGATTGAACGCAAAATCCAACGCAATCAAGAATCAGAACCATGTAAGAATTTTGGGGGAAATCGCCAATACGCCGCCAAGGAACTAAGAATATCAGCAATGGGCCGTTCCCAAAATGCCTCCAAATTCGCTATCTTGCCCTTGTCTTCATCAGTTTTCCAACCAAAAAAGTATGTGTGTATGAAAAAGATACTCGCGCTGATCTTGTTTCTCATGATTTCATTGACCGTCGTTCAGGCCCAAGGAAATGGGGGCGGAAATGGGAATGGCAACGGCTTCGGGAATGGTCAGGGCAATGGCTTTGCCTGGGGCAATGGCAACGGGTTCAATTGGCTCGTGAACTGGCTAGAGAATGGCGGGCAAGTACCTCAAGTTGTTTCATTGGCTGCGATCTACAAGGTACGTGATTGGGGACAACAAAATTTCCAGCTCAATTACGGGCAAATGGTCGCCAAATACGCGCAAGGGCAGCTCACAGTGACTTATCTCTCGGTTTCACCACCTGCACTGACATTTCGCGTGAGTTATTCGGGGTTTGGGATTGTGGTGATTTTGGATAGCATCTAAATTCGCTTGGCGGCAAGCCAACTCAATAAAGGGCCATAGGATAGGCGATTGGTAACTACGTCCGCCCTCTGGTGTGACCTCAAAACGGTGGTTACCTTATCCAGTGCAGAATTGTAGGTGGTGACTTCTTTGGCCTTGAGTCGGGTGGCGGCATACCGCTTTGCTTGCTTGCGCAAAAACAGTAGGAGGTCGATTGCGGGCATGGCAATTTCTCCCTTCTCCAGCATGAATTCGCGGTAATTTTTGGCATGTTGCTTGATCGCATCAACTTCTTTCAGGTCATATAGGATCATCAAATGGCAGATCAAAAAAGAAATTCGATAAAGCAACGGTGGCTTTTGCTCTTTGTCACGGTACAGGTGGTCGAATAAGTGCTTTGCCTTTTCGCCTTCATGCTCCCCGAGGTAGATGACCATCATCACGATCAGAATTCTTGAGCGGTAGCCACCAACGGGAGATGAAAGCACAAAATCTTCATTCCTTTCAAAAAAGTCCTTTGCCGTTTTGTGTGCAACATCATCGTCTCGGTCGATCGCCCAATCCAATAGAATCACTAGAAACCGAATCAAAAAGATATCTCGATTCTCGGGCATTTCAGGCTTGATGGCCCTAAATAGTGAAATTAGATTTTCACCTTTTGATCGGTCGCCAAGCGCAGAGTAATAATCGTAGAGTCTTACCAAGAGTTTGGCGCGACTTGGCGGACTCAGAAAAGGTGATTTCAGATCCAATTCGCAGACCATTTCAGCAATCCTGCAAGCTTCATTGACTTTGCCACTCAGACCTTTGAAAACTTCATCCAGCAGCAATTTTTCGCTCAACAATAGCGGTGGATAGCCCACGACACTTAGTTTTGCAAAATCTGAATCGAGGTATTCGGAGATAATTTTGGAGTCAAGTTCGCCAGTCTTGATGCGGTGAGCGTTAACCTTTTCCAAGTATTCAGACCGAAAGAAGGCGATCTCCTTTGCCAATAGAATATTGGCGTTTGCTTGATCCATCTCCACCTCGATGCGTTTCAAATCTGTCTCAAGTTGTTTTCCCGTGAGAATGATGGGAGAAACGTCTCTTTCCAATGCAATCAGCCTCACAAGTCGTTCCAGATAGCATCGTTTGATAGCATGCGCCTTTGCTGTCGCAATTTCAGCCATTGCCTGTAATAGCCTTGCCTTCGGAGCCGTCTTCAGGCTCTCGGCGATTATTTGCAATTCTGCTGGCAATCCTTCACGCAAATCGATGAGCGCCTTACCCAAATGCCTGAGGGCAACATCCCTCAATGAGTTGATATCAAACTCCTTGTATGCTTCAATCTCGACATCTGGATCATAGGGCTGTTTTCCCCGGTGCCATACGATCAACTCCAAGAAAACTCGCCGACGTTTCCCACTTCCAAGGATCGCGACGACATCCTCAAATTCACCATCCGACAACTGATTTACAGTGTCATTCAGGCGCCTTGAGGGCGTCCTTTCACCTTGTTTTCGCTTACGGGGCATTGACGAGACCGATTCCTACGTTTTTTGCAGAGAAGTTGAACCGAATATGCACATATTTTCATTCGGCGCAAAGCCTATGTTCGTGAGTGTTGCATCGCAGCATGGATTTTCCATTTTCGAGTCAAGTAAAAATAACAAACGAAAATAAGGATTTTCTTCCGCAATTTTCTAAACGGACAAGTGAGTTACTTGGCATCAGAATGGTTGGGATAGCGGGGTAGCGTTTTTTGAACAAAAAAAGGCAAAAGGAAGCAGGTTGGTGACGATGAAGACGATCAACATTTACCGCAACCTGATGCCCCAAGAAAAGATAACCCGGCTACTCTTGCGAGCGGCCGGGCCTTTTCAAACCTTCTTTCAATGTGGTTTCCGTTTGGCGACATGACCACAGAGAAAGCGCGATCTTTGACGTAAAACTATGCTTTTTGGAGATACTGTCACAAAAAATATGGGATGGAGGGAGAGCTTTGCTTATCCCGACCTGCCCAGGAACGTTGGTTAAGTTGGTATGATAAGCATCTGCAAAGTTGATTATCCGTTCGGGCGCTATATGCTCCTGAACGTCAAGCACCTTTTCAGGCAATCCCCTCCTTCCAAAATGATTCCGTGCGGAAACATGAGCGGGAACGTGCCAATAATCATGCTAGTGGGTGAATTTTGAGTCTCTGAAGGCGTCGGCATGGTGGTCTTGGCTGATTCAGTCAATGTGAGATCGAAGGGTAGAATTTGACCTGACCGAAGTTCACAAATCCCCATTTATTGTTGATTGATTCGATGATCTACCTGCCGCCGCTATTTAAGTCTCAAGGTCGCTGAACACCAAAGTCCAAAACTGTGATTTTTTCATCCTTGATAGCTTGGCTGGCGCTGATGGGTATTGCGGTAAAGTCGCCGTTTTAGCTGACCTCGACCACGAGGGAAACAAAGCGCCTTTTTCGCTTGCCCTTCGCGCGGCCTTGTTCCTTAGACCTTATCTCCTTTTTGTTACCCAATGGTCACTAATCTGTGACCAAATTTCTCTGTTGATCGATGCGTGGGGCTGCCGTCAGGCCGCCCCCGCATTAGTTTCCTTCATTGCCACCTGAGACCACCACAATATTTTGAATGTACGAATTGAAAATAGGATGTGCTATGAAAGAAAACCCTGCTAGAACGCAAGTCGCGGCGACTAGGTCGCCGGGGCTACACAATGATTTCTCTGAGCAAGAGGAAACCATGACTCGCTCGGCAATGCCGCCTGCTTTTGCGCTGACGGCTGGCACTGCGGGCGTTGCCGACCCCGCAAAGACGGAGGACAAGCCACGGCTCAACATTACTGGCGTGCCGCCGGAGCTGGTCAAGTTGCTGGAAGATTTTGAGGGCATTCGCTGGAATGTCTATGAAGACCATTTGGGCAACCTCACGGGTGGCATGGGCCACCTGATCAAGCCCGACGAAAAAGCAGCATTCCCGGATGGTGCTGCAATCACCGAAGCGAAGGTGCAGGCTTGGGCGCAAGCAGATGTGACGGCCGCTTGGCAGACGGCACAGGAGCAGTCGGCGGAGCTGGGTGTGGCAGACCATGATTTTTATGTTGCAATGGCAAGCATGTGTTTTCAAAATGGGTTATCTTGGAACGGGAAACACCAGAAAACTTGGGCGCTGATGAAGGAACACAAATGGGAAGAGGCAGCACTGGAATGCGCAGACAGCAAGTGGGCGCGTGTGACGCCTACACGTGTGCCGGGTTTTCAGGCGGCTTTGCGTTCGCAGATTGCGGGTGGAGGCACTAATCCTGTGGGCACGGCGAATGTGGAGACGCATATTGCGGAGCCTTTTCGCAAGCGGGCGGATGCTGCGAAGGCGGGAGGAAACGGAAAGGAATCTAAGGCTGCGACGGCCATGCCTGAGGGCAAGGAGGGAATGAAGCAGGTGCAAACAAAGCTTCAAGCGCTCGGCCTGTATGAAGGCAAAATTGATGGCATCGCCACGAGCAGCAATCGCGAGAGCAATACCACGAAGGGTATCAAGCAGTTTCAGCAATCACGGGGCTTGCCCGTGACTGGCGAGGTGGATGCGGCGACGTGGGCCGCGCTGGGCGGCGGGCGCAAGCCATCGGCTTGGAAGCGGTTTATGGCGAAACAGGAAGGGGCGCAAAAGGCAGAGAAGGGAAAGGATGAGGGCGGGCTGGCTGCGCCGTTTCGTGAAATGGCGGATGAGGCGAAAAGGAGTACGTCAGGTGATGAATGTGCAGATAGTGAAGTTACTGGTTCGGGCAACTTCATGGATGATTCCCATTTCTTTTCCCAAAATAAAGAAACGGGGCCAAAGGGTAATAAAGTCCCAAATCCTGATCGCTCAATGGCCAATGCAGGGGGGGCCGCTTGCCGCAAAGTGGCCTCGGAAATGCTGATTCACTACCTTGCGGAGGAAAAACCCGAAATGATGGTGGAACTTGGCGTTTCAGGAATTGGGGACTTGAGTGTCCAGGGTAATTTTCTTCGGATATTGGATGAGGACAAAAGCCATAAATCAGAGGTCAGGGGTGAGAAAAATGAGTCCCATCCTGAATGGATGGTTAGTGACGATCAGGCTCCACAAGCAATCGCCTACATCGATGGCTACCTTCAAAGAAATATACCAGTTTTGGTCGGCGTGGATCATACGTACAACCGCGATTTGGACACCAAGGTGGCGTCCAAAACGGGCAATGGCTACAACGAAGGTACTACCGATCACTACCTCACGCTTTCGGGGATTGGCAAGGACGAGCAGGGTCGGAAATATTATTCCTTCTTCGACCCCGGAAGGGATCATCCCGACAAAGGTTCTGGATCAAATGATCGAAATCGTCTCCTTCATGAAGGCGGTACAAGGTTCAAAACCTCGGACACAAGGAAGACAGGCAGCAGCGACAGCCAAGTGTACCATTTATCAATGGTGGTAATTTTCCCTGCTGACAGGGCAAAACTTGCCGATGAGCTGAAAAAGAACAATGCCAGTTGGATCGATTAAAATCTCTTGCACGATATGAAACACTTTGCCTATCTGCTTGCCATATTAATGATTGTCGGATGTCATGCTGGTCAAGCGCCAAGTCCCAATCAGCCATCAACCCAACTCAAAAACAGCATACCCTTGTCGCAGTTCGAGAAAGGTCCCAATTGGAACCATGAAGCGCATTGGGTCAACCCCAAACCCCATGACTGGACATCTTCTGAAAGGGAAATATATGAGGAAGCAATCTACCTGATCAGTAACTTCAACGGGCTTATCACGTCCGATGCCACGCCTGGCGACTTGTTCGTTGAAAAGGGGGGCGAAGCTTATGTGAAATGGTTGTTGCTAGTCTTCAGTGCCGATCCTTCCGTTATGAAGCAGGACCCCGAGGATGATGGTGTTGACTATGGATTTACCTTCACCGAAAAGGCAATTTCAGAAATTGCAGCCGAGAAGCCTTGCCCCAAGGCACAGCCGCTTCCGAAGAACTGGGAAACCGACGATGGTGCGCTTACGAAGTGGGGAAAGAAGGTATATCCATGTCTTGACGTTCTGTTTCATGCTGCACCCAATGCCCGATGCTATTTCTTGGAGAAACCGGAATTGGAAGGCCAAAATGCAATTGTGCTTGTACAGCAGTTGTCGCTTGATGAGAAGGAAGAATACGCACTGCCGATCAACCACGTTCGCCTTCATTTCCTGAAGCAAGGAAACGCTTGGTGGTTTGATGGCCGCGAAATCCTTGAATAAGCTACCTATGCGATGCGCCCTTTAGTCGCATAATATCCGAAACCCACCCTTGCCTTCAGGCAGGGGAATAAGGACTCCCTCGTGCGGATTTCGCCACTCCCCAAGTGGCACAGTTACACTTTTGCCCCTATAGATTTCAACTTCAAGGAAATGAGAACTTTACATTGCCTCGGCATTGCCATGCCCTTATTTTTCATTGCTCAATGCTTGGCCCAGAGCAGCCCAAGTCCCGTCATTCAGGACTACGACAACACAAGCCTACCAGCCATGCTGCAAATCGGCGACACCACCTTTTGCAACATGCAAACCGTCACCATCCACGGCCAGAATTTCAAGAAGGCCACGGGCGGCGAGATTTGGGACACCACTTGGGTTGTGTTTGGATTCGTCGCGCCGACTGCGGTGAGCATCGTCACGCAAGGGAATGGGAACAATGATCGGATTGTATTTCAGATACCGCCGACTGCATTTATTGGGGGGCGTGATACTTGCATGGGCTTGCAGCTGATCAAGAAGACGCACTTTGGGGCTAATGTCTATTTCTACTACGCCAACGATACTGTTTGCCTCACAGGCGACAAGGCCACTGTGAGCTACGGTGCAGGCGTGTTTTGTTTGGGCGATCCCAATCCGCTGCCATCCGTTGTGCTCACACCGCCGACAGCGACGGGCATGTTTTGTTGTCGGACTGGCGCGCCGGGTTTTTGGGTGAATCCAAGCACGGGCGAAATACCGCTACATCCGGGCGCAATAGGGCCAAGCAACCAATTCCTCCTTTGCACAAACCATCCCCGTTGCGCGGACACCGTTGCCCTTACCGTGGCGATCCAGCCGACTTTGTCCAGCACAGCCACAATCCAAGGGCTTACTTTCTTCACGGTCTGCCAAAGCAATGGTTCTGTTCGGCCTGACACGGCAAGCTTGTTTCCTGCTGGTGGTGTTTTTCGCTCATGGACGGGACTTGCGGTGCAAAGCCCATCGACGGG
The DNA here is from genome assembly GCA_031424495.1 of Bacteroidota bacterium. Classification (GTDB taxonomy): domain Bacteria; phylum Bacteroidota; class Bacteroidia; order J057; family JADKCL01; genus JADKCL01. Next base: position 1,962 of record JANPHP010000363.1, on the reverse strand, counting down.
ACAGTTTGCACCTTCCTTGTCGGCAGTGGGATTGCACTCACTTTGGTACGTTCCCAATGCGCCCTGCTATGACAGCACGGAAATACAAGTGGTGGTAATGCCAACTGCGACCGCGATAGTGGGCTATCCAGCCGTCCTGCTCAACCTTGGAATCCCGACACTTTGCCAAGGCTCGCAAGCCGCGTGGCCCTCGTTTTCGAGCGGGAATGCGGGTGGCACTTTTATCTCCAATCCCAGCGGCCTCGCCATCGGCCCGACTGGCGACATCGACCCTGCAAATAGCCGGACGGGCATCTACACCGTCCAATACGCGACAACGGGCCTTTGCCCAGACACGGTGACGGCAATCGCCAACTTACTTGTGGATACGACCCTATCCGCCCAATTCACATTGCCACAGACGCAATATTGCGCGAATGGACTTATATCACCCATAGCCCAAAGTCAGGCGGGGATCTGGCAGGTGATCAGCACTCCAGGCCAAGTTTTGTTCAGCCAAGGCACGGCCCCGATAGCCATTGCCTCGACAGGCATCGCAAGCGGAGCAAGCTATGAATTGAGGCACGTCACAGGCGGCTTTTGCTCAGACACGGCCTCGGCGAATTTCACTGTGCTTGCGACCGACGACCCAGCATTCACCTACCCGCCAAACGGCAACTTCTGCATGGGTGATCCCGACCCTTGGCCATTGATCCAAGGCAACGGCGGCACCTTTCAAGCGGTGACGCAGGCGACCGTCGTGGACGCGGATGGGCGCTTGCACCTCACCGCAAGCGGTGCAGGTACGCATACGATCAGGCACATCACGGGCGGCATTTGCAAGGATAGCATGGATGTGAGTGTGAACATATTCGGTTCTGCATCCGCCAATTTTGCCTACCCTGCATCGGTTTTTTGCAGCGGTGACACCAATCCATTACCGCAAATCCTTGGAACACCTGGCGGTTCGTTTTCGGGCGATACGGGCCTCGTTGTGGATTCGGTCACAGGGGCAATCCAGTTATCCCAATCACAGGTTGGAATCTGGAATGTGACCTACACGCTCACAGGCAGTTGCCAAGCGCAATTCACGCAGACGGTGCAGATCAGTGCAACGGATTCATCCACCTTTGTCAGCTACTTTCCTGACCATTATTGCCAATCAGATCCAGATGCGATTCCCTTTGTCCTTGGCGACTCGCTGGGGAGCTTTGTTGCTGGCGGTGGCATCGTCTTCAGCAATACTGATCTTGGGCAGCTTGATTTGAGCGCGATGCAGCCGGGTGGGCCGTATATCGTGTTTTATGACATTGACAACCGTTGCGCCATCGATGTTCGGGACTCGGTTTGGATCGATGTGCCTGATGATGCTGCTTTTGCTTATCCGCTATCTAGTTATTGCGAGGGCGGGGTGAATCCATTGCCTTCGAGCATCGCCATGCCAGGCGGCATGTTCAGCGAGATCACGGCAAGCGTTGTTTTTGCGAATGCGACCACTGGCGAGATCGAGGCAAACGCAAGTCTCCAAGGAGGGCCGTACTTCATCCAATACACCACGGCGGGGCCGTGTCCTGAGACTTCGACACAACAGTTAACGATCATGCCCAAGCCCTTGTCGGCAAGTCTCACTGTGTCGCCTGACACGAGCTATTGCATGGGTCAGAGCTTGATGTTGCAAGCTACTGCGGGAGGGGCTATCGATTGGCGGTGGTGGCTGAATGGCAATCTTACTGCGGCTACTGACGACATGCTCATGCTGGATGCGGAATTGACGGGCCTCGACCTCGTCTCGGTCGCAATGGTGAACGCACAGGGTTGCAGCGACAGCCTAGCCTTGACCCTGCGGGGCTTGGCAGCACCAAGACTCACCTCGACGGTCTTGAGTGCTGAAACCAAGGCCCTCGGCTCATCCACCGTGAAATTGCAGATCGCTACCGACATTGCGGGAACATTGGTCGATTGGCAAGCCATCGGAACGAATCT
>JANPHP010000362.1:0-39505 GCA_031424495.1 Bacteroidota bacterium | reverse complement strand
GTCGCTACACGATTTTTGCGGATGTGATCGAGGGAATGAATGTCGTGCAGGTGCTGCAGATCGGTGACGAGATCATCGGAATTACACTACCTGGTCTCTGATTCGGAGGCAGCAAAGGCCGTGAGCGGCACCAACATCTGCCGAAAACGCTTGACCAAAGCCCGTGTATTTACATAAAGGTCTTGCACAAGCAATGCATAGTCCTTTTCCAACCGCAGCCTCAACTCACTGTGTAGCCAATGCGCAAAAATTTCGCGGTCGTGCCAATCGCCAGCGATTTCCGCAGCCTGCTTTGCTGCAACCGTCCAAGCCCGATCTGGATCTTTCAGATAACCAGCGGTCTGAAGCAATGAAACCAAATACATGGCCTCTTTGAGAAAAATGCGCGATTTATGAATCAACTCAGGCTCGTAGCCCAGTGGCATCGCGGCCTGCATCTCATCAACGCGCGCCCTTGCGAAAGCCATTGCCACCGCGCAGACCGTCTGCTCAGATGTTTTCGTGAGCAAGAGCGCAATCTTGTTTCCCAGTGAAACCAAATGTTTCTTGTCAAATTGCTTGCGCTGCACCTCATAATAGGGTATTGCATCCTTGCGCTCGAGATTCAGACGCTGATGCAACTTGCGGTAATTTACAAGGTGCAGCTCCTCATAAGCCTCAAGCACACTCTTATGAACCTGAATTTCGCGCAGAGTGCCCGCGGTGCGAAACAAGACCCTCAAGGCCTTCATTTCTTTTTTTGCAACAAAACCATCGCCATCAATCGCCTGACAGAGTCGATAAACTGCCCTTATTTTCTTGGTGGCAACACGCAGCTCATGCACAGCCTCTTCTTGCCTAGGACCAGGCTTGACCATGACATTCGCCAGAACTACAGCGCGATTCTGCTCAAAAAAGGTCCAAATCGCCTTTCTTAGGTCTAAGGGCTCGACAACATTCATTTGTGCAAAATTGCGCAAAAATCAGTTGCCATCGAAAAAAGCGCACAAAGCCATTTATTTTTGCTTTACACCTAACGATTGCCTAATTTTACAAACTAATTACACACAAAGGAGGCATTGCCCCGCTCGAAAGGTAGTAGTAGTAGTAGGAGAAGATGAGAAGAAAAATAAACCTATGAGTTGATAGTATGGAAATAAAGCGTATCTTTGGGGAGAATTTGTGGAGCGTGTGCTGGCCGGGGAAGAAGAAAGATGCCTTTTCTGAGGCCTTCGCCAACTGGCAGAATGTCGAGTATCTAGAATCGTTCTTTGAAAATCATCGACAGGACCTACAATTGGGATTTTATCGCGTTGCAAGCGTAGAGGAAGCCGTATGGACGACCCTTCAAGAGGCAAAGGAAATGGAATCGCGTTTGTTGAGACTGGCCCACAACAGTCGATTGGGCAAAGTACCTGATATTGATAGCCTATTTGTGCCATTGCACAATCAGGCCTTTCGGCCAGAGCCTTTGGGTAAACGAAAGGCCAAAGGGGCCAATCGAAACACATGGTTGCGGATATACGCCATCAAAATCGATAAGGGATGTTATCTGATCGTAGGAAGTGCAATCAAGCTCAGTCGCACAATGGAAGAGCGAGCGCATACAAGCGAGCAGCTTAAATTGTTGGAAAAGGTGCGTGAATATCTGAGAGGCGAAGGCATTGCGGATTTTGAGGGATTCATGGAAATGGTTCTTTGAAGATGGCATTTCCAAGCACCTTGGAGAAACGATTGCGTCATTTGGAAGTCCGTCCATTTGAGGAAAAGCGGGATTGCAACGCTCCGATTTTAGAGCATTAATTGGCTCTGAGCAACCGGTCCTGAGATGTGCTTGAAATAAGGACGTGAAAACAGGTATTGATCATAAAATTGAATTACAAGACAATGGAAAAGCAAGAAAATAAGGCACGATTCATGTCGCTCGTATCCAAAGAAACGAGCGATTGGGAGCAAGAAGCCTTGCAGCGACAGGCCGAATCGGGCTGGCGCATGAAATCAGCAGCGATCGCATTGCAGATATTGCGGCGGTTGAGAATGCAGAAACTCAGTCAAAAACAACTGGCTGAGCTTGTGGGTGTGACTCCTCAGTACATCAATAAAATTGTGAAGGGGGCAGAGAATCTGAGCTTGGAAACTATCACCAAGCTGGAAGTAGCCCTAGGGAAATCACTGGTTACAATCTATGTTGATGACATGAGCAGCTTGGGCGTCGGGACCACCACCCAACGCATTTCAGTCGATTATTACCGAGGCGGTGCCGCTCAGCCAGAGCGTGTAACCGATCGCTTTGCACGATTTACAACACAGTCAGGACACCATTCAGCATGACTCAATCAGCGGTATCATGGGGTTTCAGATTGCTTGAAATCAATGTACCCCACTTTGAAGATTTGGGGGCTGGCAACCCGACACAGCCCACTCTTGCCATCAGCGCCAAACTCGATTGGCATGCCGACCCGCAAAAGAGCACCGTTGTGGCAACGTTGAAGGCTGATTTTGAAATAGATGGACAGCCTCTACTCTCATCGGCAGTTGCATGTACATTTGAATTGGAACCGATCGCTTGGGAGTCTGCCTACGACCCCAAACATAGCACAATTGAATTTCCACGGGAATTCTTAATTCAACTCGGTAGCATCACGATCGGAACTGCGCGCGGTATTCTCTATGAGCGAAGCTCCCGCCACGGAAATTCATGCATTGTTTTGCCATTGCTAGATGTCGATCGACTGGTCGCAGATGCAGTAGCCATTGATTGGGGCTTGTCGACGCTTCTTTAGCTGCATTTTGCGGTCCTCATTTCAGACTTGCGTTTTTTGGAGCGCTCGCTTTCAATTGCGTTCAGCCAATTCAGACTTACGATTTGAACTCGCGCTTGCCTAAGGCTCTGTCGAAAAATCACGCTGTTCCTAAAAAGATTGAAAATCGCACCGATGATGGGCATTGCAAATGCGAATGCGTTGAAAATTGCTTAAATTTCTCCAATTCAAAAGGAGTTTGAGCTATGCGAAGATTGTTGCTCGTCGTGTTTCTGCTGTTGGGGGGGCTTGCCTGCAATGGGCAAGTCTTGTGGGAAAAGACTTGGGGTGGGCCCTACGACGACGGCTGCGAGGTGAGAAATACCCGCGATGGTGGCATGATCGCAATGGGCAGTTTTGGGCCAGATTCATGGATCATGCGCCTCGATTACAATGGCGATACGTTGTGGACGAGACGCATTACCCAACCGCTCGATTTATGCGCGATTACTGAAACGCTCGACGGTGGGATTCTGGCCACGGGAGTCACACGAACCCAAAACCGTGATTTTGTGGCTTGGAAATTTGACCTGCGCGGCGACTCTAGTTGGATGCGCATCTACGTCGATACAGCCAATAGCGAAGGAAATTATACGATCTTACTGCGCCCTGATAGCAGCTTTTTACTTACTGGATATACCACCGCCAATGGCTATGACATGCTCGCCATGCATATCGACTCCCTTGGCAATCCCCTGTGGCGCAAAAATTATGGCGGACCGGGATTCGAAGGTGGAACGATGTCGGCCGCTACGCCCGACGGCGGATATATCCTCACCACCACAGGCGGGAGCCCATTCTTCTCCAATATTTGGGTTGTGAAAATCAATGGGCTTGGCGATACCCTTTGGACTAGAAACTACGTCGAGCCATTTCCCACGGGTGGCTCAGTGCCCACGGTCACCTCACAAGGAAATATTTTGATCATGGGATGGATCGCCCGCACCGACTACGACAACTACCTGCTTTGCTTGGATTCGGCGGGCAATCAGTTGTGGTCTCGGACCTATCCAGGGATAGGTTTTGAATCACGGTCGGCACGCGGCGTAATTGAGGACCGCTTTGGCGGATACACCTTTGCAAGTTCGGTAGACATCGCCTATGGGCCCGTAGGTCGCGATCACGACATTGCACTTTTTAGGGTCGATAGCCTGGGAAATCCCCTCCAAATCTACCGAATAGGCCATGCAGGAAACGAAATGCCTCGCTATTTTGAGCAGACCAACGATGGTGACTATTTGCTGTTCGGGTATAGCACTTCATTCATCCCCATGGGCCAACAGACTTACCTCGCCCGCTTGCACCCCGGCGGATGCGGGCCATTTTTCTATGACCTTGATGGTCCCAATATCAGGCTAGTGTGCCCAAATGATACGCTGCTGCTCGATGCTGGCGCTGGATTTACGCAATATTTGTGGAGTGATGGTGACACGACGCAAATGCGCCGCGTACTACAAAATGATACCCTCTACGTGCAGGCAACAGACTCCCAAGGTTGCATTTATCATTCGAGCTGCGTGATCGTCACTGCGCCGCAAGGGCCACAATTTAATTGGAGTACAAGCGGAAATCTCGCGGTGCAATTTCAGGGGCTACCGGGCGACGGCACCGCTTGGGCTTGGGATTTTGGCGATGGCACGATTGCAAGCGCCTTGGACACGATGCATGTCTACGCGCAAGCCGGCACCTACTGGGCCTGCTTTCAAAGTCTGATTCCAAACTGCGGATGGCAAAACTATTGCGACTCCGTCACAGTCTCCACGGCCACTGCAGCCGAACCTGCGATCGATTTTGCGCCAGTGATCTCCCCCAATCCCAGCGACGGCCGATTCCAAATCACGAATCCAAGCCTTGATAACCTGAAATACAGCATCATAGACCTGAGCGGGCGCCCGCTACAAACGGGGGAGTTCGCAGGGAAATCGACGACAAGTTTGGATGTATCGTCATGGGCACAAGGTGTATATTTGCTGCAAATGACGGGCGCTGCGCAAACGCAGGCTCATTTGCGACTTGTGATTGCGAAATGAAAAACAGACTCTTTTGGGGAATTTCCTTGTTGCTAGGGCTTTTGGTGGCTTGTGGTCGCCAAACCTCTACGGTCGAGCCCGCTTTCTACCATTGGAAGACGCGCTACTCCCCCACTGCTACCGAAAAGGAATCCCTCAAAAAGCTTGGTGTGAGCCGGCTGTACATCAAGTATTTTGATGTGGATTGGCCCGAGGACGCCACGCAGGCGCAGCCGCAAGCACGTGTGGACTTTGCACAGGTGCCCGATGCAAAAGTGACGCCGACAGTTTTCATCACCAATCGCACCATCCAAAAAACAGGCGAGGCCAATTGTCCTGCGCTTGCAGACAAAATTTTTTCGCTCATTTTTTCCCTGCATCCCAAGGAATTGCCGCCGCCAACCGAGGTTCAGATCGATTGCGACTGGACCGTGGGTACCCGTGCCGCCTATTTTGCGTTGCTCAAGCGGCTCGATGCACGGCTCGATAGCGCGAAAATCGCTCTATCCGCCACAATTCGCTTGCATCAATTGAAATATCCAGAGAAAACTGGCGTGCCGCCTGTGGACCGCGGCATGCTCATGTTTTACAACATGGGCGACCTCGACAATCCGCAAGAGGACAATTCCATCCTCGATGTCGCCGAGGGACAGCGTTACCTCGGCAAGCTCGATCAGTATGCGCTGCCGCTTGATGCGGCGCTGCCGATATTTGCTTGGGGCGTGCTCATCCGTCGTGAAAAACCGATCAAACTCATCAACAACCTGCGGATCGAATCTGCCGTAGACATCCCATGGTTTTCCAAGCTCAGTGAAAACCGTTTGCGCGTCGATACAAGTCATTATTTTGGGGGGCATTATCTCTATGCAGGCGATGAAATCCGTTTTGAGGAAGTGGCACCTGGTGCGCTCCTACAAGCAGCACAACTACTCGGCAATGGCATGGCCCCTGCGGCCCGCAGCGTCTCTTTATACCACCTCGACTCGCTGACGCTCGCCCACTATGACATTCAGACATTGGATTCTGTATTTGGCGCTTTTAGGTAGTATTTTACCGCAACCGCTGCGCGCATGTTGGATGGGACCGGGGGTTTGTGGCTCTTACAAATTGTTTGAGCCTGAGAAACGGCAAATGAGCCAATTTCATGGTTTCAAATACTATCACTTTGGCGGAATCGACGAGGATTATGGTCCAGACAATAACGATGATGTAGGTCCATCGGAACGCTCCGAACTACTTCAAGAGGCCAATCTCAAAAGCTGGCAACATCATTTCGGCAAAGGCATTTTGAAGGCAGATATCCAAGAAGCGATCTACGGGAAGCTGCTACAAGACCTGCCGTTCGATGGGGAAGATCCTTTCCATTTACATCCGAAAGTACAAAAAACCAAGCATCCCAATGGTTTGGTGCAACAGTGGCAAGCTGGAAAACTGCTGGATGAATTCAACTATATGCGCTTTGCCAAGGCCTGCGAGCCCTATTGTACTGCTTATGGCAGATGGGGCGAAGTGAAGGAAGATTCACATATCACGGAGGAGCTCAGGCAGGAGGCTCAGCGGCGTTATGCATCCACCAAAATCCCCTTCTTGAAACTGCGCTATGCCTACCAATTGGTGCGGCTTGCGCAGTTTCATCAAAAATACGACGATGCCATCCGCTACTATCATAAGTATGCAAAACCTGTATTGTGGGCCTCCAAGGAAATCGGCGCTTGGGTCACGGGCAACTATGCCGGCTGCCTGCGGCAAAAAAAGCGGTATGCAGAGGCAGCTTATGCATTCTCGCGCGTGTATGCAAGCGCCCCTAGCCGCCAAATCGAGGCACGATGGGGCTGGAAAATCAACGATGACAAGCAGTGGAATCAGTTGATGGCGCTCTGCAAAAATGACCGTGAAAAGGCTGACAATCATACCCTGCGGGCTTTTTCATTGCATGCCATTCCCTACGAGGACATCCGCATGATGCAACAACTCGACCCTGGGCGCGAGGATCTGGACCTGCTCATCGTGCGTGAAATCAACAACATTGAAATCGAGATCCTCGGGCCGATCAGCTTTTCCAGCAGAGATTATGCTGCAGAAATCAGCGATCAGCGCAGTGCGACCTATGCCCACAAGCGAGTCTCGGAGTTGGATGCTATTTTGGTGGATGGACTTGCCAAACATCAGACTTTTGATTCGACACTTTGGCAGCTTTCGCATATTTATTTGCGGTTTTTGAATGGGCATTTTGAGGAATCCAAAAATGCCTTGGCGGCACTGAAGCCGCATTTGTGGGGTGAGGACCTGATGCGGGCACAAAAAATGCACTTGGAAATGCAAATGGTGACCACCAAGCAGGTCACGCCTGCCATGGAGGAGAGCCTTGCCCTGTCTGCCATCGATAAGCGGGGCTGGAAACCCGAGGAAATTCCGCGCTTTATCCATTTCAGGGATGATGCGCTTTTTTGGAAATATATTGCGCAAGGCGATGAACTGAAGGCTGTATTGATCAAATCTCCGCAGGAATTGTTGGAGCGCTACAACGTCAGGAGCAGTTTGATCGATTCCATATTTGGCTTAGAAGCCAAGCCCAACAAAACAGCGCTGGAGGCTGAGATGATAACTCGTTTGTGGAAGGGAATCGATGACCACTGCGAAGGCAGTTCTTATTTTGGAGGCTTTAAGCGTGAGAACCTTCTGGAAATGAAGGGGACTGCCTTGCTCACTGAGGGCAAGCTTGATGAAGCCATCGCAGTTTTTTCCAGCCTGCCTCCTAAATACCTAGGAGGGAATGACGAAGACCTATTTAGACCGTGGATAAAACAACCGTGTTGTAAACTCGAAGAAGACCCCTTCAGGCCGTGGATCAACCGCGAAATCTCGGACAACCCCTTGTGGAAGGACCGCCGCTACAACAAGCTCACATTCACCAAAACCCTCAAATCGCTGATAAATCAAACGAAGCTGCATGATGGCAAAAATCACTTGCGCTATTTGATCATCGGCAATGCACATTTTAATACCCTCACCGCGCAAATGGCGAGTACCATGAAAGGGTATGGTGCGAATGCCGAATGGATGCGGCCCCACCAAACTGTGTTTTATGAACTCCACAATATTGAGGGCCACAAGGTCATGCTCTGGCCGCGCAATATCGACACGCGACCTGCTGTGAGCTATTATGAAAAATCCATTGCAGCGACCGATGATCCTGAATACCAAGCACTCGCCTACTATATGATCGCGCGCTGCGAGCGCATGAAAAACCACTGGATCACCAAAATCGTCCTAGAAACCAAAGGGGAAAAAGCAGCAGAACCCTACGAGAAAATAGAGCATCTGAGTCCGACATTTGCGATCTTGCGCGACCGCTATGGAGACACCGAAATCGTGGACATGCTGCTCAAGGAATGCTGGGATTTTAATCGCTATTGCTCACAATAAAACAGCCTCAAACCAGCCAATGAAACCACGCTTTGCTCACAATAAAATCAAAATATCCTACAAGAATTGGGTACTTGTTCTGTTGGTGCTGTTGGCGAATTTTGGCTTTTCGGGACAGTTGATGGCCTGTGGCATCGGAGAGGGCTATTTTGGGTACTACAGATTTTTTGAACCTGCAAAGCGACAATTGAGTCAGTTTCATGGATTTGCAATCTATTTCACGAAAAGCAATAGCTGGGGAGGTCAAGAACCTGAATTGGGCGACGGACCGGCTACCGACCCTGGGGAGTTGATGCAGGCCAATGTGCAAAGCTGGAAGTATTATTTCGGTGGGAAAATTTCGGAAGATGAAATCAGACAGGCTGTTTACCACAACAAAGTTGGCATCCATTACATCGAAACCATCCCCGGAAACAAGGCAATACAAACTCCACTCGCGCGTCGCTGGCAACATGCCAAATACCGCGACGAAATCACCTATTTGAATTATGCTTCGCGCTGCGAACCCTTCTGCACGCAGACCGAGGGTTGGGATCAACAGCATAATACCGGCATCACCACCATCCATGACATGCTTGCCGAAGGCGAAAAGGGTTATCAGGAAACCCGCATTCCTTTTCTCAAATTGCGCTATGCCTACCAACTCGTGCGGATCGCGCAATATAACTCCATGATCGACGAGGCGATCACTTATTACGAGGACTATGCGCGGCCCGTCATTTGGGCATCCAAGGAAATCGGCGGATGGGTGGCCGGCAATTATGGAGGCTGCCTGCGCAGCAAAAAGCGCTACCCGGAGGCGGCATACGCCTTCTCCCGGCAATATGCGAACTCCCCCTCGCGCCGCGTGCAAGCACGCTGGGGATGGCAAATCGACAACGACAGGCAATGGCAGCAGCTCATGCGCCGCTGCAAAAATGACCGCGAGCGGGCAGACAATTATGCCCTGCGGGCACTCTCTTTTCATGCCGTGCCGCATGAGGACATGCGCATGATGCAACAACTCGATCCCGGTCGCGAAGACCTCGACCTGATCCTCGTGCGTGAAATCAACAACCTGGAAAAAGAGCTCCTCGGATCCGCAAAATTTGGTTCATTTTCCTATGAAGAACGCCTGAGCAGCCCACGCTACATCCCCTACGCCCATGCCCGCATCGCAGAATTGGATACATTGGTGACGCAAGGATTGCGGAAAAACCAAGCCTTTGACGCGCAGCTTTGGAAATTTGCCCACATCTACCTGCTGTTTCTGAACGGTCACTTTGATGCTGCCAACGAGGCGATGGAGCAACTGACGCCGTCGCTGAGTGGCGAGGACCGCCTGCGGGCACAAAAAATGTCCCTCGAAATGCAATTGATCGCCGCTCCACGCATTACACCGCATTTGGAGGCGCGCCTCGCCGCTTCGGCCATCAAATTCAAGGATTGGGATGCCGACATGAAGAATCGATTCATCGATTTCAGGAACGACGCGCTGTTTTGGAAATACATGGATCAAGGCGACGAAATGAAAGCGTCGCTGGTCAGGGAACCCGGGGCGCTGTTGTCGCGGTTTGGTGTGCGCATCAGCCTGCTCGATTCCGTCATTGCATTCAAGGCCAAGCCTCACAAAAATGCCTTGGAAGAGGAAATGCTGGATTATTTGGAACATGGGACTGAAAAAACAAGCACTTGGAGTTATACGGCAAATGGTTTGAGCGATGCAGACTTGTGGGAGCTCAAGGGCACCAATTTAATCGCCCAAGGCAAACTCGACGAGGCGATTACAGCGCTCGATCATTTAGGTCCCAATAGCACTGCAACGTTCGATGCCGACCCATTCCGGCCCCGCATCGGATTGGTCGACAATGACAAAAACGGTTGGAGCAACCACAGCTTTGATAAGCATACATTCGCCCAAACGCTCAAAAAACTGACCGAAGGGACATCGCTGGACGACGGCAAAAATCACATGCGGTATTTTGCCATCGGCAATGCCTATTTCAATACGCTGAGCGGACAAAGAGCAGCCATGCTCAAGGGCGCGCCTATGCGGAGCGGCTGGCATTTTGGCTACGAAAGGGTTTTTCTTCAAAAGTACAATGTCGATGGCCACAAGGGACTCTTTTGGCCCCGCAATATCGACACAAAACCAGCGATTGCGGCTTACGAGCGTGCGATCGCATCCACACACGATCCTGAAATCCAAGCGCTTGCCTATTACATGATCGCGCGCTGCGAGCGTTACACGCGTGAATGGATCACCGCCATCGAGACAGAAAACGCAGAAAGAAAGGTCAAGGGCAGATATGGCGATGCTGGAGATTACCATGCCTATTCGCAGGCCTATCAAAGGGCCTACGCGCGGTATCAACCATTTGAAGAGCAATTGCCAGCATTTGCCATCTTGCGTGACCGCTATGCAGACACCAAAATGTATGACATGCTGATCCATGAATGTCCCAATTTTCAAATGTACTGCGCCCAATGACCAAAACAATTTCCCTGATTAATCTCGCCAAGATCCTCAAGAAAATTCTGCTGTTGATGGGCGCAAGCCTCATGTTGGGAAAGCCCGTCATCGCCTGCGACATTTCTGAAGGCGACCTAGGTTATTACAAATTGTTTGAGCCACAGCGGCAGCACCTTACGCAATTTCATGGATTCGCGCTTTATTACCGCACCTTTGATGAAACACACTCGATGTATTATACCGAAGATGCGCTTCGGGATGCAGACGATATTGCCAAGGAAATGCAGAAAACAGCCAATATCATCAGTTGGAAATACCATTTTGGCAATCGCATTTCGGAGAGGGACATTGCAGAATTGCTCTATGGAGATGCGTTCAAATCCATTGTTTTGGAGGGGAATGAGCGATTTCATCGACACTTGAAACCACTGACAATCAAGCACTCCAACCGACTCATTCGGAAATGGAATGAAGGTGCGTACCTGGACGAGCTCAATTACCTAGCTTATGCGCACGTTTGCGAACCGCATTGTCTGCAGACGACTGAATGGAGCAAAGGCAGCAAGGATGTGAATCCGCAGGTGAAACAACTGATCGAGGATGGCAAGCTCGGCTACGCAAGCACAAATGTTGGCTTCCTGAAATTGCGCTATGCCTACCAAATGGTGCGACTCGCGCAATACCAAGGCAAATATGAGGAGGCTATTGCGCTATTTGAGCGCTATGCAGTTGCGGTACTCGGCGCATCACAGGAAATTGGTGGATGGGTGGTCGGCAATTATGCAGGTTGCCTCACCCGAACAAAGCGCCCCGTCGAGGCAGCCTATGCCTTTTCACGGCAATATGCAGCCTCCCCAAGCCGACGCATGCAAGCGCAATATGCGTGGCGCATCCGCAGCGACCGCGAATGGCGGCAGCTGATGCGCTTGTGCAAAAATGACGTAGAAAAAGCCGACAATTACGCCTTGCGTGCATTGTCTTACAACTCAGTGCCCTATGACGACATGCGCATGATGCAGCAACTCGACCCGGGACGCGAGGATCTCGACCTCATATTGGTGCGCGAGATCAATAAATTGGAGGAGGAAATGCTGGGCCCGATCGCCTTTGGCTCGGTCGATTTTGAAAACAAGCTGCGCGATCAGCGCCGCGCGCCCAAGGCACGCAAGCGCATCGCGATCCTGGACGACCTCGTTATGCAGAGCATCGCCCAAAAGCAGGCTTACCACCTGCCGCTCTGGCAGATCGCACATTGTTATTTGCAATTTTTGCGAGGCGAGTTCTCCGCAGCACGCGAAGGGCTAGAAAATTTGCTGCCAAGCCTGAAAGGTGAGGATCTCGTGCGCGGTGAAATGTTGGCTTTGGAAATGGAGCTGGTCACGACCGATCGCGTCACGCGCAACTTGGAGAATCGATTTGCCGAGGCCACACTCACCCGCAAAGGCTGGAATGCACGGCAGCGCCACCGGTTCATCACCTTTCGCAACGATGCCCTTTTTTGGAAATACTTGGATCAAGGCGACGAACTCAAGGCGACATTGGTCAAGGATAGTTGGAACCTGCTGGAACGGTTTGGCGTCCGCAGCAGCTTTGTCGATTCGGTTTTAGTATTCAAAGCAGACTCCAACAAGACGGCATTTGAAAAAGAACTGGAGACGATGCTCACGTACAACCTGAGCAACGAGCGGTTGATCGACATCAAAGGCACGGCCCTACTGGCCGAGGGCAAGCTCAACTCGGCGATCGCGACCTTTGAAAGCCTTTCACACGCTTATCGCATATCGAGAAGCGGTTACTATGGCGACTTGATCGATCCATTGGCAATCGCCCCCGATCCATTCAGGCCACGCATCAAAGCCCAAGAGGACGCTGGCGTGCCCTGGAAGTCCCATAAATTCGACAAGCTCACATTCGCCAAGACGCTCAAAAATCTGCTCGCCCAAACTACGATTGACGACGGCAAAAATGCCTACCGCTATTTGCTCATCGGCAATGCATATTACAATACGCTGACCGGCGAACGCGCAGCGGAAGCCATGACCTTTCAGGATGATAGCGGCTGGCACTATGGATATGAAAAGGTCTTTCTCAAAGACTATGTAATTGAGGGCCATTGCGTGAAACTCTGGCCACGCAACATCGACACCGCGCCTGCTGTCAGTTATTATCACCGAGCGATCGCCACGAGTGAAGATCGTGAGCTACAAGCTCTCGCCTATTTCATGATTGCCCAGTGTGAATTGTTGAAGAATCATTGGATAAGACATGGGGAGAAGGATTTCAAACCCCTGAGAATTGCTGGCTTTGAGGTGCTGCGGGATGCGTATGCTGACACAGAATTTGTATCCATACTGATACAGGAATGCGCAAATTTCAAACGTTACTGTGCGAATTGATCTGAGAAATTTAGGGGCAATCCGCAGGAAATTTTCCTAAATTTGCCGCATGAATTGGAAGCATTTACCATTGGTTTTCTTGGCTGCTGTAGCCTTGATTTTCAGCGCATTCTCTACATCAAAGGCCTGTGCATGGTCTGAGGATTGGGAAGGTGCCTACTACCGTTTTTTTGAGCCTGATGTGAAGGGGCTGGAGGAATACAAGCCGTTCAACTTCACGTTTGAGCGTCTGTATGACTACGAATTACTGGACAGCAAGACCTCTGTAGATGCCAATCTTACTGCTTGGGCCAGTTATTTTGGTGCAAGCGTTCCTGTGGCCGACATCAAGTTGGTGGTTTATGAGACCGACTTGGATCGCCTGAATGACATCAAACAAGACCTTCTCAAAGGCAGGGCGCTGCCGCCCGACCTCGCCAACAATGCCATTGCCAAAGATTGGAAGGCTAACAAGCGCCGTGAGCTGCTCGACTACCTGATTCTCGCACATCAAGCCGAGCCAATTTGCAATTATGAATATGATCCCTGGTCTGAGGAAGAACACAGCATGGACGGAGCCCAAGCCATCATCGACGCCGCCAAGCAAGGGTGCAAAGTGTCGCAAGAGCCCATGCTCAAACTGCGCTATGCCTACCAAGCCTTGCGCTTGGAGCAATATGTTGGACAGACCGAGGCAGCCATCGAAACCTACCAAAAATTTGTACTGCCCAGTGCAAGCGCCGACAAGCTCATCGCGAGCTGGTCACAAGCACATTTTGCAGGATGCTTGCGGGCCATGGAAATGGAAGCCGAAGCGGCCTATCAGTTTTCGAGGGTTTTTGACGAATGCCCATCACGCCGTATCCAAGCGTGGTATGGCTGGCGCATCCTGAGCGACGAGATTTGGGAAGGCGTGCAGGCCAAATGCAAAAACAACCATGAGATGTCGGTCATCTATTTCCTGCGCGCTTTCTCGCCGGAGGCCATCTCCCTGGAGGACATGCAGCGCATGCAGGAACTTGATCCCGGCAGCAAACTGATCGAGGTATTGATGTTGCGCGAGATCAATAAGCTTGAAAATGAAATGCTTGGATCGCCTTACTCCAAAGATATCCCCGTGTACAAGCGCCTCTCCAAAGGCGCCGCAGGCGAATTGCATGATTTTGTGATACGCGTGCTGCAAAGTGGTAAAATGCATGATCGCAACGTCTGGGAATTGGCGAGCGTCTACCTGCAATTTTTGGCGGGTGATACCCAAGGCGCGGCTGCGGCCCTTGCGACCAAACAAGTCACACTTCAAGGTGACGGCGTCGTCAAAGGCAAGTTGATGGACCTCGTCTTCAGAATCGGCAGTGCAAAAACGGTCGATCGCTCCTTGGAGAATGCCATTTTCAAGGATTTTACCAATCTCAAATCCAAACTTGGCGACGATCAAACTGCCAATCTGACCAGATTCAGAGATGACGCCTTCGGTTGGCTCTACGAAGCCCAAGGTGAAAATGCCAAGGCAGTACTCGCCCGCGACCATGGCTACGAGCTCTACAACTACCCCATCAATTTGGATTTGGTGAATGAAATGATCGCCTTCAATGCAAAGGAAGACAAAACGCTCTATGAAAAGGAGCTGCTCGACCGCATGAACGGTTCTGGCGAAGGCCCGCTGCTCAATTCCTTGCTCGAACTCAAGGGTACCGGCCTGCTCGGCCGCAACCTGCTCCCCGAGGCCATCAAAATCTTCAAGCAAATCACGCCCGGCTACAACTCGGAAAGCTACCAATTGGCTGCCGATCCCTTCAGAACCACCACGCGCGATGTTGTGAACTGTGAGGATTGCGGCACGACGAAGTACACCAAATTGAGCTACGCCGAAGAAGTGCTGGCCTTGCAACAAAAAGCTGCAACTGATCCCGCAAACGCTGCCGACTATTATTTGAAACTCGGAAACGCCTACTACAATACTACCTATTTTGGGGCCGCTTGGCGCGCCAAGGATTATTACCGCAGCGGTGGAGCATGGTATTCATTGGGGCAACACGATGAGTATTACAATTTTAGTGTCGACACTTTTGATGAAGCGGTAGACATGACGCTCCCTATGGACTACTATTCCAAGGCACTCAAGGTAGCCAAGGACAAGGAACAAGGCGCCTTGGCGGCATTCATGGTCGCCAAATGCGAATTGAATCAGTACTACATTGACGGCAACTCGGTCGAAGGCAAAAACTATGAGACTGGCTTTGCGACACTTAAAAACACCTATCGCAAGTCGGCCTTTTACAAGGACATGATCAAGGAGTGCAGGTATTTTCGTGTGTACACGAGCAATTGAGCCTGAATGAGGATCGTAGGCACCAACCATGGCGGCTACGCCAATGACCGAAATATTGCTGACCTGCCGCTGCACCGCTACCGCGTGATCAGAGGCCGCAATGTGTTTCGGGGGCCCAACTATCTTCATTTCAAGCTCAGGGGAAAAATGCATGCCTACCTCCCATGGTTGCATTGGGATGGCGGCTTGGCGAATTACGACCTTTTGCATTTTTTCAATGGCATCAGCCTAGGGCGCAAGCCCTGGCTCAGCACTTTCGAGACCTACCTGCCCCGCTGGGGCGCTTATGGGGGCGAGCGCATCGCATGGGGACTGCGCAGACTCGCAGCACCCGCCTGCAAGCGCCTCATCGCGCTTTCGCAATGCACGCTCGAGATTCAGCGACAATACTTGAATGACTACGCTGGGTTTCAAGACGAGATCATGTCCAAGGTGAGCATCCTGCATCCGCCGCAGGCTCCATTGTTGGATCAAGCTGCCGTGACTGAGAAATGGAATCGCAAGCCCTCAGATGCGATTGAGTGCCTATTCATAGGGTCCGATTTTTTCAGGAAAGGGGGCTTGGAAACCTTGCGCGCTTTTGATCAATTGTTGCGCGGCGGCGCTCCGCTACGCTTGACCATCATTTCCAGCATGCATTTTGGTGACTATGCGAGCAAAACGACGGCGCAAGACCTGAACGAGTCGATGCAAATCATCGCCCGACATTCGCAATTCATCCAACAACACAAAGCCCTGCCCTACCCCGAGGTGATGGCGCATTGTCGCCGAGCAGATGTAGGCCTTTTGCCGACTTGGGCTGATACCTATGGCTACTCAGCCCTGGAATTCATGGCTGCAGGCTGTCCAGTTTTGAGCACCGACATTCGGGCACTGCCCGAGATCAATGGTGCCGACCGGGGCTGGGTGATCGATTGTGAAAAAGACAGCTGGGGAAATGCAGTGCTAGACACGGCCGCTCAGCGACTTTCATTCTCCAAAAAACTCGAGGCTGGAATATTGGAAACCTTGACTGCTGTCCTGCATTCACCAGAATCGATTGCCATCAAGGGGCGAGTAGCATACAACCACATTTTGAACCATCATTCGCCCGATACAGCAGCGTCCACCCTCGAACAATGGTATGACGAAGCACTGCGCTGAAGCATGTGCGTGATCTCCGTCGCCCATTCTACCAACAAAAAACATTGAAATTGCCGTCGATCAACCCAGAGAAGCCTGTTGTTTGCTCTCTTCTTCTGAAATGATCTCCTCTATCAGGCGCATCACGTCAGGACCAGGTTCGTTGTGCCCCATACGTTTCATTTGCATGGCCTCGATCATGGACCGAAGATTGAGGTCCAATCGCATTTTTTTGAAGTATTCGCGGTAGCGCATCAAAATCCACCACTCCAAGGTATGCTCGATCTTATTGACCCAGCTCTCGGGGAAAAAGGCGGAAAAGAAACCAAAAATATTGCCTGCGATGTAAAATGGGCGCGCATACCAAGCAGGATTGATGCCTCTGCGGCGCAATAGATCCTTGAGGAATGCAGCGTGCTTTGCCTTGCGCTCGCGCAAGTATTGCAACTGATCTTCATGCACGCCCCATTGCCGATACCAACCCAATCGCATGGATTCGCGGGCATGGAGATCTTTGATGAAGAATTCCGTACGTTTTTTGAGGTCTACTGCCATAATGCAGGTGCTAAATTATGGAAATTTGGGAATCCATGTCGCACCAAAATAAATAACCACGCAAATGCTGAAATGTTGAGGACAAAAAAGCCGCAACCCTCGGGGTTGCGGCTTTTTTTGGGATTGCGCCAAGATTTAGCCTTGGAGCACTTTGGGTGCAGCAGCACGCATTTCCTCGTCTGCAAACTCGCGGTACTTGTCAAAGTTTGCATTGAACTTGTTGGCAAGATCGTTGGCTTTGAGGTCGTAGGCGGCTTTGTCGGCCCAAGTATTGCGTGGCGTCAAAATCTCAGATGGTACGCCCGGCACTTCGGCAGGGATCGAGAAGCCAAACAATGGGTCAGCGTTGTAGCTGACGTTGTCGAGCTTGCCTTCGAGTGCAGCGGTGATCATCGCACGGGTGTAGGAAAGTTTCATCCTTGATCCGATGCCATAAGGGCCACCTGACCAACCTGTATTGATGAGCCACACATTGACTTTGTGCTTTGTGAGCAGCTCGCCGAGCAATTTTGCATACTTGGTAGGATGCAAAGGTAGGAATGCTTGGCCGTAGCAAGGGGAAAATGTAGCCGATGGCTCTTTGACGCCTGCCTCGGTACCAGCGACTTTGGCGGTGTAGCCAGAGATGAACTGATACTTGGCCTGCCCGGGGGTGAGGCGCGAGATTGGAGGCAATACACCAAAGGCATCCGCGGTCAGGAAGAAAATATTTTTGGGAATGCCACCGACGCTAGGCTCAACCGAATTGTTGATGTAGTCGATCGGATAAGCAACCCGTGTATTTTCGGTCACTGAAATGTTGGCGAAGTCGATCGCGCGGGTGCCTGGGTGGAACTTGGTGTTCTCGACCAAGCTACCAAACTTGACGGCGTCCCAAATCTGTGGTTCTTTTTCTTGCGAAAGGTCGACGCACTTAGCGTAGCAGCCACCTTCAAAGTTGAAAACGCCATCGGGCGTCCAACCATGCTCATCGTCGCCGATGAGGCTGCGCAGCGGATCAGAGCTCAAAGTGGTTTTGCCTGTGCCCGACAAACCAAAGAAAACAGCGGTATCGCCGTCTTTGCCGATGTTTGCAGAGCAGTGCATGGAGAGAAGGCCCTTGAGCGGCAACAAATAATTCATTACCGTAAAGATGCCTTTTTTGATTTCGCCGGTGTAGGCGCTGCCACCGATGAGGATGGTGCGGTTGGTGAAATCCAGGATCGTAAAGTTGTGCTGACGTGTGCCGTCCACCGCAGGGTATGCTTTGAAGCTTGGCGCACAAAGGATGGTCCACTCAGGCGTAAACGCTTCCAAATCAGCTGCCGATGGCCTGATAAAGAGGTTGTTGACAAAAATGTTGGACCATGGGGCCTCATTGACTACGCGCACGGCGATGCGATGCTTGGGATCGGCACCTGCATAGCAGTCGCGCACCCACAACTCACGTCCACCCAAGTGAGCAACCACCTTGGCCTTCAGCTTTGCAAAATTCTCAGGAGAAAAAGGTGTGTTTACCTCACCCCACCAAACGACATTCTCCGTATCACCGTCCTTTACACAGAACTTGTCTTTGGGAGAACGCCCCGTAAACTCGCCCGTAGCAACACAAAGCGAACCATTGTCTGCCAAGACACCTTCGCCGCGTGCAAGGGTTTGCTCTACCAGTTCTGGCACTGGGAGGTTCCAATAAACCGTTGACGAATTGTTAACACCACTGGCTTCAAGCCCAAAGATTTTTGACTTAATACCAAACTCATTCATAAGCAATCAATTGAGTCTCTGAATATTAATTTGAATTAAAGCGCCAAATGTAGCAAGTTTGGGCGGTTAATGAAATTTAAGTTATCCAGAATCCGCATTTATGACCCCTTTTTACATTTCCAAAGTGACCGGCGAAACGGCGATCCTTGACGGCGAGGAGGCCCACCACTGCCTCAAGGTCATGCGCAAGAAGCTGGGCGAAGAGATCGTCGGCATCGATGGTGCCGGCTCTATGCTGGTCTGCAAGTTGATCGCCGTGGTGCGGGACCAAGTGACACTTGAAATTGTCGAGCGACATGCTGGCTGGGGTGAAAAGTCACAACGCGTTGCGCTGCTGGTCTCACCGCTGCACAAGCCCGATCGTTTTGAGTGGCTCATCGAGAAAGCGGTGGAACTGGGAGCCACCGACATCTACCCCTACCTAGGGAAACACACGGTCAAGACTGGCTTCAGAAAGGACCGCATGGAGCGCATCATGTCGGCTGCACTTAAACAAAGCATGCGCTCGCAGTTGCCGACACTGCACGAGCCCGCCACGCTCCAAAAGGTGATTGCCTCAAGTGCTGGTGATTTATCGGTAGTGGGCCATGCCGAGCTGGGCAAGCCGCTTTCAAGCTATGAGATCGCCTTCCATCAAATCCAGTCGGTGCGAATATTGATCGGACCAGAAGGAGATTTTGCCCAGGAAGAACTGGATGCTGCGATTGTAGCTGGATTTTTACCACTTTCCTTGGGTGAAAACCGACTCCGCTCAGAGACTGCCGCGATCCACTTGCTCGGCATTATCAAACACTCGATTGACTATTAAGCCCTACAAGGTCGATACCATATCGATAGAAGACTTACGTTCATGGTTGATTTTTTGCAACTGATCGAAATCATCTTTTGAAAATGATAGAACAATCGCTATCTTTGGCAGGTACAGAAGAACGAATGGTCTGCCTCGCAGACTTTACAACATAAAGATTATTTCCATAGTTTGGTTTAGTTGGTTGCAAATCCCGCAGAGTTGGCGGGATTTGCTTTTGTGGAAACTCAGGATGCCCAAAACACGGCCTCGTATACAACTCGATTTCTTGGATAGGTCAGGGCGATGTCTGATTGCCGAAGCAATGCATTTCCAAAAAACAAACAAGTAGACTTTCCTTTCTTAGCAAGATAGCGGTGGCAACAATCGCAAAATATTTTCAAAATCAAACATCAAAGCCGATCACAAAAACTCCACTTTTAGCAAGATATCATCCAAATTTGATGTAAGAATCTTTTAGAGTTTTCAACAAAACCCCAGATTCGGACCACTTCTGCCAATCGAGTTGTTTGCCAAATACCCCATTTGCTTACATAAATCCACCAGAATCGTTGACAAACCAACAATACACGGAGAGGCATCTACAACTTGCCTATTGAACAATATATGCCGTAAGACTCTGTAAGTAAGGTTTTTATACCGACTATTTTCTCACATGGCGTACAAGTTAATTGACGGGCGCCGCTGAGCCTGTTGAAAGCAACAGTTTTCTCAGCAAAAACGATGCGGAAATTGGCATCGGGATTTGTTGAATTAAATAGGTTATTAATTATGTTGAATTCTATCCTTATTTCCGCAGCGTTGCTGCTGGGTGGATCTTCTGTGTCCACAGTGAACACGATTGTTGAGCCTCAAGTAGTGATGGCTCCTTTCTCGTCTGATTTTCAATTGATGAGCGATGCTACGCTCACGCTCCTGATCGAGCAACATGCAGCTCCATATTGGAACCTTACGGTAAGCGATGCATGGTACAAGTACAACGTCGCGAAGACGCTCAAGATCGTAGAGCTCACTCCCGACGCACATTATCTGATCAAATTCAATGATGGAGTGCTCGACGCCATCGTGGACCCTTCAGGCATGTAAGATAAAGGGGAGGCGGCTGGCGACAACCGCCTCCTACCTTGCTACTTTTTCGCCTTGGGTACCGCGCGTCTCGATGTGCCACATTGTCGTCTCTTCAATGCGAGAGTCGATCCAGCTCACAATGTTAAATAAAGTCATCACTTGCTGCTCCAGCTTGTCTTCTAGCAATACCACGACCTCGGCCCTGAAATCATGCAGGGTCTGAATCGAGCTGATGTTGGGATCCAGCGATGAGAGCATGCGAATGTACTTGAGAATGGTCTTTTCAATCAGGAAAAGGCGATCTCTGTTGGATAAAAATCGTGTTGCTGATTTGAGCCCGTATTCGATGAGGTCCCAGTTGCCGAGTTGATAGTGAATGATCAAATTCATGATCCTCGCAATGGCCTGAATATCGGTGCGCAGCTCTGTGCGAGGCTCGTTGAGGATTTTGTTTACCCAATCGAGCGCTTTGCCAGGCTCGCCGGTAAAGATGTAGAAATAGGTGATCTGATAGAAAATTGAAAGTTCCACGGCCTTCATGATGGTTCCTTCGCGCGCCGGATACTCGCGCTCAAAGTCTGCTATCACCAATCGGCCCTCTTCAACGTCACCTGTTTCAATACAAAGGCCGATTTTGAGCTGGAAATATTTTTCAAAGACGCGCAACTCGCCTTCTTCAGTATCTACATTGATGCTGCGCAGCTTGGCAAGCGCAGCCAAAGACTCAGCCATGTGCCCCATGCGGTAATGGGCGACTCCCATGTTGTTGACGGCATTGATGTAAGAGAGGCCTTTTTCCTGGCGAATGTCTTCGTTGCTGTCGTATGCAGCCACGAGTAGGATCAGATTTTCCAACTGCTTGGGCAAGTTGTTGAGCAGCTTGTAGCCGTCGACGAGGATGTCATACCTTCTCAAGCGCGCGCGCATCGACAGCGGCTTGTCGGCGTCTTGTACAAGTGGATCCGCCAAGAGGGACTCGATCTGCTCGGTCAACACTTGGTTGCGCGCCGACATCGAGTGCTTCACGTTGCGGTACACATGATCATAGATATGGTTGTAAGCCAATTGATTGGCGACCTTCTCGACGGTCGTGCGCTCGTCTCTTTGGATCTGCTCGATAAACGCTTCAAACTCGCGTGACTGCTCGCGGCGCAACATCAAGTTGCGCTCAGTCTCCAAAATGAAAAGCAACTCAGGAAAACGTTCCTGCCGTTCGGCGAGATGCTTGGCCTTGCGCAGCAGCTTCTGAGCCTGCTCAGTAAGGTTTTTGCTCATCAAGATCTGCACTTGGTGCAAAATCGCATTGAGCTCAGTCTTGGCATCCTTGCGAAAGATGTGGAGCGTCTTGAGGATATAATTGTAAAGATAGTTTTTGGCAACCGAGAACTGGTTGGTGAATTTCTCCCCCTCAAACTGCTTCAAAAGCTTTTCCTCATCATACTCGACCTGTCGATCGATAGCGTCAAACAACTTGATGTACTGCTTGTCGCCGTCCTGTAGTTGGGCAAAAAGTTTGAAGTTTCTGCGATCGCCCTTGCTGAGGGCCTTGATCAATCGAAATAAGTAGTCTGAACTTCTCATTAACCGAATTACCTTACAACCATTTTTCTCAAAAGGTTGAATTTAGGAATAATCATGGAAATGGTATACAACTTACCAACGATTTTGAAATTTATCTTTCTAAGAATGGACAACAAATGGATTTGCCTACTCTGAAGCATTCTCTACTTTTGATCTGGATTGCAAATGAATGTCCTGATTGGACGTTCCTAGCCGCTCGGCAGCTGTTTGGGCTATATCAACTGTTGTAAAAACGTACTCCATGCAGCTGCAACGGCTAAGACGGCAGCAAAAAGTTTGGGTTGCACCGCTAAAACATCAACCTAAGAACCTGATTTTAGCGTTCTGGTGTAACCTGAAGTTGATTTCTTCGTAAGAGAAGTTTGTTTTTTACGTTCGTTAGTTTGCAGAAAGAGGCCCTCCCACAAGGAGGGCTTCTAATTTTGGGCGATACCTGAGCTGCTAAGGCGCTAATGAAAAGCGCCCGCGACGGTCGGTCGTGGGCGCTTCACTGCACATGCAAAGACTAGATTCAGAATACTTCCATTTCCGAGAAGAAGAAAGCTCCTTCACGAAGTGCGTTTTCGTCGCTGTCTGAGCCGTGAATGGCATTGGCGTCGATAGACTTGGCAAAACGGTTGCGAATCGTGCCTTCAGCGGCGCTTGCAGGATTGGTGCTGCCGATCAATGTGCGGAAATCTTCCACGGCATTGTCTTTTTCCAAGATCATTGGAACGCAAGGTCCGCTGGTCATGAACTCGACCAAGTCCTTGAAAAATGAGCGCTCACGGTGGATACCGTAAAACTCGCCCGCTGTCTTGTCGCTCAACCAGACCATTTTCATGGCTTTCACCTTGAAACCACCTTCAATGATTTGGTCGATGATTTTTCCGGTATGCCCATTGCGCACTGCATCAGGCTTGATGATGGTAAATGTGAGATTTCCACTCATTGCTACTTCTATTTTTGTGAGCGGCAAAATTAGTCCCTCCCGTTGAGCTATTCAAGCTTTTTTTCAATTCTTCTGATCGCGCCCCCCAAGTCAGGCAATTTTGCTTCTGAACTTCAGTTTTGGCACTTCCGAATTTCTCGTGCAACACATATATGGTATGTGTCTGGCCAACTTTGATAGGAATGGCCCCGGGCTGGTTTTGGTCGCGTTCAGGAGGATGCCACATTCACCAAAGGACAACCGCCGAATTTTGATTAGTTTTGCCGCCTATGCTGCCTGAAATATCCAAGACTTTGCCCCTCTATCCGCTACAGGAAGTGGAGCGGCTATTGCTGAAACTGCAAACCTGTGGTCCGATCGTGATCACAACCCACTCCAACCCCGACGGCGACGCCATCGGGTCGTCCATTGCGCTAGCGCTCATGCTCCAAAAGATGGGCAAAACTGCACAGGTCATTGTACCCAATGCCTTCGATTATTACCTTTCTTGGCTACCTGGCATCGCGGACGTCATGGACGCTGCTGCAAAACCTGTCGAGGCTGCAGCCTTGGTGGCGGCTGCCGACCTTATTTTTTGCCTGGATTTCTCAGCGATGCGTCGCTGTGGCGAGGTCGAGCAGTACATCCGCGCATCAGCCGCTGAGCGCGTGCTGATCGACCACCACCTAGACCCTGAAGATTTTGCCCAATACAACTTTCACGTCGCTGGGCTCTCCTCCACCGCCGAACTCGTCTACCGCCTATTTGTGCAAATGGGCGTCGAGGCGATGGTGGACAAGGACATCGCTGAAAATGTCTATGTCGGCCTCATGACCGACACAGGCTCTTTCCGATTCAGCACGACGACGACGGAGGTGCACCTCATCGCTGCTGCACTTTTGCAGACTGGCCTAGACGTGGGGCGCATCCACAACCTGATCTACGACAACTTTGCTGAGAAGCGCACGCGCTTCCTTGGCTTCATGCTCTATAAAAAGATGAAGGTGCTCCCCGAGTACCACACGGCCTACATGACCGTCACCCGCGCAGAGGGGCAGCGCTTCGACCTGCAGCCCGGTGACACCGAGGGTTTGGTCAATTATGCCTTGAGCTTGAAAGGCGTAAATTTCGGAGTCCTTTTCAAGGCATCTGACCGCGGTACCAAGCTCAGTTTCAGATCGATCGGAAAATTTCCTTGCAACGAATTTGCGGCACACTTCAATGGTGGTGGCCACTACAATGCTTCGGGCGGCAAGGTCGATTTGAATGTCGAGGAAACAGAAACCAAGTTTTTGAAGTTATTGGAGCAATACAAAGATGCGCTCGACTACTAAATACCTCGCAGGAGCAGCAACCATGTTGATGCTCACCGCACTGCTCCTCACAGGTTGTGCCCGCACAGCGCGCGACCGTGCCGCAGACGCCGTTCCGATCAAGGGCTTCAAGCCCTACGTCATTGCCGACTCCTCCAAAATCATCACCTACCCCAATGGGCTCAAAATCTACACGGTTGAGGCGGGTCCCGGCGACTACCCTGTAAATGGGATCAAGGTGAAAATGCACTACTACGGAATGTTGGATGATGGCACCGTCTTTGACGACAGCTATAGCCGTGGGCTACCGCTGGAATTCTCTATGGGTTCTGCAAGTGTCATCGACGGCATCACAGAAACGGTCAAAAAAGTAAGACTGGGCAGCAAAGTCATCGCCATTATCCCGTCCGAACTCGGTTATGGAGACGGTAAGGGCAAGGATGGGCTGCCTCCCAAGATTCCAGCAAATGCGCGGCTCACATTTCACCTCGACCTGCTAGGATCTTTTTGAGCGATGTGGAGTCTTGAAAGTTTGGTACTATTTGCCTAATTTTTCGGTATGGGAAAGCGCTTTTTGATCGGTTGCTTGCTTTTGTTGCCTCTCTTGGCTTGGACTCAGGAAAAGACCCCTCCTGCTACGGGTGGATTGGCATTCGGCATGCTTGCTCATTCCTATGGATTCGGCTTTGACGTGCGCTACATCATTCCGAGGGCCAATACCGATTATTTTGTGAGCCTCTCGATGTCGTCTTACAAAAGCAATAAAGAGTTGCGCATCAAAAGCGCCTATGCAGACCAAGGTGGCAAGGACTACGTCTATGACAAGCAAAATTACGGCTACGTGATCGCGCCGACATTTGGGTTTTCACGCAAGCTGATTCAACGCAACCTCTTCAACCGCGTTGGGCTGTCGGCCTCGCTCTCAGGTGGGCCACTGCTCGCGCTACTCAAACCTTATTATGTGCAAATCGCGGTTCCATTCAATGGCAATCAAGCACTGGTCGAGGTGCATCGCTATGACCCCTTGCTTTACAACTATGGCAATATCTACGGTGTTGCCGACTATTTTTTGGGCATGAAGGAAATCACGGCCATGCCTGGTGCTCGTGTGAAATTGGGCACGATGGTCGATTTGTCAGCCGGTACCGCCTATATTCGGGCTGTCGAGCTGAGTTTGTTTGCCGATGTATTTGCAAAACGGTTGCCCCTGCTGGGTTCGACCCCCAACAAGCAACTATTCATCGGTGGATCGGTTGAAATATTAGTAGGGAATATTTGGTAATCAATATGATAGAGCTCCCCGTCATCAGTCAAAATCAGCCAGGCAATGGCAAACGCCCCGATTGGCTCCGGGTGAAGCTGCCTTATGGCAAAACGTTCACCGATGTGCGCGGCATCATCGACGAGCACAAGTTGCACACCGTGTGCGAGAGCGCACGCTGCCCCAATATGGGCGAGTGCTGGGGAGCCGGCACGGCGACTTTTATGATATTGGGCAATGTCTGCACCCGCTCCTGCGGCTTTTGTGCGGTAGCTACCGGTAGGCCACTGGGCTTGGACAAAGAGGAGCCGCTGAGGGTCGCTGAGGCTATTATGCTCATGAAGGTGAAGCATGCGGTGATCACATCTGTCAACCGCGATGAATTGGCGGATCGAGGCATGGAAATTTGGGCAGAAACCGTGCGGCAAGTGCGGCGCTTGAGCCCGACGACCACGCTTGAAACCCTGATTCCCGACGTCAAGGGCAACTGGGACGCCTTGCAACTCATGCTCGATGTCGCACCGGAAATTATTTCCCACAACATGGAGACGGTGCAGCGACTCTATCGCCGCGTGCGCCCACAGGCTCGTTACGAGCGTAGCTTGGAGCAGATTCAGCGCACCAAAGCTGCTGGTATCCGCACCAAATCTGGCGTGATGGTCGGCCTCGGTGAAACTGTTGAGGAGATGTATGCCATCATGGAAGACCTAGTGGCTCACGGTTGCGATGTGCTTACCATCGGTCAGTACCTGCAACCAACCAAAATGCACCTGCCCGTTCATGAATTCATTCACCCTGACCTTTTTGCACATTACCATGAAAAAGGGATGGGCATGGGATTCAAATTTGTGGAAAGCGGCCCTTTGGTGAGGTCGAGCTACCACGCAGAGCGCCATATCTGAGCCATGTTGGGTGCGACTTGAGGCTCCATTTGGGCCCAACCGTGTAACATTCTACAACATCGATACTGGCTGCATCCTCGTCAATCAGCTGTATGCGGCAGATGAGCGATCCTCAATTGCGTAATCGAGCGCAAAAAAACCACTTGGTTGAGTGCCTGCACATGTGTTAGCTTTCGGAAATGGTGGTCATTCGACACGGTCAAGCTTGCTTGTGGGCAATTTTTACGACCAATGTTTGTTTGCCTCATTTTTAATTGCTTTTTTTGACAGTTTTTGTAGGAATATTAACTGGGAATTATGAGAAGATCGACCTTTTTGTTCGCCTTGGCGATGGTCTTGCTGTTAGTAGGAAACTCAGTTTCCAAAGCGCAAGGGCCTCTAAACTTGGCTTGGGATGAGCTAGGCCCCAACAATACCGGCAATCACGTGCGCACTATGGTCGTGAGTAACGACGGCACGGTATGGGCTGGTTCTGTAGGTGGCGGTCTCTGGAAATCGACTGACCAAGGAAATTCTTGGTCGATGGTCACTGGATTGTCAGACAATCTTGCAGTTTCCTGCATCGCCATCGATGGCAACAATATTTATGTCGGTACTGGCGAGGGTTATTATTACAAGCCAGAAAGTACTTGGATCAATGGCACTACTTGGGCACCTGATAGCTTGGGCAGGGTCAAAAACGGCTTTTTGCGCTTGAACAGCCAACCTGGAGAAGGTGTCTTCACGTCGAATGACGGTGGTGCCACCTGGAGCCACAACAATGGCACCTGGAGCAATAACTCTGTGCGCTATGTCGGCGATTTTATCTCGATTCAAGCAGTGGCCACCCGTGGCGGTCGTACCTTGGTTGGCACATTGAAAGGCCTTTACTGGTCAGACAATGGCGACCTTGCTACGGTTACCAAAAGCACGGGTACCAATAGCTTGGTCAATGGCGTGATCACAGACGTCGATTTTGCAAGTGGCAACACGGTCTATGTAGCCACCAAAGATTCCGTTTTCCGCTCGACAGACGGTGGCCAAAGCTTCGGTGTCGGCATTAACGCAGCTGTGCCCCACGCAAACCCTGCTCCTAACAATCGTATCGGTGGTCATCGCCTCGCGATTGCCGTCGCTCCGTCCAACAACGACATCATCTACCTCACCGGCGTGAATGATATCACTGGCAACTGTACAGGTGTCTGGAAATCATTGGACAATGGCTATACATGGCTTAGCATCTCCCCTTTTGAATCTGCAACTTTTGCACCATTCAAAAACAAGGGCCTCTATTCGATGTTTTTGGCTGTGCCACCGGTAAACCCCAATACTTGCTTCATTGGCGGTACCAAGATGTATCAATACAACAACCTGACTGGCTGGACGGATGCAGCATCGCATAGCAATATTCCAGGATTCTCGACACGCTATGTGCCAGTACCACAGTTGACGATTGCGTTTGCTCCCAATTCTGACTCTACATTTTACGTAGGCTCCGACCACGAAATCGTGCGTACCACCACGCTGGGCCGCACCTATTCTGCAAAAAGCAAGGGTTTCAACAACGCTCACTTGTTTGGCATCTCCGCATCGCCTAGCTGGCGCCTCTTGGTTTCAGACCGTTTCAATGGATTGGCCATGAAAGACAATAGCGCATCTAGCCAATCGTTGCAACAGTTCAATCCGATTCATTCGTCCACCCTCACTGGAGGCGGTATCGCTCGCTGGTCGATGACCAAGCCAGATTTCATCCTTGTGAGCAAAGCTGAAGATCGTGGCGTGCAACGCTCATTGACCTTAGGCGCCTCCTTCGAGGACTTCTATGGCCTGCCAGCCGATTCTATCGATCCTTGCTTCGGTGTTGCCCCCGACTCCATTATCATCGACCGTGCCACGACGACTGTTGGTGGTGGCGGCGTTTACGATCGCTCTGCTGCTCCTATCATGCCCTTCCACTTGGATGAATACATCCCCACGACTGCGCTTGGCAATGATACCAGCATCCAAACCACGCCTATCTTCATGTATTTCGCCTCTGGCAGCTTCTTGTGGGTAGTCGAAAATCCATTTGGCGGTGTCGATTCCTTGCCGACTTGGACTAGGATTTCAAATGACTTGATCAATCCAAACACTGTCGCTGGCAAGAAAAAATACATCACTGCCATTACAGCTTCTGGCGATGCAGATCACACGGTCTACGCAGCAACCAACAATGGTGAGATCTTCAGGGTCCTCAGAGGCCATGAGCCCTCCTTCCTTTGCCCAGACACTGACGTGTCGCGCATCGACGGCGGCACCTTGCCCAAGCGCTGGATCACCGACCTCGAGGTCGATCCCAACAACGCCAATAACCTCATCGTTACCTTTGGCGGCTATCCTGCCGGCGACGACCGCGTCTACATCACCAACGATGCCAACGCTGCAACACCAACATTTCGCAGCATCCAAGGTAACTTGGAAGCCGACCTACCGGTGCACTCAGCCGCATTCTATCCAGATGCCTTACACAAAAGCATTGTGATCGGCACTGAGGAAGGCGTCTACACGACCACGAGCGACTATGAAAGCGGTGGCAGCGTCGTCTGGAACAATGAAAGCAATGGCATCGGTAATGTCCCTGTCACTGACGTGAACTACCGCCGCTACTTCCTCGATTACATCGATGGTGTGAACTACAAGTATGCCGTGGACAATACATTGTTCATCGCGACACATGGCCGTGGTGCTTTCAAATCAGCAACATTGGTTGCTCGTCCTGACGCACAAATCGCCAGCAGCGGTATCACCATCAAGGCGGGCCCCAATCCAGCTGTCACCTCCACGCAGATCACTTTTGACTTGCCACAAGCCAGCCAAGTGAAATTGGAGGCCTATAGCATTGACGGTCGCCCAGTTGCACAGATCACCAACAGCCATTTTGGCGCAGGCAGCTCCTCGGCGACGTTTGTCACCAAAGACCTTCCTGCAGGCATCTACCTTGTTAATGCGGTCTTTACCAATGCAAAAGGCGTCTACCAGACCAATCTGCGGATTGTGGTCCTAAAATAATTTTCCTTTTTAGACGAATAGAAGACCCGCGCATCGTTGTGCGGGTTTTCTATTTGATATATTTGGGAGATCAACTTGGAGGCGAGACCTCAAAAAAGGAGAATATGATGAAATCAATCGTGATTGCCAGACATGCCAAGTCTGACTGGTCGAGCGGGCTACCCGACCACGACCGCCCGTTGAATGGTCGTGGCAAAGAAGACGCCCCTCGAATGGGACGTGCATTGCTTGACGTCGGTTTCAAGCCCGACTTTTTCCTGAGCTCGACGGCACTGCGTGCCCGAACCACCGCAGAGGCAATCGCACGTGAGATCGGTTACCATGCCACGATCCGCACCGATGCCAATATGTATGAATGTGCCCATGGGTACATCGTCGGTTTGCTCCAAAAGCTACCCGATACCTGCCACAATGCCATTCTGGTCGGCCACAACCCTACACTGGAACTTGTTGTGAATTACTTGTTGCAAATGCAAGGCACGATTGTGATCCCGACATCGGGCATGGTTTGCTTGGAGGCCAATATTCACCAGTGGTCTGCATTACAACCAGGACAATGTCAGCTCAAATGGTTTCTGATCCCAAAATTGTTGTCGTAATTCGCAGTCGCAGCGATGAATGCTGCGAATACCTGGCATGAAAGTATTGATGACGGGAGCCAATGGCTTTTTAGGAGCTCGATTGGCGCTGAGATTGGCCGAAAGTGGCATCCAAGTACGGGCGATTGTGCGCTCGATCGAAGGCAATAAGGATCTTTTGCATCCTAATATTGAGCTAGTTGCTGGTAATTTTGCAGCGATGAATACGATCGCTGCCGCCATGAAAGACGTGCAGCAGGTGTACCACCTCGCTGCAATCTCCAATGATTGGGCAACCGATTCGAGAGATTTTTACAAGGTAAATGTCGGTGGTACCATCAGCTTGATCGAAGCCGCGAGAGCGGCTGGCGTGCAAAAAATCGTGATCACTTCGACGGCAGGCACGATCGGTCCGCCCGATCCGAGCCACGTCTATCCCGTTGATGAACTGCATGTGCGCACGACACGCTTCTTTACCGACTACGAATGCTCCAAGATCATGATGGAGGAGCGCGTGCAGCACTATGTGAATGCAGGCATGGATATCGTATTGGTGAATCCTACGCGCGTCTATGGGCCCGGTGCCATCAATCGCAAGAATCCCTACCTCCTATTGGTCAGGAGCTATTTGCATGGCGTCTTGGCGCCTTATCCCGGATTCAAAACACAGATCGGCAACATGGCATTCATCGACGACATCGTTGATGGTCACCTATTGGCGATGGAAAAAGGTCGCAGTGGCGAACGCTACCTTTTAGGAGGAGTCAACGTGACATTTGACGACCTATTCAAAATGCTGACCAAGATCACCGGAAAAAAAGGGCGTCCCGTTGCGGTTCCGATTTGGCTCTTCAGGTGGGTGGCAGCGGTGTTTCGCTTGCGGTCCAAATGGTTCGGTAAGGAGCCACTTGTCACACGTGAATGGATCGAAAAAGGCACTTTTTCGTGGCCCGTTTCCAGTGAGAAGGCAATTCGGGAGCTCGGCTATGCTCCCCACAGCTATGAAGAAGCACTGCGCAAAACCGTCGCCGACGTGGATCGTCGCGTACTCGCAAAGAAAGGCTAGCCTCCCAAAAACGTCCCCGCAGACCGCCGCGCTCCATCCGAATTGTCGGTTATGGTGAAAAGCTGCAATTTTTTGCTCTGAAATTGATAGTTTTGCGCCGCGATCGCATGTGTAGGTAGCATGCGCACACGCTTCACGTGCAATGCTGCACGTGAGAACAGTGAGAATGGGAAGTCATGGAGCGAAATTCGCAAGGATTTGCATTGATCACCGGTGCAAGTAGAGGTATCGGAAAGGCATTGGCAGAAGAATGTGCCACGCGTGGCTATGATCTTGCATTGGTTTCATTGCCGCACGAGGACCTCAAAGATCTAGCCATTGAGCTCGCAGGCAAGTACAAAATCAATGTCAAGACACTGGAAACAAGCCTATCAGAACCAGAATCGGCAGATGTCGTCCTGGATTGGGTAGAGGAGGAAAACCTGAATGTATCCATGCTCATCAACAATGCGGGCTTGGGATCGGTGGGGCCATTTGCGGAGACCGACCGCCGCAAGCACCGCGTGATGCTTCACCTCAACATGCTCACGCCCTACCTGCTCATGCGCGGACTCATGCCGAGGTTGCAAACGCAAAAGCAGGGCTACGTGATCAATATTTCCAGCCAAGCAGCCTTCTACCCTATCCCTTACAAGTCGACCTATTCTGCCACCAAGGCATTCCTCATGTACCTATCGCTCGGCACCGAGTATGAGATGCGGGGCGGCAATGTGCACGTCTCGGTCGTATGTCCTAGTGGGGTGCTGACGAGCCCAGAGATACGTGAGCGCATCCGCACCGGAGGAATCCTGGCAAAAATGGTCTCTATGGAACCTGCAGAAGTGGCCCGCATCTCCATAACCGAGAGTTTGAAAAAAAAGCGCTTCATCGTGCCCGGCACGCTCAACCGCATCAGCTACTACGCCACGCAAATCTTGCCCGATTTTCTGCGGATGGCCTTCATCAGCAAAAAAATGCGGCATACAACTTTTGATGCGCCCGAGCCCATCGCCACCGATGCCGCCAAAGTGCACAATCGATAAATAACTCACGCTGAATTTCACTTTTGAGGAATCGGGTAGGCTGCCATAGGCGTGCTAGAATTCCCGTATAGCGGTTTTCTACACGTCAAAAAAATCCTCATCCTTTGCACTAGCCTGATCAGCTTGTAATTTCAAATTACGATGCACACCGTTTACGCGCCTCCGAACGGCTAGGGTACGATCAATTATCTTTCATTCCCCAAAATGAACATCCCCCAAAACCATGGCTAGATTTTGGGGGATGCGCAAATCAAACAAGGACAGGTACTAGAGTTTTGCCGCCAAAACGCAGCCCAAACGGAAGTTTTTCTTGTCTCCACTTACAGGATTCACGCCTTCGAGCAGGATCACATACACGCCGACATCCGCCTTGTGGAATCCATCGGTCGTGCCATCCCAGTTGAAGGTGCCGCGCTCAGTTCCTACCAAAGTATTCTCCTTGAGCAACCGCACTGGGCGGCCCTTGTTGTCAAACACGGTCACGCGCACATTCCAATCGGGCGTCAAGAAATGGTAATTGATCGCGAGAATGTCCTCAAAACCATCTTGATCTGGGCTGAAAGTCGATGGTTGCAGCCAAACCTCGGCATCGCCCTCGGGCACCAAAATCTGAGAGTTCTTATAGCCGGGAGTACCGTAGAGCGCGGTAGATGCCGCCGAATGCCAATTGTCTTGATCTTGCGTAGCGCGATTAAAATCCAGTCGCTCCAGCGAAACGCCATTTTTGTCATCGAGATTGGGAAATGACCAATCGTCAAGGTAATCCAAGCGATCCAGCACCAACCCTGAGTCTGAATAGATCACGCATTTGCCCTCTGTGTCGTCATAGCTCGGGAAGCTCGAAAGCTCGTAGATCGCAACGGGATCGATCGGCAGGTATGTGATGAGTTGATGGGCCTTGTCGGCTGTAAAACATGCATAGGACCTCGGGAAGAGCAACTTGGGGCCGACACTTGCAGCCTTCCCATTGAAAATCGAATCAGTCTCCTCATAAATCTCCCCGATGTTGATCTCGGCGAGGTCGATGATCTTGTCGCTGTTGTTGTAGAGCTCGACATAATCGCTACCGCCTGTATAGGGATTGAAAAGAATCTCATTGATGATCACGTCACCAAGGGCAACCCGTGCCGCGATGCCGAGACAGGTCGAATTGGGGGCCACGATTGCATTGCCGGGGCAATCCAACACTCCTGTGACGCTCAGGCAATAGATGAGGTTGGTGTCCATCGCCGAGGCAAATGTGAGATCGACCGAGAAGGGCAAGCTGCCATTCACAGAAACCGATGCAGGCTGCCCGATCCCCTGATCCAAAGAATAATTTGCCGTATTGGAGAGGGATGCAGGATCCATCAACTCACTGAAGACCACATGGATGGTCGTATTGGTTGTGGCGACTGCGCTGTACACCGTGGGCGGCACATTGTCGTTGAATGTAGCGTTTACACTGTTGAGCGCTCCCGGCGTGCCGCCATTCGCGTCGTTCGAGGCCCGCCAATTGTCACCATTCATGCAGTCAAATGTAGGATCGACCCGCTCCATCGACCAGCCATCGCCTTCCTTGTTGGGATCGTGGTACCACGTGACGTCATAGTAGGCGAGGTCCATGATATTTCCCAAAGCATCCTTGATTTCCAAGCTGTCACCGCTTGCATTGAGCGAGGGGAAGCTCGGCACGCCGACCGCAGGCGCAATGCCCGCGAAATCGGCGACGGCGCCTGTTGGGCAGAGGATTACATAGCTGCCGGGGAAAAGGTTATAGGCAGGCACCGTGCCCACGCTCACGTGGTCGGTCACCTTCCAGCCTGCGATCGACACGACGCTCGTGCCTTTGTTGTAGAGCTCGATATACTCCGTCTCGGGCAATGTGCCTACGACCGGTGACTCATCGGCCATGATTTCATTGATCACGATTTGGAAGCGATTGGCATTGCCCCCCAAGACAAATTGCCCAGTGAGCGGGCCAGCGGGATTGCCCTTGCAATCGCGCATGTTGGTGATTGTCACCGTGTACACGGTGCCGGTGTCGATATTCATCGGCAAGAGCAGCTCCACGCAGGCATCGCCGCTGCCGGGCACGAGCGTGACCGTGCTTGGCTGCCCGATACCATTGTCGATTGCATAATTGCTGGCCAGCAGCAATCCAGCGCCCCACATCGTCTCATCAAAACAAACCACAACGAGGTTGCTGTCGGTGGCCGTTGTCGACAAAAGCGTCGGCGGGGTGAGGTCTTGTGATGCGTTGTACACGCTGTTGACACGACCGGGCGTGCCGCCTGTGGTATCGTTGGAAGCGATCCAGTTGCCGATGAGGGCACAAGTATCGGTCGGGTTGACGAGCTCCAGCGACCAGCCGCCATCGTCTTTGAGCGGGTCTTGGTACCAGCTCATCAGGTAACTCACCGTATCGATGGCATTGCCGTAAGGGTCGCGCAGGCCCAATTGGTCGAGGCTATTGGTGAGGCCGGGCCAGCTTGCGAGGCCCACATAAGGCAAGCCCGAGAAAGCTGCAGTATCCGATTCCTTCACGAGGAGCACATACGCATTGGGGAGGAGCACATGGCTGCCGATGTAGCGGCGTCCGCCATTGTGCAGTGTCCAACCTGTCAGGTCCCAAGCCACCGTGTCGCGGTTGTAGAGCTCCAAATATTCAAAATTGGGCTGCCCCACGACGGGATCCGGATCGGCCATGATCTCATTGAAGATCACGGACCGCTTGTGGGCGGGACCATTGATCACAAAAATGCCTGTGCTCAGCGTGTCATTGCCCGTGCAGTCCTCGACGCCCGTGGCGGTGAGCGTGTACACGGTGCCGGTGTCGATCGCGGTGGTGAATGCGATGCGCACGCAAGTATTTGCGGGCGTGACGAGGCTGGCATTGCTCACGACCAAACCATTGCTTACGGTATAGTTGGCGATCATATTAGCAGTAGCCAAATCCAAACCCTCGTCAAAACAGACCAAGACAGTATCAGTAGCCAATACACTCACAGAGAGAATATGGGGCGGGATCGTGTCGGGCAATGTCGAATAAATCGAGTTGATGCGCCCAGGCGTGCCGCCGACGAGACTGTCTTCGCTAGCTGCCCAATTGTTCACCGCATTGCAGGAATCGTTGGGGTTGCGCAACTCGATGCTCCAGCCGCCGCCGTCTTTGCTCGGATCGTGGTACCACTCCGGTGCCACGTACTGCACGCTGTCGATCAGGCTGCCAAATGGATCACGCAAGCCCAAATTGTCGCCCGTATTGTTGAGCGAAGGCCAAGCACTCATCCCCAAATAGGGAACGCCCGAGTAGGAAGCTGTATCGCTTTCCTTGCACAAAATCACGTAAGCGCCCGGCATCAGCACATAATTGAGCAGGGTATGCGGCGATCCCGAGTCACGAAACTTCCATCCGGCAAGGTCAAATGGCGTCGTGCTGCGGTTGTACAACTCGACATATTCGACATTGGGCAGGGCAGTGACATTGACGTCTGGGTCAAAAAAGATCTCGTTGATGATCACTGCCCGAGGTGAAGCGGGCCCAGAAATTAAGAAATCGCCAGAAGTCGGGGCGGAATTCCCAGCGCAGTCCTCGATGCCCGTCGCGGTGAGTGTGTACACGATGCCAGTCGAGATCGAGGGACTTAACGCGAGCGTTACGCAGCTGTAATCGGGCGCGATCGGCACCGCGCTGGTCACGGTGAGCCCATTGACCGTATAGTTGGTAGCGGTCGCCGCGATGCCAAAAGCCAATCCCTCTGAAAAACAAACGACTACGGTATCGATGTTGGTGACGGTGATCGAGGTGATAGTAGGCGGCGTGATATCAGGAGCCGTTGAAAACACCGAGTTCACGATTCCCGGCGTGCCGCCGCTGGGATCATTGGATGCATGCCAGTTGCTGACCGTATTGCAGGTGTCGGTGGGATTTACCAACTCGATCGACCATCCGCCGCCGTCTTGGCTAGGGCTGTTGTACCATGAGATATCGTAGTTCGCGAAGTCGACCAAGTTGTTGTATTGGTCACGCAGGCTCAGGTTGTCGCCGCCATCGTCGAGCGCAGGAAAAGAAGGCACGCCCAGGTAGGGCAATCCCGTAAAAGCCGCCGTATCCAGCACATCCGTGAGCAAGACATATGCATTAGGCATCAAGATATAGTTGCCGAGTACATGCTGTGTGACCCCGCTGTCCTTGAATTTCCATCCGCTTAGATTCACGGGGTAAATGCTGCGGTTGTACAATTCGACATACTCGACACTCGGTAAACCCACTGCTGCAGGCGACAAGTCAAAATAGATTTCATTGAAGATCACCCGCTTAAGGGGCACAGGACCTGAAATCATGAAGATTTCGCTGTCGGTCGCTGTATTCGCCCGACAATCCTGCAAGTTGTTGATTGTGAGGGTATAGATTTGGAATGTATCGATCGTTTGGGTGAACGTGAGCGTCACGCAGTTGTTGCCAGGCGTCATCACGGCAGAGGTGATCGCACCTAGCGTGGGTGAGACGCTATAATTGCCCGTCGTGCCGCCGCCCGACGCAATTGGCTCTGTAAAACATACCACGATCGAATAAGCCCCAGCAATCGCAATGGACGAAATCGAAGGCGGCGTGACGTCAAGCGCAGTATTGTTAACGGAATTCAAAGCTCCCGGCGTGCCGCCGCAGGGATCCGTGCTCAGCAACCAAGCGGTGGAGCAAGTATCGGTCGGATTGACGAGTTCCCAGGAGATGGCAGATGCCGCGCTCGCATAGGCAAAGCTATCCACCAAGACATTAAGATTACTGCGCAGACTGAGCGGTTCGCCAGTATTATTGAGCGTGCTGAAGCCGAGCACACCGATCACGTCAAGATTGGCAGGAAATGTCGTTGCATTGGTCGGCGAACAGAGGATTGCATATTCTCCTGGGCATAGCGGATGGCTGACGCTGGTAATGGTGAGCGGCGAGGAGTTGAAAATCTTCCAGTTTTGGAGATCCACGGGGAAGTTGGAGCGGTTGTAAATCTCGACATACTCCACTTGCGAAATGCAGGTCGAGCCACTTGGACCGGCCATGATTTCGTTGAGTACGACGGTTTTATAGCCTGCAACACCGGGCACAAAATAAATAGAAGGCAGCGTGTCAGCAATCATGGCATTGCCCGCGCGATCCTGCACGTTGATCACCTTCACAGAGTCATTGGCGCAGTTGGTGAAGCTTGGGGTACCGAAGTCCAAATCGATTTTGGTGGAGTCACCATTTCGTATCGTGGCCGAAACTGGGCTCACGAGGTAATTCAGGATGTAATTGCTCGGCGTCTGCGCGGTCGGCAGCCCGACCCGTTCCGAAAAAGTGACCGTGGCTGTGCTAGTAGAATTTGGAATTACGGAAATCACTGTTGGTTTGGTCGTATCGGGGCAGGCTGCACCCGTGACAAGAAAATTGTCGAAGAAGCACCAATTGAAACGCGTCGAGGAAAACTTGGTCCAAACGCCAAAATAGCTGGAATTGGTATAGAGCAAGCTCGTGGCCGTGCCTTGCAAGACATAAGCCGATCCATTGGCTGCAGTATTGTCCAGCCAGACGTTCCAGATGCCCGCTCCCGTGCGGGTTACCCTGATCTTGGCGTTCACATTGGCGGTGATGATATTGGGTGCAGTTGCAGCCGGTATCGTGTAGAGCGATGCGGAAAGGACGCCATTGGTGACAGCATGCAAAGTGACGGTGCCGCTGCTGAAGCCGATGCGCAGGCAATAACCATTGACCAAGCCTTTGATATTGGGAATGTCGGAAGCCAAAAACAGTTCCAGGTAGTTCACGGTCGAAGGATTGTTGGTCACGCGCAGGTTGAACTCCCAGACGCCGCTGCAAATCGCCGCACTTGCCGTGCTCAAATAGGATGTATCGCTGGTCACCTGCGGGCCCGGCTTGTTCAAATGCAGCTCATTTGCCAAGACCTCCCATTCCCCAGCATCACCATTCCACGCCGGACCACTTGAAAAATTACCGTCAAGGAAGCTATCATTGACCTGACCGAATACAAAACTAGACGCAAAGCAAAGGAAGCAGGAAAGCACAAATCTCAGTCGCAGCATTATTTTCCGTATCTTTAGCTCGAAATTTACGAAGAATTTATCGTTGGGGAAACTTAAGATATCCTGAATTTATGATAGTCGCAGTTGTCGGAGCAACAGGTCTCGTAGGCAGGGAAATGCTCAAGGTTTTGGCGGAGGAGAACTTCCCGATGCAAGAACTGATCCTCGTAGCATCTGCAAATAGCGTCGGCCAAACAATTGTGTATCAAGGCGTCGGGCATGAGATCATCAGCATGGACGATGCCATCGCCAAGCGTCCGGACATCGCCATCTTTTCAGCTGGCGGCAGCACAAGTAAGGAGCATGCGCCGAGATTTGCCGCGGTCGGCACCGTGGTGATCGACAATAGTTCTGCCTGGCGCATGGAGCCGGGCGTGCCGCTCGTCGTTCCCGAGATCAATGGCGCGGCCATCGGCGACGCCTAGATCATCGCCAATCCCAACTGCAGTACCATCCAAATGGTGATGGCTCTCGCCCCTTTGCACAAGGCATACAAGATCAAGCGCATCGTCGTGAGCACCTATCAGAGCGTGACCGGCACGGGCAAGGCCGCCCTGCAACAGTTGCTCGATGAGCGCGAAGGGATCGACGGCCCGAAGACCTATGCCGCGCAGATCGACATGAACGTCTTGCCCCATTGCGACATTTTCCTCGACAACGACTACACCCGTGAGGAGATGAAAATGGTGCACGAAACCCGCAAAATCCTCGGGGATCAAAGCATCGCGCTCACAGCCACAGCCGTGCGCGTACCTGTGCGCGCAGGCCACAGCGAGGCCATCAATGTTGAGTTTTGGGAGGAATATGACCTCGCCGAGGCCAAAGCCCTGATCGCAGCCATGCCCGGCGTGATCGTGCGTGACGATCCTAGCAAAGCGCTCTACCCTACCCCCTTGCAGGCCCATGGCCGCAACGAAGTCTTCGTAGGCCGCATCCGCCGCGACGAAAGTCAGCCCCGCACCCTCAACCTCTGGGTAGTTGCAGACAACCTCCGCAAAGGCGCCGCCACCAACGCCGTACAAATCGCAAAATACATCAGTAAACAATTGACAATGGAGAATTGAGGTAGAAGGTAGAAGTTAGAAGGTAGAAGGTAAGAGGTAGCAGGTAGCAGGTAG